>CAXTNA010000222.1:0-2130 GCA_964245535.1 uncultured Acidobacteriaceae bacterium | reverse complement strand
GATTGCTGCTTTGCGTGCTTTGGGATTGGCTCGGGCTGAGGCTGCACCACGCTCCGTTACTTTACGGCGGGGCCGGGTACAACCACCTGACGGCGGCGGTACGGCCGCGACTTTCGCCCGGGATCTTCCTGGGAAATGTGGCCTTTGTGGGTGGCCTGCATGTGCCGACGCTGGGCTCCGACGGTGCGTTGTGGAGCCTTTCCTTTGAGTTCTGGTATTACCTTCTGTTTCCGTTGGGACTTGTCCTATGGTCGCGAAAGGGCGCTGGAAAACAACGGTTGTGGATGGTTGCTGCGCTGTTCGTATCCGGTACGATTGCCGGCTGGGGTGTTCTGGGGATGTTCCCCGTGTGGTTGCTCGGAGCCCTGCTGGCGCGGTCTCCCTTACCGGCATGGCCTGTGCACGTGCGGTATGGGCTGATCGCCTGTTACGTGCCACTTTTCTTTGTGCTTTCGAAAAAGCAGGTGCTGCCCTGGCTGGGAAACGATTATCTCCTGGCGCTTGCGACTGCAGTGGTTCTCCTGGTCTTGCTTTCGGCACGCGGCCGTGCGGCGGAGAACGGCGCCCTTGTACGCGGTACGCGCTTTCTGGCTCGTGGGTCGTTCACGCTGTACGTGGCGCACCTGCCTTTTGCCGTGCTGTTAACGTCGTTGGCCGCGGGCGATCGCCGCTGGATTCCAAGCGGATGGTACCTGCTGGCCGGTTTTGGCATCCTGCTAACGACGCTGCTTTACTGCTATGTAGTGGCGGCTCTGACCGAGTTTCACACGGACGCCGTGCGTCGCTGGGTGGAGCACAGGATCGGCGTTCGGGTGTCGGCAGGAACCAGAGCACAGGATGCCGCACTCGCGCGCTGATCTGAGTTCGCGCGGGCTCTGCGCTGCGTGCCTACTGATGCACAGGGTTTCCAGGGGCCTGCAGGTTCGACACCGTACAATGAGGGAAACGCTGTTCAGGATCCCAGCACTACATGTCTTTGATGAATTTCCAGACGCGCACCGGCCGCGTCAGCAACATGCGGTCGATCTTTTCGCTCTTCTCAAGCGACCTCGCCATCGACCTTGGCACGGCCAACACGCTGGTGTATGCCGCGGGTAAAGGCATCATCGTCAATGAACCCTCGATCATTGCGGTGAATCGCGTGACCAACGAGGTCGAGGCGGTGGGCAAAGAGGCGAAAGAGATGCTTGGCCGCACACCGGGCAACATCATCGCCATCAAGCCGATGAAAGACGGTGTGATTGCGGATTTCAAGCACACCGAAAAGATGCTGAACTACTTCATTCAAAAGGCGCACAACCGCAAGATGATGGTGCACCCACGCATCGTCATCGGCGTCCCCAGCGAGATCACGCAGGTGGAAAAGCGCGCGGTGATGGACTCGGCGTACCGTGCGAAAGCCTCCGAGGTCCACTTGGTAGAGCAGGCGATGGTGGCGGCGATCGGCGCGGGCTTGCCGATCACCGAGCCGGGCGGCAACATGGTGGTCGACATCGGCGGCGGCACGACAGATATTGCGGTGATTTCGCTGGCGGGCATTGTGTATTCACGTTCCGTGCGCATGGCCGGCAACCAGATGGACGATGCCGTGCAGACGTATCTGAAGCGCAAATACAACCTGCTCATCGGCGAGCGTACGGCCGAGCAGGTCAAGATCGAACTAGGCTCGGCGTTTCCGCTCGACAAGCCGATCACGATGGACATCAAAGGCCGCAACCTGATTGAAGGCGTGCCGAAGACAATCACGATTGAAGATTCCGAGATCCGCGAGGCGCTGGGGGAGTCGATTGCGACGATCATGAATGCGATCCGCGTGGCGCTCGAACGCACGCCGCCGGAGTTGTCGGCCGACATCTCCGACCGCGGCATCGTGCTCACGGGCGGCGGCGCCCTGATCAAGAATCTTGACAAGCGCATCCGTGAAGAGACGGGTTTGCCTGTGTCGATTGCCGACGATCCGTTGGCGTCTGTGGTGTTGGGGACGGGAAAGATGCTGAGCGACTTCCGGTTACTGCGGAAGATTTCGATTGATTGATGACGTACCGGGACACTCGGTGACAACGATTTATAGATCGGGCTTTCAGCCCTTTCCGCTTGGTACGGGGATGCACCTAGGCCTTGCGGCCTAGG
>CAXTNA010000221.1:0-2155 GCA_964245535.1 uncultured Acidobacteriaceae bacterium | reverse complement strand
GATCTTCGCGAACAGGCCGCCGTACAGTCCGCGCAGCGCTATCTGGACATAGCCCAAACACGGTACAGGACCGGTTTGGATCCATACCTGAATGTCATCACGGCCCAAAACACCCTGCTTACCAATCAGCAAACGCAAGTAACCTTGCGGGTCAATGAGATGACCGCCGCCGTGCAGCTCATTCAGGCGTTAGGTGGGGGATGGAACGTCAGCCAGCTGCCAGGTGCCGCGTCGGTCACCACTGCAGCGGCCGCACGGCAGGCTGCTACGACTCCATAGCGTGTTGCTGGAGATATCAGAACAAAGCGCTCGACACGTAGGTGGTCCTTGCGCGTGAGCCTCGCCAGTTTGCTGTGCATCCAATGCACAGCGAGATTTCCAGTTTGGGACAGTGTAAGGAGAGTTCTGCCCTATCTGTTGCAGTGGGATACCCGAATGGGAAGCGTAGTCTAGGGTGTAGGGAAAAGTGGGCATGGGCACTGGAGCTTATGGCAACAGGGCCCGGCAGCCTGAGGACAAAGACTTGGAAATCTTGGCACCAGCACCGCCGTTGGTTCAGATTGCAAAACAAGGCGCAATGCCCGCCGCGGCAAGCACCAGCTGCGACCCTGGGCTGCTGCAGAACCCATGGGTGTTTGACAGCATGCCGCCAACTTACGGTCCGGGTGCCTCTGCTGCGGATCCGATCGCCCAGGACGCGCCGCGGCAAGGTGTGCTGCCCCGCGAATACCGCGAGGCCTCGCCGGCGGAACTGGATCTTCGTATCCGGGCGGCCAAGCATACCTTGGGCGATCGTGTTGTGGTGCTCGGCCACTTTTATCAGCGCGACGAGGTGGTGCGGCACGCGGATTTTGTCGGCGATTCCTTTCAACTGGCCCAGGCGACCAAGACGCGAGCCGCTGCAGAAGCGATTGTTTTTTGCGGTGTGCACTTCATGGCGGAGACCGCAGACATGCTGTCCGGCGCAAGCCAGGCGGTAATCCTGCCTAACCTGGCGGCCGGCTGCTCCATGGCGGACATGGCCGATCTTGAATCCGTGACCGCTTGCTGGGAACAACTCGAAGAGCTGTTCGGCACCGAACCGGACGCGGACGGGCGCGTGCCGGTCATTCCTGTTACTTACATGAACTCTTCGGCAGCGCTGAAGGGCTTTTGCGGCGAACACGGGGGAATTGTATGCACCTCATCGAACGCCACCACCGTGCTGCGTTGGGCTCTTGAGCGCGGACAGCGCGTTCTTTTCTTTCCAGACCAGCACCTCGGCCGCAACACCGCCAAAGCGATGGGCATTCCGCTTGAGCAGATGCCGCTGTGGGACCCGCGCAAGCCATTTGGCGGAACGAGCGCGGAGGTGCTGCACGCATCGCAGGTCATTTTATGGCACGGTTTCTGCTCGGTACACAAGCGTTTTACCGTAGAGCAGATTGCGGCGGCACGGGCCGCGCACCCCGGCGTGCGCGTGATTGTGCATCCGGAATGCCCAATGGAGGTTGTGGACGCCGCGGACGAGGCCGGTTCCACGGATTACATCCGTAAAGCCGTAGAAGCTGCTGCGCCGGGAGCGGCCATCGCCATCGGGACGGAAATCAATCTGGTGCAACGGCTCGCTGCCGATCATCCGGACAAAACCAATTTCTGTCTTGATCCGGTGGTCTGCCCTTGCTCCACGATGTACCGCATTCATCCGGGCTATCTGGCTTGGGTGCTGGAGGCATTGGAACGTGGCGAGCAGCTCAATCGGATTCAGGTGCCGGAAGCGGTCGCCATACCTGCCCGCATCGCGTTGGAACGGATGCTGAGCGCCCTCCCGGCTCCGCTGGCTGCGACGTCCCCCACTACGGGGATCACAGGAAACGCATGAACGTCATCGTGGTCGGCAGCGGCATCGCAGGGTTGGTCGCGGCACTGGAATTGACGCGAACGAATCAGGTCACGCTGGTGACCAAATCGAGGCTCGCCGAAAGCAACACGCGCTACGCGCAGGGTGGCATCGCCGCCGTGATGACCGCCGAAGACAGCATCGCCGAGCACGTGGAAGACACCCTACGGGCCGGGGCAGGTCTTTGCCGGCGCGAAGCTGTTGAAATTCTTTGCGCCGAAGGGCCGGAACGGGTCCGTGACCTCATCGCACTCGGGGTTGCGTTCGATCGTACAC
>CAXTNA010000220.1:0-2337 GCA_964245535.1 uncultured Acidobacteriaceae bacterium | reverse complement strand
GGTCTGGATCGCCGTCGATGCCGTCCTGCGGCTCTTGCATCCGGTCGCCGTCGAACCGCGCCTGATGATGATCGTCGCGGCCTTTGGTGTGGTCATGAACGGCGTCATCGCCGGCCTGCTCTGGCGCTTCTCCGGTGACGTCAATATCCGCAGCGTCTTTGTGCACATGCTCGGCGACACGCTCTCCACGGCCGCCGTCATCATCGGCGGTTTCCTGATCGCTGTCACACATCAGCAGTGGATCGACCCGTTGCTTTCGTTCGTCATTGCCGCCATGATCCTCTGGAGCTCCTACGGCATCATGCGCGAAACCCTGCACATCCTGCTCGAAGGCACACCGCGTTCGGTCGATGTCGTCGCCTTGCGTGCCGCCATGCGCGGCGTGGCGGGCGTGCTCGACGTGCACGACCTCCACATCTGGAGCCTGGCCTCCCAGAATCACGCCCTGGCCAGCCACGTGCAGGTCGCCGAGATGCCGCTGGCCGAATGCGAAGCCGTGGTCGATCGCCTCAACCACCAACTGCGCGATCATTTCGGCATCTATCACACCACTATCCAGCTTGAGGTCAGCCCCTGCCTCACCACCGATGGCTGCGCGATGCCTCCCAAGCCGCAAGCCATCGACGGGCACTCGCACCACCACCACGGTCCCGGCAGCCACAGTCACGCCCACGCGCACTGATGGTGTAGTTGCCTCGGCGTTGGTACTGTCCGCTTCATAAATTGTCATCCCGTAGCGCAGCGGAGAGATCTGCTTTCTTTCCAGGTCGTAGAAACGCAGAGGAAAGCGGATCCCTCCCCTCCGCTACGGGATGACAAGCGAGATGGCGTTGCCTTCATGCGTTCCTCAAAGGACCGCCTCCGCATCGTTCATTACACCAGCTGCGCGTCCAATGAAATCTCCGCCGCCTTCAACAGCCGCGAGATCGGGCAGCCTTCCTTTGCTTTCGTCGCCAGTTCATCAAACTGCTGCTTCTCAATTCCCGGTATCCGCGCGCGCGTCTTCAAGTGAATCTTCGTTACCGTCGGCCCATCGTCGGTGGTTTCCATGGTCACTGTCGCGGTGGTGTCCAGCTGTTGCGGCGGTTTGTCCACGGACGTCAACTGGCTCGACAGCGCCATCGTAAAACAGCCCGCATGCGCAGCCGCGATCAGCTCTTCCGGATTCGTTCCCTGTCCATTCTCAAAGCGTGTTCCAAAGCTGTACGGCGTTTCATGCAGCACGCCGCTTTGCGTGCTCAAAATGCCCTTGCCGTCCTTCAACCCACCCTGCCATACCGCCATCGCATTGCGATCCATTTGAAATCTCCTTTGGGTGACGAGACCATAGCTCGCTTGCACCACCGCACCGTTCGATGCAAACACGATGCAACCCGTCACTCCAGCGGTCCGTTCCATGTCGGCACAGCCACCGCCGCATAACTGCCGTCGGGCTCGCGTGTAATCGTCGGTGCATAGGTGCCGAGCCTCCGCCGCCGCCACCACGCCCCGGTGGCCCGCTTCTCCGCGGCCGTTGAAAACCAGTACTGCCAAAGCACCGCACGCACAAACCGCGGCGGGTGCGCCCGGAATGGGTTATCCCCAAACAGCCCCAGAACCGCCGGGCTTCCCTCCAGCAAGCGTATCTCGGTGCGCGCCACGATCGGCGCCTGCCCCCACGTTGTCAACGACGCAAACCACAGATTCCAGTCGAACCGCGGCTGATACGGCGCATAGATTCGCGGCCGCTCCTCAGGATTCTGCGGCTTGTAACGAAACGGATACGCCGTCCACGTCCGCCCGTCCGCCGAGCCTTCAAACTCAACTTCATACCGGTGCGGCGTCATTACCGCAAATAGCCCATAGGTGTTGGCCACCCGCCAGGGCTCAAGCGCCGCAATCGGGCCCATGGGCAACGGAACCGACGGCCAGAACATCGCCAAGAGCGGAACCGCCGTCGCATATGCCAGCCATGTAAGCCCCACCGACGTGAGGGCAATGCGCAGCGCCCGGATCACCTCGCGCGGGTGCCGCCGCACGCCGATTCTTGCCGACCCTACCCCAGTCTGCACCGGCGGAAGCGCACCCTCGTCCAACAACCCCTTCCGCCACGTCCATGGCACAAAGCGCAGCAGCGCGCGGTCATCCAGCAGCAATACACCCAAAATCAACACCAAATAGTTCAGAAACGCGTAGTTCGCCGTCGCAATCACCCCTGCCTGCCACACGGTCACCAACACAAAACACGCAAGCCTCCATGGCCGCGGCAAAAACGCCAAAAACACCAGCAGAAGCTCCATTACTAGCGTCAGCCCCGCTGTGAATCGATGAAAGCCATACGGCAGGTGCTGCAGGTAC
>CAXTNA010000219.1:0-2523 GCA_964245535.1 uncultured Acidobacteriaceae bacterium | reverse complement strand
CGGCGTATCACCTCGTCAAGTTCGGGGTGCAGCAGCGGCTCGCCGCCGGAGATGGTGATAACCGCCGTTCCAAGCCGGCCGAGATGATCGACGCGGCGGCGCATTTCGGCGATGGGCGTGGGCTTCGATACATCATCGAACTCATTGCAGTAGGTGCAGGCCAGGTTGCAGCGGCGCATGGGCACAATGTGCGCCATATAGGGGTGCGCCGTGTCAAGCAGCGCCGAGCCGATGGAGCCAAGCTCCCGCAACCGGCGCTCGGCGGCCAGCAGACGGCGGCGTATGGTCATGCGACGCTGGGCGGGGGACGGCGCTGAAGGTTGACTGACGGACAACTGGGACGCAGAAGACATCGGCAAACCAGTTTAACCGTTTTGCGTACGCAATAGTGAATAGCATAGGAGCGATATCACCTTGCTTCCCTTAAACTAGCTCCATGATGCGTGAAGTCTCCAAAGAGGAGTTCATCGCCGCGATGCCGGATCTCCTCAACTCGGTCAGCAAAGATCTTGTTGTGATTCAGCAAGGCACACAATTTGTGGCTGCGCTGATCGGCGAAAAGGAGTTCCAGCAATTGCGGGAAGCACGAGGCCAGCGCGCCATTGCCGCGATGGACCGCATCAGTGATGCTATCGAGGCTTCCGGCACAAGCGAACAAGAGTTGGAAGAGCTTGAGGCGGCTCTTGATCGAAAGGCTTGAGCTTGTGGTGCTCGACACGAATGTCATCATCAGTGCCTTGCTTTTTCGGGATTCGATCCCGCGCCGGGCACTGGTAAAGGCATTTACGAAGGGAAAGGTGCTCTCATCGCCAACCATCCGGAACGAGTTGCGAGAAGTGGTGAGTAGGCCAAAGTTCGATCGATTTATGCCGCGGAAGGATCGTCTGCGTGCAGTCGAGGACATCATCGGCGACATGGCATCGGTAAACATCGAAGAGTACGTCCGGATCTGTCGCGATCCCAAAGACAATAAGTTCCTCGATGTAGCCTTGGCAGGCAAAGCCGACGTTCTTATCACGGGCGACGCCGATCTGCTCATGCTGCATCCCTTTCGCAGCACTGCAATTCTGACAGCAGCAAGCTACTTGGCACGGTGAGCCTTTACACTGCAGGGAGGAGTTGCATTCGCCATGCCGCGTGAAATCACCTGGACCGACGTATTGGAAATTGGCATTCAATTGCAAGAGCAGCACCCTGACGTGGAACCGTATTCTGTGCGTTTTACGGATCTGCACAAATGGGTGACCGAACTGCCTGGCTTTGTCGGTGATCCGGAAAAGTCAAACGAAAGCCTGTTGGAGGCGATTCAAACGGCGTGGAACGAAGAGTACGAAGATGCGAAGCTGGGATGACTCAGCGGAGTCACGGTAGATCTTGGAGCGACTGTGCGGCGCGACGGCACATCTCAAGATAGAAGGAGATTTGCTCGTGAAAGTTTCTCGTACGCTCGCCACATCCGGCCTTGCTCTGTTGCTGTCCTGTCCCGGGTTCGCCCAACAAACCAACGACCATGCCAATGAGGAGCTTCGGAAGGAAGCCAAAGCCAGCGCTCAGCAGCAGCACAAAGTCGACAAGGAACAGGCCAAGGCCGATAAAGCCGATGCCAAAGCGCTCAGTTCGCGCAAGGTAAAGAAGGCGGCCCGGCAACAGGACAAAGCCAACGCTGCTGCCAACGCAGCCCAACCGCAGTAGTGCGCTTAAGCGGCTCGCCGGCGCCGCAACACCTGATCGGGCAACTGGGAACCGGTCAACTTCAGAAAACCGAAGCTGACCGCCGCCCAAATCGCACTGCCTACCAGGACGACAATTGCATCTTGCGCATGGGTATGCGCCGGCGGAAGACGGTAGGCCACAAAGACGATGGCCACCGCCGCACACACCGCGGTCAAGGCCGCCCGGCCGATCTCAAGCCCGTCCACGTGCAGCAGGCTGACCAGCCGCCTGCGATGCAGCAGCACGGCCAAGGTGAGCGTCTGCGCCGTGATGCCGAGGTCCGACGCAAAGGCCAAGCCCTCCAACCTCCGGCTGCGAAACAGCCCCCAGTACAGCGGCACGGAAAGCAGCGTAAGGAGCGTGCCGGCAACGGCGGGTGTGCGCGTATCGCTCGCTGCATAAAATGCCCGGGCATAGATGCCCTGCACAGCCCAAAGCGCCAAGGTCACGGCAAGGATCGCAAACAGCTGCGTCATTTCGACTGTGTCGGCGCGCCGAAAACGCCCGCCGCGGAAGAGATCCATCAGCCAGGGCGCGAGCGCGATCATCCAGGCAGAAACGAGCAGCCCAACGCTCACCAATCGCGAAACCGTCCTGCCGACCGAGGCGGAAAAGTCATACAAGCGGCCGCTTTGGAAGAGCGATGTGAAGAACGGCAGGGAAGCCGCCCCCGCCGCGGCCCCAATCACATTAAATGGCGCGTTGAACAGGTCCTTGGCATTGTTGATCAGCGTAACGCCGCCGACCTCGACGCTGGCGAAGTAGTTCATAAAAATGCCGTCAAACATGACCAGGGACACACCCAGCATC
>CAXTNA010000218.1:0-2632 GCA_964245535.1 uncultured Acidobacteriaceae bacterium | reverse complement strand
GTATTTGGCATGGCAATCCACAGCGGGCGCTCGTTCACACTGAAGCGGATATCGGTGGCATCGGCGTGGCGGGTGGCGATGGCGACGACCGTGCCCTTCCAAACGCAGTGCAGGGCTTCTTCCGTCCAGCGGTCGGTGGCGACAAAATCTTCATACATAGAGTTTCAGGGTAAGCGGTGGGGTGGGGTAGGGGCAAGGGCGAAGAGTTGTCAATTGTCAGTTCTTAGTTGTTGATGGAAGTGGTCGGGGACGTAACGAACCGCTAAGAACTGACAACTGCCAACCAAGAATTTTCCCTGCAACCTCATGCATCCAACCAGGCGAGGAACAACGATGAAGATTCTGGTAATTGGGGCGGCGGGCAAAACGGGTGAGGCGATCGTCAAGCAGGCGCTGGCGACAGGCCATACCGTAACGGCCTTTGTGCATAGTGCAAAGGATTTCGAAGGCGACGGTGCGCGCGTGGTGGAGGGTGATGTGCTCGACGGCGCGGCGGTGGATGCGGCGGTGGCCGGACAGGATGCGGTGCTCGACGCGTTGGGCGGCCACACGCCGTGGAAAGAAACCTCGCTTGAAACCAATGCCGCACGCAATGTGATCGCCGCGATGCGCACGCATGACGTCAAGCGCCTGCTGGTGATTTCGGCAATCGGGGTCGGCGGAACGGAGGAACTGGTCCCAAGCTGGTACGAGCACCTGATTATGCCGACGTTGCTGCGCGGGGCCATGCACGATAAGGAGACGATGGAGCCGGTGGTCGAAGCGAGTGGGTTGGAGTGGACGCTGCTTCGTCCGGGGCATCTGGTTGACGGTGAAGCGACCGGGCAGGTGCGGACCTTTGAGCTGGGTAGCGGAGAAACGGCGCATAAGATCACCCGTGCGGATTTAGCGGCATTCATGCTCCGGTTGTTGGAAGATGGGCGTTACAAGGAACAGGCCGTCAACATTGCTTCGAGCTGAAGTGGGCCGCAGGTTCGAGACTTCGGCGCAGTGCGGTGCACTTGGCGACGAAGCTGCCTATATCAGCTGCAGCAGGCTGCTCTGCACGTGCACACCTTCTTCAAGAACGGTACGGATGTTCTAATAGAGGATGTGGCTTCGGCTGCAAGTGCAGATGCAGGAGTTTTGCTTTGGTCGGAAGTTTGCACGTCAGTCGACGGTGGGCAATGCAGCGGTGGATAGTGGGCAGCATAGCCGCTTTGGTTCTATTCGCTCAGCTCTTCGGGGCATGGGGAAAGGGCGAAGCGCAACGCAAGCAGCCAACTCAGCGGCGACCGCGGCGCGAGACCAACGCAAGCCGGCAGGCGCGCATTCAGCGCACCATTCACGACACCTATGCGCATCGCTATGAGGCTTTCGGCGGGGGCGGATACCTGCGCTGGAAGAGCGGGCCGGCGAATCGGAAGAATAATGAAGTGACGTGGGCTGCCGAGGCTGACCGTTACCTCACGCCACGGCTGGCAGTTGTCGGCGATGCACGCGGATCGTTCGGTCGTGCGTATCAAGTCGAGAGTTTTGGGTTGGTGTATCCGCAGGTCCCGCGACCGCAGATCAATGAGTACTTTTTCACTGGCGGTGTGAACTATCGCTTTTATGCGAAGGAAAAGGTCGCGCTGAGCGTGAAGGGAACGGGCGGCGTAGTGTGGGGCATCTTCTCAGGCGGCGCGCAAGGGTTGACCGGACAGCAGGTTGGGCTTTGGCAGGATGGGTTCCGGCCGGCATTTACGGCGAACTTTAATGCGGATTACAACTTCTTTCCGAACCTCGCCTTTCGTGTTTCGCCGACCTATGTCGGTACGACGTTTGGCGGTGGATTGCAGAACAATCTTGGGATCAATGCAGGGATTGTGTACCGTTTCGGGCAGCAACGATAGTGGGCGAGGAGAGCACGATGTCCAAAGGCTGGGAGTCAAAGAACGTGGAAGAACAGCAGGCACAGGCAGCCGAGGCGCGCGCCACGGCACAGGGCGTAGCTACTGCACGGCGGGATGATGCGGAAATAAAACGGCGCATCCAGAGCCTGGAGATGCAGCGGGAACGCGTGCTGAGCGAGCGGACATCGAGCCCGCACCGTCGCAATGCGCTGGAAATGGCCCTGGCCACGCTGGAGCGGGAGTTGGAGCAGTTGGGCTGGTCGGTGAAGTTGTAATCATTTGGCAGCCGACCCATTCTACTTAGTAGGCGACTGGTTGTCATCCCTGCGCTGCGCTACGGGATGACAAACCAGTTCTATCCCAGCTTCATGTGCAGGGCCTGTTAGGCCCTCTAAGCCGTTATGATTTGCGGCTGACAATGTACGCATTTGCCTGCGCAGTCGGCGTCACGACCACGGTCTGGATTTCGACGTGGGCGGGCTGGGACGCGACCCAAAGGATGGTTTCGGCGATGTCTTCGGGCGTGAGTGGATCGAGACCGGCGTAGACTTTTTTCGCTCGTTCGGCATCGCCGCGAAAACGGATGTTGCTGAAATCGGTTTCGACCATCCCGGGGTCGATGGAGGTGACGCGGATGGGCGTGCCGTTCAGATCGATGCGTAAACCCTCGGTGATGGAGCGATCAGCTGCTTTGGTGGCGCAGTAGACGTGGCCTCCGGGGTAGACCAGATGGCCGGCAATAGATCCGAGATAGATGA
>CAXTNA010000217.1:0-2730 GCA_964245535.1 uncultured Acidobacteriaceae bacterium | reverse complement strand
GGCAGACACCGCTTTTTCCCGCGGCCATGGGGAGTCAGCGCCGGAATCTGCAGGAACCGTGACCACGGTGCGCGGCGGTCTGCAGCTTGGGCCGCCGGGCCGCTGGTGGGACGACAAGCATTTTGCGAAAGATTTGCGGCTGCGTTCCGACCAGCAACGCCGCATGGACGCCATCTTTGAAACGAACCGGGCGGTTTTGCTGAAGCGGTTACAGGAGCTGGAACAGGAGCAGAACCGTATGGGGGCGCTCACGCGGACGCGGGTTTTGGATGAGGCGGCCCTGTTTGCCGAGATCGATCGGATCGCGGGAGCGCGGGCGGAGCTGGAAAAGGCGAATACGCATTATCTGCTGCAGATTCGTGGAGAGATGGATACGGAGCAGATCGCCCGGTTGGGACAGCATCGCTAGCGGATGGTTGTCTTTGGTGATGTGACCTTGTCATCCCGTAGCAAAGCGGAGGGATCCGCTTTCCTTACACTTTACTGACCTGCACGGGAAAGCAGATCCCTTCGCTGCGCTACGGGATGACAAAGGATGGGCTACGGGATGACAAATGATGGGCTACGGGATGACAAATGATGGGCTACGGGATGGAACGATGAGCTTTGGAATGGCAAGAAGTTGTGACTAAGAAGCCTCATGGTACTCGTAAGGTGCGGTTAAAGAATTGTACGGCGGAAGTGGAGACCGTGGCATGTATGGCGGAGCGGTCTACTCCTGCCGGGTCTGTGCAGTATTGCGGGATTCCCTGCTTGCCTGCTGCGGTGCAGGCGTCCAGAAAGGTGTAATGCGCGACGCCGGGAAGCAGGGTTTCTTTTGCGCCACGGATGGCAGCGTGGAGCAGATCGGCATTTTGCGGGGCTGGGGCGATCGGGTCGGCGCTGCCGACAATCAAGGCCACCGGTAGGCGCATCGCGCGCAGGCTGTCCGGGGTAAGGGTAAAGCCGAGCGCGGGCGCGATGGCGAAGACGGCCCGGATGCGTGGATCGCGATAGCTTTCTCCGGATAGGGCGAGGCTTTCGCCGCTGGTTTTGCGCACGGCGGCGAGGATCTGCTGTGGTGTGCCCAGATCGCGCATCTCGGGAACGTGGCAGGTTGGATTTCCCGGTTCGCGACGGCATAGATCGAAGAACAGGCTGACATCGGTGCGTGCGCCGCCGAGCTCGAGCACGGTGTAGCCGCCGAGCGAAAAGCCGGCAGCGCCGATGCGGTCATGGTCGAGGTGCGGCCCGAGTTCCGGGTCGGCGAGCAGACCGTCGAGTACCTCGGTGAGGTCTGTGGCGCGCTCCCACCAGAGGGCGAAGCCCTCCGGGGTGTAGCCGGTGACGGCGTTGTTGCCGGGGTGATCGACGGCGGCGGCGACAAAGCCGGCGCGGGCCAACGCCGTTCCCAGCCAGGCCATCTGCTCGGCGGAGCCGCCGGTGCCGTGCGAAAGAAGAATGACCGGCAGCTTGTGCAAGGCGGGTGCGAAAGCGGCATGCGGCATCGCGGAGCCGGCGTTGAAGAGCGGCTGATTGGGTGGACCGATGAACTGTGGGGTTTCCGTTGCTGTGCTGGCGGCTGGGTACCAGATGACGGTGTGCAAGACGTGGTCGGCGGCCCCGCGCCAGTTGCGGGGCTTGGCGGGCGTGATCTCACGGGTGACGAGGCCGACCTTGTTTCCGAGCGGGCCGGGCGGAGTTTGCCGTGGTGGTGAAGCAAGTGCTGTAGGAAGCACGATGGACGCCGCAAGGGTAAGGGTGAAGTGGAAAGTTCGCTTCGTCATTCGGAACTCTGTGGGGTTATCAATACACGGTGGTTTGTTATGCATTGTTACACTGCACGATAAAGCATCCATTTATCGCAGACTTTGCGAGAATCTCAGCGCCAAAGGCGCTTCTATACCAGCCTGGGCCGCAATGCTAGGTGCGTGCAAAAACTTATGTCCAAGGGCTGAAAGCCCGCCCTATAAGCGTCCAAGCTATTCTAGGTCGGGCTTTCAGCCCTCGCCGGCATGGCCTTCGTAGACCTAGGCCTTGCGGCCTAGGCTGGTATGGAACGCGCCTTTGGCGCTCATGTAGCAGCCCCAACTCGCTCTAAGTTGGATGAGCTGAGGGCGCTATTTTTACGTCCAGTACAGGATGCGCGCTGCCGGGAGAATCTCTGCGATGTTGGCTTCGAACCAGGTGCGCATTTCGCGCATGGGGTCTTTGGGGTAGACGTATTTGAAGCCGCCGAATTTGTTGCGCTTCTGGGTGCGGGCTTCTTCGCGCAGGTCGAGGGTGGTTTTGGGGTACCAGCTCAGCAGGACGTCCTTGGAGCCGGGCGTGAAGCGATGGGTGATGAGCTCAGCGGTGAGGTCGACGTTGTCGATGCCGCGAATTGCTTCGGCGGCGGCGGTGAGCAGCGCGCGGTAGTCGTCCTGCCAGTTGGTGACGGGCATGATGGGGGCTATGGTGAGGCCGACGGGGTAGCCTGCCAGCGCCATGCGGCGCAGGGCCGCGAGCCGTTGGGTGACGTTGGCCGTGCCGCCTTCGAAGCCGCGTGAGACCCCTGCGGCATTGACCGAGAAGCGGACGCGGGTGCGGCCGTTGTGCTCGATAGGGACGAGCGGCCCGACGCCGTCGAATTTGGTGGTCCAGCGCAGCTGCACGGGGGCGTCCCATTGGCCGAAGAAGCGGATGCTTTCGGCCAGGGCGCCGGTGAGGTGCTCGATGCCGAGCGGATCGGTGTAGCAGGAGGCCTCGAAG
>CAXTNA010000216.1:0-2732 GCA_964245535.1 uncultured Acidobacteriaceae bacterium | reverse complement strand
CCACCCCAACGAGCAAAGAACGCTCGCTGGGGACCCCGGCTGCGCTCAGGATGACAGCGAAAAACAAACAACTGCAATCACATCTGCAGGTAAACGGGTCTAAGTGATGCAGCCTATAAAAACCGGAGCGATGAAACCTGAATCGTTCAAACTGCCACGCGAATACGAGGTCTAGTAGCAGCAACGGACCGCAAGAGCACGGAAAGAGCTATGCGCAGGTTGCGGGGCTGGAAAGGGTAGAAGGTAATGGCACGGAAGGCGCTCAGGAGCGCAGCGCGTAGATGGCCTTTGATGGCGAAGGCCTCGGCGCGCTGCCGGTAAACCCAACCGAGGGCAACACGTCGTGCCCACCAGCCGCAGCCGGGTGTTCCATAGTGTTTTTCGAGAAACTGTAGTTGGGCTTGCAGCATGCGGTTGGGATCGGTGGTCATGGCCTGAGGGGAAACACGGTAGTACGCCGTGATCTCCGGGATGAGCGCGACTTCATACTCTTGCGCGATGCGCACCCAAAGGTCGCGGTCTTCGGTAGCCCGCAGCCTTTCATCGAAGTTGCCGACCGCCTCCACACAGCGTCGGCGGAAGGTGACCGTGGGGCAGGGAAGATCCAGCATGCGCATGTATAGATAGGGGGCGACATGGCCTTCCCCGTGCGGGTTGCGGCGGGTGAAGGAGTCAAGGAGACGGCCTTCCGGGTCGATACGGGCGACGAAGCTGTAGACCAACCCGATCCGTTCATCAGCTTGGAAGCGTTGTACGGTGCGCTCGAGCCGCTGCGGAAGCCACACGTCATCGGCGTCGAGCAGCGCCAGGAACTCGGCCTCGGCGTGGCGAATGGCAGTGTTGCGAGCGGCGGGCAAACCGGCATTCGCTTGCCGAATGTACTTCAGTTTTTCGCCTAGGCGCTGCTGGTAGGGGGCGACCAACTCCGGGGTGTTGTCCTGACTGCCGTCGTCGACGAGCAGGATGCGCCAGTCCGTGAAGGTTTGTGCGAGGACGCTGTCGAGCGCCATGGGCAGGAAGCGGGCTGCGTTGTAGGCCGGAATGATGACGTCGACCGTGGGCATGGCAGCCGGCCTCCGCGCGGGCTTTCGCTATTTTCCCATGGTTCGCGTGAGTGCCTGTGACCTAAAAGTGTGAGCCGGAGGGCGGGGGATGTCCCCATTTGGGACAGGGCCGCGTGGTAAGGTGCCGGTATGTTCTTCCGCGCACGACGGGCCCTGCACCGTGGCTGGTTCGATTTTCAGTGTCGAGGATTGCTCGCTACCGCGCCGCTGCCCCCGAGCGATACGTCGCTGACGGTGGTAACGATGCTTTGCCATGGCGAAGTGCTGATGTACCTGCTGGCGGTGAAGTCCTTTGTGCGCCAGCTCCGCCTGTCGCCGCGGGTGGTGCTGCTGAATGATGGATCTCTGACAGCGGCGGATGAGCGCTTGTTGCACGCGCAGATCGCTTCACTCACGATTGTGCCGATCCAATCCGTCAGCACGGGGAGTTGCCCCAAGGGCAGTTGCTGGGAGAGGCTGATGCTAATCAGCGATCTTGTGCGGGACGGGTATGTCGTCCAGCTTGATTCTGACACGCTGACGGTGAAGCCGATTCCGGAGGTGGTGGCGTGTATCGACGAGAATCGGAGCTTTACGTTGCTGGGAGATCGATCGTACCCGCGGGTGGAACCGATGATCGAGGCTTGTGCGCGGCTGAAGGGCAATCTCGATCCGCAGGTGCAGGCTGTTTGTGAACGCTCGTTCGATCAGTTGCCGGAGGCTGCTGCGCTTAAGTATTTGCGGGGGAATGCCGGTTTTGTAGGGTATGCGCGGGGTTCGATCGATCGCGAGCGGATTGCGTGGTTTTCTGAACGAATGCGGCGACTTGCGGGTAACAAGTGGGACCTGTGGGGGAGTGAGCAGGTGACTTCAAATTTGCTGATTGCTAATGCGGAAGATCCGCTGGCATTGGAGCCGCCGCGGTATTTGTCTTATTGGGCTCATCCTGATGTGCCGTACCCGGAGTCGGCGTTTCTTCATTTTATTGGGCCGCATCGGTATGACCACGGGTTTTATGTGCGTAGTGCCAAGCGGGTGTTGGCGGAGTTGTGATGGGAAATGCCAAAGCAGGTTCCCTTCAGGAAGGACAGAAAGAATAGCAAAGGCCAAGCAGAGCCCCGGATCGTGAAGGCGCTTCGAAGGAAATCCGAGGTCCTTCGCCTCCACCCCAACGAGCAAAGAAGGCTCGCTGGGGACCCCGGCTGCGCTCAGGATGACGGCCAGAGCAGTATGACGATTGCTTAGGCCGACGAAACTGCAGGTCTCTCCACTACGCGGGACGATGAAGCCGCCCCGCTCCGGTCGCGATGACACGGCATGTCAGAACATGTGGAATGCTGTCATGCGGAAACAGCAACTGTCCCGCTCCGGTCGAGGTAACACGGCATGTCAGAACATGTGAAGCGCGGTCACGTGGAAACAGGAAGCCGTCCCGCTCCGGTCGAGATAACACGGAAGTAGAGGAATTCTTTCAGCGTAAACAGCAACCGCCCCGTGAGTTGGTTGACTCACGAGGCGGTTTGCTTCAGTGGTTATTTCACGATGACGGCTTTCGAGGAGGAAGCGCCGAAGCTGGTCGTGCCACTGAACTTTGCGGTGAGGCTGAGGGTTTTGCCGGTCTCGGCGATGGCCCAGGTAGCGGCGCCGTTCGCGAGTGTGCTTTGGGCGATGGCGATGCCGTTGGTATAG
>CAXTNA010000215.1:0-2850 GCA_964245535.1 uncultured Acidobacteriaceae bacterium | reverse complement strand
GGTGGCGCACCGGATGATCGTGCAGGTGAACGACTACAAGGTGGAGGTGCTGCTGACGCTGGCGGTCGCCATGGGCGGGTATGAGCTGGCGGATGCGATGAAGCTTTCAGCGCCGATCGAGGCGGTGGTGGCGGGGCTGCTGATGGGCGGACCGCGCCGGGAGCTGGCGATGTCGGCCAAGACGCAGGAGCGGCTGGACACGTTCTGGGAGCTGCTGGACGACATGATGAATGTGGTGCTGTTTTTGCTGCTGGGGCTGCAGCTGCTGGTGCTGCCGTTGCAGCGGCGGTATTTGGCAGCCGGTTTGCTGGCCATTCCCGTGGTGCTGCTGGCGCGATGGGTGAGCGTGGCGCTGCCGGTGGGGGTGCTGAGTCTTTTTCGGCGGCATGTGCCGGGGACGATCGCCGTGCTGACGTGGGGCGGGCTGCGGGGCGGACTGGCCGTGGCGCTGGCGCTTTCGCTGCCCAGCGGGCAGGGGCTGCAACGGAATGAGTTGCTGGTGGCGACGTATGTGGTGGTGGTGTTTTCGATTCTGGTGCAGGGGCTGACGATCTCGCCGTTGTTGCGGCGGCTGCGGTTGACCTCTGAGGCGCCGGTACCATCACACGCTTGAGGAGACCGGACCCGATGCGCACCATCACGCTGGAAGAACACTTTGTGACGAAGGATTTTTTGAAGGCGACGGGCGGGTCGCCGACACTGCAACAGGTCGGAGACAAGCTGCTGCACCTGGGCGGGGGCCGGCTCCAGGCGATGGACGAGGCTGGGATTGATGTGCAGGTGCTGTCGCTGGCGTCCATTGGCGTGGACAAGCTGGCACCGGCGGAGCAGACGGCGGTGTTGCGTGGCGTCCATGATGAGGTGGCGGCGGCAGTGAAGGCGCAGCCAGGTCGCTTTGCGGCGTTTGCCACGCCTGGATTGAAGGAGCCGGCGAAGGCGGTGAAGGAGTTGCAGCGCTGCGTGACGGAGTTGGGCTTCAAGGGCGCGATGTTTGATGGCACAACGGATGACAAGTTTCTGGATGCGCCGGAGTTTTTCCCGGTGCTTGAAGCGGCGGCAGCGCTCGGGGTACCGGTGTATGTGCATCCGGCGCCGCCGCCGGAAGCGGTGGCGAAGGTGTACTACAGCGGCTTGCCGGGACAGTTGGGGCAGATGCTTTCGATTGCGGGCTGGGGATGGCATGCGGAGACGGGGCTGCATGCGCTGCGGCTGATCGTTTCCGGTGTGCTGGACCGTTTGCCGGAGTTAACGGTCATCATCGGGCACATGGGTGAGGGCTTGCCGTATGCGCTGGCGCGGTCGAGCGGCATTCTTTCCCCTGCGGCCAAGCTGCAGCGCAGTGTTGCCGACACCTTCAAGGAGCAGTTTTACCTGACGACGAGCGGGTATTTCACGAAGCCGCCGTTTGCCTGCGCGCGGGAGGTGTTTGGGTTTGAGCACATGCTGTATTCAGTGGATTATCCGTTCAGCCCGAATACGCGTGGGGTGGAGTTTTTGCGGGAGTTGGGATTGCCGGAAGCGGAAGACGCGGCGCTGCGCGGTGGGCATGCGGCGGCGTTGTTGGGGTTGTGAGTGTGAACGGCTGAGTGCCCCGAGCTTCTATAGATCGGGCTTTCAGCCCTCACCCACGCGGCCCTGCGTAGACCTAGGCCTTGCGGCCCAGGCTGGTATAGAACGCGCCTTTGGCGCTAGGGCTGCGGTAAGCGAGGTGCATACATCAAGTAGCCAGGTGCACACGCATCCAGTGCCAAGGTGCATATGCGGCAGCACCCAGGTGCCTATGCGGCAGTACCCAGGTGCATATGCATCCAAGGGCTCATGAGTGAGCTTCGGCTTTTGCAAACGTCCGGCGTGGCGTTCAGCTATCGCGAATACGGCCCTGCCGATGGGCTGCCTGTTTTGCTGTTGCATGGGTTTCCCTATGGGGCTAATACGTGGGATGCGGTGGTGCGGCTGCTGCAGCCGGCAAAGCGCAAATTGCGGCTGTTTGTGCCTTCCATGCGCGGCTATGGGCTGACGAGGGTGACGCAGGAGAACCTCGTGTCCGGTCAGGAGGCGGCGCTGACAGAAGATGTGCTGGTGTTTGCCAATGCGCTTGGGCTCAAGCGGTTCGTGATTGTGGGGCACGACTGGGGCGCGCGGGCTGGCTTTGATGCCTGTGTGCTGGCGCCGGAAAGGTTAATCGCGCATCTTGCACTTTCGAGCCCGTACGTGATGTACGGCGGGAGCGACTTGCCGCCGAAGCAGGCGCAGAGTTACTGGTATCAGTGGTATTTCCAGACCGCGCAAGGTGAAAAGGCGTTGCGGGAAAACGCCGATGCCCTGTGCGAGCAAATATGGCGGGCCTGGTCGCCAAAATGGAAGTTTACGCAGCAGCAGTTTGAGAGCACGGCAGCTCATTGGAAGAATCCGCAGTTTGCCACGATTGTGCTCGATTCGTACCGGCACCAGTGGGGCAATTCACTCGATAAGCCGGCGTATGCGGCGCAGCAAGCCGTGCTGGATGCGAAGCCGAAGGCAAAGATCGCCGTTCCTACGCTTTTCGTTTGTGGCACGGACGACCATTGTATTTTGCCGGAAGCATCGGAGCAGCAGAAATCGTGGTTCACGGGATTTTATGAGCGTGTGGCGATCAAGGGCTCGGGACATTCGGTACCCCTCGAGGATCCAAAGGCGGTCGTGAAGCTATTTGAGCGATTGTTGAAGAAGGTTCGGTAAAGCGTGTTTTCGTCTTTCCCGTCGGTATCGCTCTGATCTTTGCGTCGGGCTTTCAGCCCTCTGTGGTCTCCCTTGCCTTTCCCTGGGGCTTCGCCCCAGGCTATGATGTGCCGGGCCTTCAGCCCGGAAAGC
>CAXTNA010000214.1:0-2900 GCA_964245535.1 uncultured Acidobacteriaceae bacterium | reverse complement strand
CGCCCTGCACCACCACCGGTACCACCCCATCCGCCCCGTCTACGGGCGAAGCAAAACCGGCCGCACTCGCCGCATGCAGAAAAACCAGCGCCCGCTCGCCCACCGTGTAGCGGAACTGTCCAGGCGGCCACAACCCCGCCCACTCCCGCACCGTGTACGTCCCTTCCGATGCACCCCGCACCGGTTCTTCCACGCTGAAGACGATCTCCATTGCATCGCGGTGCCGTTCAATGGAGACAACCTGCCCGGAAAACACAATGGCCGCCCGGCTGGCAAGCGACTGCAGTTCTCCGCCGAGCGTATTCTGCGGCGCCCCGGCCTGGTTTTGCGCCTGAACATCGGTCAGAAACAAAGACGTCCAGGCGGTGAACAGCGCAACCGCCCAAAAAGGGCGCGTCGGCCGCAGTCGCGAAAAGAACTCGGAAGGGAATGAAAGGGGAAATCTGCTTTGTGACCAGCGCATGGCACCTATTGCCTCCACGCACTATTTCGTCAAAAACAGGCAAAACCTAAGGCCTGTACCCCTTAGATACAACACCGCTTCCCGCACCTAACACCTTTGCGCAGGCATGTCCCACAAAGCAACATGGCATGATCGTATCTTCCAGGTACGATCCCACCTTCGTGCTATCTCACCATCGCGAAGCATAGGCCAGCTCCCGCGGACATCGGATCAGACCAGATCAAATCTCAGGATAAAAGTCGAAGAACGCATCGATGGAATGCCGCAGCTGCGCCTCAATGCGCTCCCGGCTGCCCTCCAGAATGTGCATCGTCACCTGCGCCTCGTTGCCATTTTTCAGGGTCACCGGTGCAGCCTGCACCGCCGCCACCTCATCCGCCGGCAGCAATCGCATGCCGTACACCAATACAAGATCCGCCATAACCCTCATGCTACGCGCACATCGCTGTGTCCGGCAGCAGTTGCAAGCGCACCAAACCCTGCAAGCAGAGCTAAGCGGCGCGTCGGCGAATGAAACCGGCTAGACCGAGCATCCCCGTACCGAGCAGGGCAATGCTTGAGGGTTCCGGAGTAACGGCGGTGGGAGGAGCAGCATTCACAACGATGTTGTCTAGGCCAAATGCTCCACCCGACTCGGTGATCACGAGCGAGGTCAAATCCACAGCAGGAAACTGGGAATTATAGGTCGACGGTGAAAAGTCGTAAAACACATTGGTGGGTTGGGTCACCAATGCACCGCTTTGGCTGAAACTCAATGTCCCATTCTGCATGCCTTGAAACGAATAGGTTCCACCGTCGAAGCTTGATTGCATCTCGACGCTTGAAAAATTGAACTCACTTCCATTAGTTGCGGTGATAGTCAGACTCGCGGAAGGCGTTGCAAGAAAAGGTGGATACCCCGGCCCATACCCTTGAAGCACGATCCCCGCTAGTAAACTTCCCGAAAACAAGCTTGGAGCGAAATGTCCGGAACCTATATCGTCAGAATCTTCGCTGATCAGAAAGTTCCCTGCGGTATTGATTACCGTGAAGCCGCTTTCGCGGTACTGTCCATACTCACTCAGGAGAGCTCCGGTTCTATCATCGGCGTTGTTGAAGCCGATGGTGGTAGCACTGGCGGCAAGACTAGCCGACATCATGAGGGCGGCGGTAAGTATAGGCAGGCGCACAGGGTCTCCAAAGAAGCGGGAATGGGCTCAGCCTACTACAACTTTTGTAGCATTCACGTGAATAGTGCTCCCATCTTGGAATTCACCGGCGATCATCGCCAGCAGCATGCCACTTCGCTGCCATCAATGAACAGCGCCACAACATCCGTCATCGACCTCACGCCAGACGCGCATCGCTCTTTGCATAACAAGCGCAGGCGCATCCATTCGTTCCCGCTAGAATCAAATGGAAGCCATGTCTGACCAGACCACCGTTCGCGATACCGTCATCCTGGGTTCCGGCTGCTCCGGGCTCACTGCCGCCATCTACGCCGCCCGCGCCAACCTCAAACCGCTCATCCTCGAAGGCCACGAGCCCGGCGGCCAGCTTTCCATGACCACGCTGGTGGAAAACTTTCCCGGTTGGCCTGAGGGCATCCAGGGTCCGCAGCTCATCGAAAATATGAAAGAACAGGCGACCCGCTTCGGTGCCGAGCTGCGCATGGGCCACCTCGCCGGCATCGATCTCACCAAAACGCCTTTCGAGCTCAACATCGGCAAAGAAACCGTGCAAACACGCACACTGATCGTCGCCTCGGGTGCCTCCGCCCGCTGGCTCAACATCCCTTCCGAACAGGCCCTGATCGGCTACGGCGTCTCCTCCTGCGCCACCTGCGACGGCTTCTTCGCCTCCGGCAAGGAGATCGCGGTGGTCGGCGGCGGCGATTCCGCCATGGAAGAGGCCCTTTTCCTCACCCGTTTCGCCAGCAAAGTCACGCTCATCAACCGTTCCGAAACTTTTCGCGCCTCCAAGATCATGCTCGAGCGCGCCCAGACCCACCCACAGATTGAGTTCCGCAATAACACGATCGTGGAAGAGGTGCTCGGCGTCGAAGAGAAGGACGTCCGTGGCCTAAAGCTGATGGATCGCAAAACCGGCGAGCGTTCCGAAATCGAAGTGAAATTCATGTTCCTCGGCATCGGCCACGAGCCCAACGCCCGCGCCTTTACAGGCCAGCTCGACCTCGACGCCGACGGCTACATCAAGACCGAACGCAACGTCTTCACCACCCGCATGGGCCAACCCCTCCCCGGCGTCTTCGCCTGCGGCGACATCCAGGACCGCCGCTACCGCCAAGCCATCACTGCCGCCGGTACCGGCTGCATGGCCGCGCTCGAAGTCGAAAAATACCTGGAAGCTCTGGGTCGCTGAGCCCGGGTACAATTTCTGAAAAGGGGGCCTTCATGACTCAAATTCTTGTTTTCGGATGACTTGGTGCATCGCATAG
>CAXTNA010000213.1:0-2925 GCA_964245535.1 uncultured Acidobacteriaceae bacterium | reverse complement strand
ATCGATATGTCAATGGATCCGGCCTGTTCGCTTGCCGGTGAAAACCTTAGCGAGCCGTATGTCGTCACCAAAGGCGCACTCGCCAACGTATTCGTCTACATCAAGTCCGGTCTGCCGGCCTCCACCGCGCCCGCCTCCGCCGCGCCGCTGCGGGTCGACCAGCACGGCTGCCGCTTCGAACCACACATCATCGCACTGCAGGAAGGCGGCTCGGTTGAGTTCACCAACTCCGACCCCACCATGCACAACGTGCATATGGTCAGCGTCGGCAGCAACCCCGGCATGGACGTCTCGCAGGGTCCCGGCGCGCAGCCGCAGTTGCGGCGCTTTGACGGCCCGGAGGTCATGTTGCCCGTCCGCTGCAACAACCATCCCTGGATGAATGCCTTTCTGAACGTCGCCCCGAACCCGTACTTCGCCGTTTCCGGCACCAACGGCAGCTTCATCGTGCACAACTTGCCCCCGGGCACGTACACCCTGGCCGCGGTGCATGAAAAACTCGGCGAACAGGATGTGCAGGTCACGGTGCCGCCGCACGGCACAGCCGCCGCCAACCTCACCTTTACCATGCAGTAGACTGCCGGCAGGCGGTTCAGGCAAAATCGCGTTCAGACCCCGTTTTGCTCTAACCAGCCTTCAGGAAAGCGACTCCGTAAATCCGCATCCATGAATCCGCAAACGCTGCTCAACACCCATACACTGCCGCTCTGGTTTCTTGTGCTGTCGCTTTTTCTGCCTCGCCTTTGCCTCGTCGTGGCCTGGCTGCAGCACAGCATTCCCACGTACCTCCCGGGCACCGTCAATCTCATTGAGATCCTTGTTGCGCTGTTGATTCCACGCATTCTCATCCTGTTCTGGATCTACGGCGACCAGGGCATCAGCCTCTGGTTCCTGATCCACGCCATCGGCATAGTCGCAGCCTGGGGCGGCAGCGGTACAGGGTACGTCCGCCGGCGGCGCGTTGAGGTCGTGGAGTAGAGCAATTACAGGAAAGTATCTACCCACCTTGCTGCGATCCTGACCCTGAGCTTGCGAAGGGGAAGGACCCTTGTATTCCTCCGAGGTGCCGATGCGATCCAAGCAGAATACTGTGGTCCGTCACTTCGCTCAGGATGGCAGCCGCAAAATGCTTCACAGCTAAGCGCAATCGCTATGTTCTCAGCGTGCTCATTTACTTTTGAAGCGTTGCCTCAACCCGTCCAAAGCACCAGAAGCAGCATGCTCGCCACAAGCCCCAGGGATAGATAAGTGGAGTAAAAGGCGGCACCCATAGCCGAGGCCACGCCACCCAGGCCGATGACCGCCAGCCGCCCGCGCTGCCCGCTCCACTCGCGAAACTCCGGGTCATCAGCGTGGTCGCGCAGCGCAGCCAACCGGATCAATGTCAATGCTAGGCCGCATGACAGCGCATTCCCGCAGAACACGACCAACTCTGCTGGATCGTTCGGATGCAAGGACACGGCTTCTACCGTGAGCGGAAACAAACTTAGCAAGAATAGAAATAGAAAGTTCGCCCAGATGATCTTTCGATTCATATGTTGCAGCCGGACCATCGTGTTGTGGTGAAGCACCCAGATTGCTGCGACTAGTTGAAAACCCACACCATAAATCAGTGCCGGCAGCAGCCCCGGACGCCATCCGATCCAGCCGCCCCGGCTCGGCGCATGCAGGTTAAGGACCAAGATCGTGATGATGACGGCAATCACGCCATCGCTGAAGGCCTCCAGCCGCCCCTTCGACATCGGTTCTCGTCCCAGCTTCGCAAGGCCCATTGCAGTCGCCATCTTTTAATCGTCCTCACTGTGTTGAGATGCGTTTCCCTTATGAGTTCTTGATGCTGCCGTGCGTTATGCTTTGAAGATGGAACGGCGCGACGTCGGCATTCTGGGCGCGACAGGAACGGTAGGCCAGCGCTTCATCCAGCTGCTCGCCGACCATCCCTGGTTCAACATTACGTGGCTTGCCGCCAGTGACCGCAGCGCCGGGAAAACCTATGCAGAGGCCTGCTCCTGGAAGCTCGACACGCCGCTGCCCGCGCACGTCGCGGCCATGACCGTGCAGCCCAACACCCCGGAAACCTCCACAATCCCGCTGCCCCGCATTATCTTTGCCGCGCTTGATACCGCGGGCGCCCGCGAACTCGAGCCCCGCTTTGCCGCCGCCGGTTGCGCGGTCATCTCCAACTCCTCCGCCTTCCGTATGGCGCCGGACGTCCCGCTCGTCATCCCCGAGGTCAACGCCGCGCATCTGGAGCTGCTGGAAGCCCAGCCGACGCGCCAAACCAGCGGCGGCTACCTCGTCACCAACCCCAACTGCACCGTCATCGGCCCGGTAATGGCGCTCAAGCCGCTCGAAGAGCGCTTCGGCCTCGATGCCGTTTTCCTGGTCAGCATGCAGGCGGTCAGCGGCGCCGGCTACCCCGGCGTCCCTTCGCTCGACATCCTCGGCAACGTCATCCCGTTCGTGCAAAACGAGGAAGAAAAGGTGCAGGAAGAAGGTCGAAGGCTCCTCGGCACCATGTCGACCCACGGCGTCGAACCGCTGGCCGCAAAGCTCTCCGCCCACTGCAACCGCGTGCCCGTCGAAGACGGCCACACCGTCTGCGTTTCGGTCAAACTCAAAACGCCCGCTACCCACGAGCAAATCCTGGCTGCCTGGCAGGAGTTTCAACCCTTCGGCCCCGCCGCCATGCACTTCGGCACCCGTCTGCCGACCGCGCCCCTCCACCCCGTCGAATACGAGCCCGCGCACGACCGCCCGCAGCCCCGTTTCGACCGCATGCGCGGCGACGGTATGGCCGCCACGGTCGGTCGGCTGCGCCCATGTTCGCTGCTCGATTGGAAGTTTGTCGTGCTGTCGCACAACACCCTCCGCGGCGCGGCCGGCGCGGCGTTGCTCAATGCCGAAGTCCTTGCCGTACTGGGC
>CAXTNA010000212.1:0-3138 GCA_964245535.1 uncultured Acidobacteriaceae bacterium | reverse complement strand
GCCGCACTCTGCGCGCACAACGAAAGGCGGCGGCCGCGCAGGCTCGATGGCAGCGGGACCAGCTTCGCTTACGCCTTCGTGCCGCCCGCCGAACGTCGATCGTAGGACCTCTCTTGTTGCTGGTGTTCGGCTTTATCCTCTTGCTTCTGCAGACCGGCCGTCTACAGTGGATCAATGTTCTTTGGTGGCTGGGCTGTTGGTGGCCCGCGGCCCTGATGGGCGCAGGATTTGTGCTCGTCGGTGAATGGGCGCTGGATCGCCACGAAGGCCACGAAAATCACCGGAGCTACGAGCGCCACAGCAGCGCCGGTCTCTCAAACGGGTCGGGGCTGCCACCCGCAGGTCTCGCCGTTGCTCCACGCCGCGTCCTGGGCGGTGGCGCCGCGTTCCTTTTGTTTCTGATCACGGTCGTGGGGCTTTGTTCCATGGTTGCACAACGAAGCTCCGGCTGGCTTCAGGACAACCTCCAAAGCAATCTTGACGGGGCCTTCTCGCAAAGCAGCTTCGGAGACTGGCGGCAGCTGCTTGGCGCACATCAGGAGTTCACACAAAATCTGCAGACCCCTCTCGCAAACACCGGGGAGCTCACCCTGAATCTGCAGCGCGGTAACATCACCATCTCGGGTTCCAGCCAAGACGGTCAGGTACACGTCGCGCTACACCAGCGCCTTTTCGCTTGGCAGCGCGACGACCTCGAACGGCACAAACAGGCCGAGCAGGCCCGCTTCAGTGGTGACCGCCAACATCTGAGCTTCTCCCTAGCCGGCCCTGATACCACGGACCTGACCGTGGAACTGCCTCACGATGCCTCACTCACTATCCACAGTGGACATGGCGACATCAATCTCGAGGAACTTCGCGGCGCCGTCACCATTTCCGCACACGAGGGGGACGTGGAACTCACCGCGCTTCGGGGACCCGTCGTGCTCGAGACACAAAATGACGACACCACGGTGAACGCGCATAGCCTTTCCGGAAGCTTCACCCTGAACGGTCGCTCAGGCGATATTCATCTCAGCGATATCGACGGGCCCGTCACCCTGCATGGCGATTTCTTTGGTGACACACAGCTGGAACGGGTCAGCGGCCCGGTGCAATTTCAAAGCAGCTTTACCCGCTTCACCTGTGCCGCCATTCCAGGGGATCTCAACATCGAAGGGCGCAGCGACCTGGAGGCGCACCACCTTACCGGCCCTCTCCTGATTGCTACAACCAACCGCAATCTGACACTGGACGGTGTGCGTGGAGCGGCTACCATCGACGACCGCAACGGTTCCATCAATCTCACACTAGCCACCCCTTTGCAAGCGATTCACGTGGGCAACGCCAATGGTTCCATCGAATTGGCAGCTCCCGAAAATGCCCGTTTCACCCTGCATGCAGCGACCAGCAACGGCGAGATCCATAATGATTTCGGTCTACGTTCGACATCCTCCAATAACACAACCGACACTTCCGGCGCCATCCAGGGCGGCGGCTCCAAGGTAGATCTGCAAACAACAGAGGGAGACATCACGCTCCACCGTACCAAGGCGGAAGACGCGGCAGATTGGGGTGATACCCCAGCACGCCTCACGCGCTCTCCGCAAACCACCAAAACTACAAAATCTGCGAAGGCAGACTCTGCAAATCTCCCCTCAGAGGATTAGCGGATGTTCCTGGCCGCTCTGGCCGAGGGACCTCGGACTTCCTATTTCGACGGGGTCGGGCCAGACTCCCGTAGCCAGAAAGGTGTACAGCAACAACAAAAGCAGCAGGGTCAGGTAGAAATATCCATCGACCAGAACATTCAGGGCGATAAAGATAGCGAGCGCGACGGACATCCAACGCAACGTATCCACCAACGAACAGCAACGCCCTTTAATGACACAAAACCCAAACAGAGCCGTCAACACGGCGAGCTGAACCCACTTCAGATGGTCGGGTCGCACAACGAACGTTACCCAATACGAAAGATTGATAGGGTCGGCAAGCGCGTGGGGTAGCTTACTCCATTGCCCTATCGTGTTGCTTGCAATCCGCTGAGACGCCGAGAAAAAGAAGGGACCAACCACCGCCAACATCCCTGCGCCGCTCATGGCAGTAAAGTTGATTGCCTCCCGCCAGCTGCCCCGCCGATAGGCATTCAGGACCAGAAAAGGAAAGATCACCCAGCTGAGCTGATAAACGCCTATGCTGAAGCCGAAGATCAGCGCCGCCCAAGCAAAGTGCCTCCACCGCATCAATGCAACCGCAAGAACCAGGGTCAACCAGTGTGGAGCCAAGTACAGATCATGACGATACTGTAGAAAAGGTGACAGAAGAAAGATTCCCAAAAGAAGGGCTGCCGCTCTTCGCTCCGTCTGCCGTGCCGCGGCGTACGAGATAAGACCGAGCGCAACATCACACGCCAGATTCACACATCGTAGATCTGCATGCACCAGAACTGCCGGTAGATAGGCTAAAAGCACGCCTGGCAGGTATGGGAAGTCATAAAGCCGTGCACCGACATGCATCGTTGTATAGGGATTCAAACGCGAAGTCAGCCGTTCGTCTGCCCACAGGATCACGGGCAGCATGTCTGACCGCAAATAGTTCAAAGGAAAATACGCGATCGCCAACGCCACTCCTGCGATGTAGCTCAGTAGCATGCTCCCTAAAGCGCTCACCCCGGTGGGCCGCCATGCGGCAAACAGGAAGCCCGCAATCGACAGGCCAGTCAAACCCATGATGGCGGTTCCGGGAAGAACATAACCGAACTGTGCGAAGTGATGCCCCTCGTAAAGAAAACCGCCGATGGAAAGCACTTCAAAAAGACAGCACAGCATCGTCAAGGCCAAAAAAGTGCTTCCGACCTTACCTCTCTCCGACGTTAACCCGTTTGGTTGTGGCTTCAAAAGCCGAAAAAGGCTGTACGTGAACGCCAGGGCGATCGGCAGCAGCAAGCATTGGTGTGTGGAGGGCGACGGTCGCCCTGACCAACCGTCATTGGAGAGATCGATGATCCACGCTGTTGCAACGAACCAACGTGCCTTGGTCTGGAACCCGTTTCGCATCCCTTCCTGTCTGCCAGAGAGCAATTACCCACCTTGCCCCACATATTCGCGTTCCCCAACCCGGAAAAGATTTCGCGAATGACATGGAAGCCGTTCTCAATCC
>CAXTNA010000211.1:0-3156 GCA_964245535.1 uncultured Acidobacteriaceae bacterium | reverse complement strand
ATTCACAGTGTCTGTGCTTGCTCCGGCCTTGTCGGGCGTGTCCTGCGCCTGTCCTGGGGACCGCGGCTCTCCATGGCTCTGGATCAGAACTTGCCCTTTGGTGGGCGGCCGAGGCTCCTGGGCCGGCTGTGGAACCGGTGTTGCTCCAGGTGTGACCGGAGAACCGGCCTGCACTGTTGTAGGCGATGCCGGCGCTTGCGCCCAATCCGTGGCAGCTGTGCAGAACAGCAGACCCGCCAGAAGGGTCGGAATTTTTCTAAAGACTCGGAATGCTCGTTTACGCGAATGTGCTTGCACAAACGCGATGTTGTAGCGAAAAATCCGCAATCGACAGCGCCTCACGAACCGAGGCCCTTTTGCGGCCTGCTGTTCTTGGACGTTTCGGCCAGGCTCCGGCGAGCGCCTGTGGCCACTCCCCGGCGTTGGCGCATTGCCTCAAACATGACCACCGCTCCTGCCACAGACACGTTCAGGGAGGGCACACTGCCGGCCATCGGGATACGCAAAAGGTGATCGCAGGTGCGCTTCACCAGATCGTGCAAGCCCGTTCCCTCCGAGCCGAGCACCAGACAGCAGGGAATGCGGAAATCAAATTCGGTGTAATCGGGCGTTCCCCGCTCATCGAGCCCAACGATCCAAACGCCTGCTTTTTTCATCGTTTCCAGCGCGCGGGTCATGTTGGTCACCTTGGCGATACGCACGTGTTCGCTCGCGCCGGCGGAGCTTTTCGCCACCGTCGCCGTGAGGGGGGCCGAGCGCCGCTCCGGCAGGACGATGCCGTCTACCCCGGCGCCGTCAGCCGAACGCAGCAGCGCCCCCAGGTTGTGCGGGTCCTCGACTCCATCGAGGGCCAAAAAGAAATGTGCGCCAAAACCTCCCGTCACGTTCCTTATCGGCAGCGCGAGCAAATCCTCTAGTGCAAAAAAGCTTCTTTCGCGAACAAAAGCGACAACACCCTGGTGAGCATCGGTGCGGGCATAGCGGGTGAGCTGGTCGCGCGGCTCGGCATCGACCCGAACGCCCGCCGCACGGCAAAGTTCCAGCAGGCGCTCGATTCGTCCATCGCGCCGCGCTTCGCGCTCCCGCGCCACACTGACGTGATCGAGCTCGGCCGCCCGGGCCCGCACGGCTTCGCTCACGGGATGCACGCCATACAGAACGTCCATCCGTTCAGTGTACCGGGAGGTGCCGGAACCAGCCTGGCAGCGAAACGGCACATTTCCTGCGCTCGCGGCGAGACTTTCCTGGCAAAAACACCGTCAAAACCACTGTGAGTTCCAGCAAAGTTCTTACGGCCGAGGCTGTTCGGGAGATCGAGCGTGAAAACGCGGCGATCGCGCGTGGCTTGAAACAGCAAGATCCTGAGCTGCTCGACCAGCTGATCGAGACCTACCAGCATCGGTTGATGCGCTACCTTATGTTTCTTACGGGCAAGCGCGAGGTGGCGGAAGATCTGTTTCAGGAGGTTTGGATTCGCGTTCTGCGCCGCGGTTCGCAATACAACGGCAAGGCCCGTTTCGATACGTGGATCTTTACGATCGCTCGCAATCTGGTGATCGATCTTTCGCGTAAGCGCACGATGGCCTCGCTCGACGAGATGCGCGAGGGCGGCGAGGATGAGCGGCCGTTCGAAATCCCGGAAGACAGCCCGTCGCCGCTGGACCGGTATGAGTTCAAGGAAAACGCTGCGGAACTGGTAGAGGTGTTGCGCGGGTTGGAGCCCAGCTACCGCGAAGTGCTGACGTTGCGTTTCCACGAGGAGATGTCGCTCGATCAGATTGCGACCCTCACCTGCGCCCCATTATCGACTGTTAAATCACGGCTTTATCGCGGTCTTGCTGCTTTAAGGCCCGCGCTCGTCGCCTTACGTACCCGGCCCAAGGACCCGGAAGGGGGCCAGCGTTGAAGCCGCGTTCCACACCTTCCTCTCCACAGGGAGACCTGGGCATGGCAAACGCCCATGCCCAAGTGGTCAATCGCACGCATCGCATTGTGCGCGACCAGGCCCTGAATATGCGTGCGCGCCGGAGCCGTTCGCGCGGGTTGTGGGCGCCGCTGTCGATCTCCTCCGCGCTGCTGCTGGTCCTTTGCTACGCTGCCTGGGCCATGATGGCCGGGTATGACCTGACCCCGACCGGCGTTCCCGATGCGAGTGACCAGATGCTGCTGCTGCTGCTCTGGTCACTTCCCGTGACAACAGTGGTGCTTGGCTTTATTTGGTTGCGACGCTACCGTGGCGCGAACAGCAATGGGGAGCAGCTGCCATGAGTGCCTGGTGGGCGGCGCCGCATTCGGACACCTCCGCCGGTGACGATGAGCTGCGGATGATTCCACGCTGGTCGATGGTGCTGGCGCTGGTGCTCTTTGCTGCTACGCAGTATGTCTTCCACGGCGTGATGCCGCACCACAAGCATGAACTGCTGCCGCTGCGCCTGATGATGGGCTACGCCTGGGGACAGCTGGTTGCCAGCTATGCGTTGCTGCTGGGGTACGTCAGCCGCGATGTGAAACGGCGCGGCATGTCGGCCGGTCTTTGGATGTTGGTGTGCATCGTTTTGCCCGGGGGCATCGGTGCCGTGGTGTACTTCTTGTTGCGGCAGCCGGTGCTTTCGCGCTGTCCAAATTGCTCGACCTCGATCGCCGCCACCTTTCATTTTTGCCCGCAATGCCAGTTCCAGATGGCGCCCGTGTGCGGGATATGCCACCGTGGTGTGAAAATTACCGATGTGTACTGCACGCTGTGCGGCCACGATCTTGCCGAAGACGGATCGCCTGGGCGGCTGCGCGCTTACAGCGATTGAGCTTTCTGACGGCACTCGCCGTGTGCTCTGGAGCAGGCTCCGGCGTATAGTTAGGGGCAGTTCTTCATGGCTACAGCTCCACTTTCTGCGCTGATTATCGATGACGAACCCTTGGCACGCCAGGAACTGACGTACCTGCTGGAGCAGGCGGGTGGGGTTTCCATCGTTGCAGAGGGCTCGAATGGCGTGGAAGCCGTCGAACTCATTCGGACACATCGGCCCGAGGTCGTCTTTCTCGATGTACGCATGCCCGGTTTGGATGGGTTCGCCGTGCTGCGCAAGCTGCTTGCTGCGAACCGGCATACTCGCTTGCCGGAGGTGGTGTTTGCCACCGCATTCGACCAGTATGCAGTGA
>CAXTNA010000210.1:0-3212 GCA_964245535.1 uncultured Acidobacteriaceae bacterium | reverse complement strand
GCCGCCCCCATTGCCGGCATTGTTACCCTTGGCGAGCTTTTCGCCGAAGCCGAAGGTCTTGGTCAGGCGCATGTTGAAGCTGAACAGGTTGGGGCCGGTGCAGGCGTTGATTGGTGCCGTGGTGTAGCCACTCACCGTTCCCGGCTGCGCAAAGGCCAAGCCACAGCTCGGGATGGCGAGAATGTTGTTGCCGTTGGCCATGCCGACCGGCAATGCATCCGGGCGTTCGTTAAAGTAGCTGTCGTTGAGCGGATCGGAACCGAGCGTCACGTTGTAGGGCTGGCCGCTTTGCGCGATCACAAAGGGGCTTATCTGGACGAAGTGCGGCAGGGTGATCGACGCAAATGCCACGCCGAAGTTGCGCCGGTCGAAATTGGTGCGGCCGTAGTCTGCTTGAATGTTGTACGGCACAGAAATCGGCGTTCCCGCGCCGCTGCTGTCGCCCTTGGCAAAGCCGAGCGAGTAAAAGCCCGAAAGCGACAGCCACTTCAGTTGCGTGCGCCCGTTGATATTGAGCTGATCCTGATGGAACGCGCCTTGCGAGAAGTATTGATTGTTGATGAAGTTTGGGCGCGCTGTGGCGGGTGTGAGGGGGTAGGCCGCGTCCTGCAGCGCCAACTGGTGCACGCCCAGCGAGTGCAGGTAGTTCACCGATACCGTACCGTGCTTGCCGATAGCCTGGTCGAAGCCGCCCGCAAATTGCTCGATGTAGGGGGACCGCAGATTGGGTGCCACAGAACCGTTAGATTGGGTATAGACCGAACTGCCCGTGGTGGGGAGCAACGCGTTGCATGCCGCCACATTCGCCGGGCTGCACAGGCTGCCCGCGGGGATCACCGGCACGGTAAACAGTGTTTCCGCCACCCCGTTGTAGCGATAGGTGTTGATGAGGTAGTTCGGTCCGAAGCGGTCATAGAAGATGCCGAAACCGGCGCGAATGACCGTGCTAGGCGCTGTTTTCGAGCGGCCGACACCCCAGGCCACGCTCACGCGCGGCGCGAAATCGTGGTGATCCGGCAGATTGTTCTGGGTCTCATAGCGCAGGCCGTAGCTGACGGTGAGGTTACCCCTCGGCTTCCAGTCGTCTTCCACATAAACGCCAAGGTCCTCGTAGTTGAAATGCACATCCGGGGTGTTCAGCACAACCTTCTGGAACTGCGAAGGGATGCCGGTCGCATAACTACGATCGACGTTGTTGGAATTGGCGGAGGCCCCGGCCGTGTTCGTCAAACCGGTGTAGGTGAAGGTCCCGTTCGTGTTGCTAGCGGCGTACTGCGCTTCACGCGTGGTGCGCAGCCGTCCGCCGAAGCGGATGAAGTTTTTGTTCAACGCGAGCGACGTGTAATTTTGTACTTCGAAGTGATCCTGGTGGTCGGAGGTATTCTGGATCGACGCGCCGCCGGCGTTGAAGGAGCCCTGCACAATCACCAACGGCGCGTTGCTGAGAGCCACATTGCCGGTGCGGTCGCGCTGGTACTCGAAGCGTGTTTCGTTGATTAGCTTGGGGCTCCAGGTTTGCGTGTCGCTGAGCTGGATTTCCGTCGTTTTGCTGCCGGTGTTGTAGGCCGATTCCGGCAACGCTAAACCGCTGCCTAGCCCGGCATTGATGCTGTCGTTTTGCACATATTGAAAGCGCGCTGTAAGCACGTTCTTCTCGCCCAATGCGAAATCGAAGCGAGGTGAAATATCGGTTCGCACCTGTGGGTAGTGGGTGAAAATCTGTACCGACGACGGTACACAGTTGGGCGTATCCGGCGCGCACAAGGTGCTGGAACTTGCAGAAGAAGCCAAGATGGTCGCATTGGTCAACGAATCGTCTTCGATGTCGCGGTGCGAGCCGCCCACCGAAAACGAGCTGGTCTTATTGATGGGCCCCGTGATGCTGCCGAACATGAACAGCGTATGGTACGGCGGTTGCGGCGCGTTGCTGAGTGGGTTGCCGGAGTTGAATTGCGACGGATTGCCGTTGATCTGGAAGTTGCCGTGATATTTATCCGTGCCCGGCTTGGTGAAGACCTCGACGCGGCCATACCCGATGCGGTCATATTCGGCCGAAAACGGGTTCTGGTTGATCCGGATCTCGCGAATGGACGACTTCGGCGGCAGCTGCCCGCCCGTAAAGCCGTCCACGTAAATCTGGCCGCCGTTCGGCCCGGCAGCCGGTCCGGCCAGGGCCGAAAGCTCTGATTGCAGCTCATCGGGATCGTCCGAAAGCGCGTCGAGATCCCGACCCTGCAGCACGGTGGAGCTCGCATTCGTATCGGAATCAACGCTGAGTTGAATGGCATCGGCGTCGACATTGACGACCACATTCTGCTGGCCGATCTGCATTTTGGCATCCACCGTCAGACTGCCAGCGGGAGCGATGTGCAGGTTCTGCACCGAATACGAGCTGAACCCCGGCATGGTGACCAGCAGGTTGTAGCTGCCCGGCGCCAGATTGACGCTGTAGCTGCCATCCGGGCCGGAGGTTGCGCGGCGCGCGGGTCCGCCGCCCTGCGAAAATGCGATGGCGGCGCCAGGGATGGCGGCCCCGTCGGGATCGGCTACCGTCCCGTGGACGCGCGTGGCGGCGGGCGTGGCGGCCACTCCCGCCGCTTGCGCCGCACCGGAGGTGTTTGCAGAAGGCAAGGCCGCGGCTGGCGCAGTCGATTGCGCTGGCCGGGCCGGCGTTGCGGGGGTCGTCGGGGACTGCGCGCCGGCGGCAGCCGTGCCCAAAAGCACACACAGGCTGGCCGCGGGGTAGCTCTTTGAAAAAGCCATGATTCTCCTCAGAAATCTGAATCTTTCAAGTACATGAAGGCTGGTTCCGTACGACGCCTCGTCTTCTAAACCGGGTACCTTAACGTGCTTTGCTCCTGGATGGAAGGGTCATCTCGACCGAAGCGAACAGCGTCCCCGTTCGCGCAGCGGAGAAACCCGCAGGTTCAACCACCGATGCGCAGCCTGCCTCATTGCACGCCGCCACTCTCGGCACCGCCCCCGCCGAGATTCCAAGGCGAAAGCGTCGTTTCTCCCGAAGGATGCGCCGCCAAAATTTGTTCCACGCCGGCAAGCAACGTGATCGCTGTGGGTTGACCGGTTTGAGGATTATTCGAAGCAACGATCATCACGGCATCGCCCGGCTTTAACCCGGAAAGGGTCTCGGTGGGCATGCGGCCGACCATGCGCGAAAGGTCCCCACCCGCGCCGCCCCGTCCCGTGCCGCCCGC
>CAXTNA010000209.1:561-3421 GCA_964245535.1 uncultured Acidobacteriaceae bacterium | reverse complement strand
CACCCGCACCCTTTGCGGCCTGCTCAGCTGCCTTGGCTGTAGCTCCGGCAACGGCGGGCTGCCCCTCGGCCGCATCCGCCGGCTTGGTGTCTTCATGCAAGCTGGGCAGGCGCTCGGCAATCAAATCCGCGGCTCGCTTGTTTTCTTCCGCAAGGGCATCAGCCTGGGCGGCATCGGCCTGCGCCGCAGGCGGCATCTCCGTCGCGGTACCCGTAATCACGAGCACCTCTTCCAACTGGCGCAAGTTGGCTGCCGGCCGGATACGCATCAGCGTGTACGGCGGGTGCTGCGGATCGAGCGCAATCGATTCAATGACGCCGACCGTCAGCCCTCGCGGAAACACCTGGTCGCCGCCGGAGGTGATGACGCGCTCGCCTGCCTTGATGCGCTCGTCGGCAGTGAGATTGTTGATGACCACCTCCCCGGTTGCGGTTCCACGCAGGATGCCACGCATACGCGAAGAAGCCAGAAATACACCGGCGCCGGAATTGGAATCGTTCAGCAGCAGCAATTGCGCCGTGTGCGGCATCACATCGCGCAGCTTGCCGACGACGCCATCCGGCGTGATCACCGGCTGCTCCGGCGCGAGCCCGTCCGCTGAGCCCTTGTTGATCCACAACACATGCGATCGGTCCGATCCGCTCGTGCCAATCACCTGCGCGGCAACCGTCGCAGCGATGTATTGCTGCTTGAAGGCGAGCAGCCGCTGCAAGCGCCGGCCCTCAGCCGCATCTTCGGCAAAACCTGCCTGTTCCTCACGCAAACGGGCAAGTTCACCGCGCAACACCGCATCCCGCTCGCGGGTATGGCGCAGGTCCACGTAGTTCGCCCAAAGATGCCGTATCCCCGCTCCTGTAGCGGCTGAGGCACGCTCCACGGGCCCAAAAGCAAACATCGTCCAGGAGCGCAGCAGCGTGACCTTGTGGCTGTCCTCCGGCCCACCAAGCGCAAACGCGGGCCGCACCGGCCGCTGTACCTGCACCGCCAGCCATAGCGTCTGCGCCAGCACCAGCGCCAGCAGCACAAGGGGATTCTTCAGCCGGGCAAAAGACTCCATAGGTACGGGCCGCGTCCGGTTCTACTGTCCCTGCCGGGCTTCCACTTTCGCGACACGCTCGTGGATCATCAGCATGTCCGCATGCACCTGATTCCGCAGGCTCACCATATCGGTCTGCATGTCTTTGCGCAGACCCGCGATGTCGCTTTGCATATCTTTGCGCAGACCCGCAATGTCGCTTTGCATGTCTTTGCGCAACCCTGCAATCTCGCTGTGCATGTCTTTGCGAAGCTCTCCAATTTCAGTACGGAGGTCGCGTGTATCTTGCCGTTGAATAAGCACACCTAAAAACACCGCAATGGTCGGTGTCAACGCGGAAAGGATCGCAATCGTCAGTTGGGCGGCAGGGGTCATATAGGCCTATCGCGGCAACGCCGCAAAACCCATTATCCATGGAGAGTCGGAGTTGGGTATACAACTTTACGCGCCCTCACGAGCTGCGCTGTCCCAAAGTGGGTCATCCGTTCCCACCCGTTAGCATAAACATTGTGCCTCTCACGTTTTCGACTCCCGTCCAGCACCTCAAACGCGTGGGCGAGCGCATTGCTCCAAGCCTGGCCGAGCGTGGGGTCGAAACCGTCGAAGATCTGCTCTACCACCTGCCATTCCGCTACGAAGATCGCGCCCACCCGAAGCCGCTCGCCGACTACCAGCCCGGCGATATGGCGTCGATCACCGGCGAGGTGCGTGGTACGGTGCTGCTGCGCACCCGCGTCAAGCCCATCTTTGAAATGACCGTCGGCATCGACCCGCCAGCGCCTCTCACCGCGACTCCTGAATCCGGCCTGCCCAATCTTTCGACCGCCCCAATTCTTGAAACAGTCAAGTGCCTCTGGTTCAACGGCACCTACCTTCGCGACCGCTTTCAGCCCGGCCAGCGCATCGCCCTGTACGGCAAACTTGAGGGTTCCCGCTCCGGCAACGCGCTCCATGCCGCCGCAGGTTCGACGAAGTGGAAGATGATCCAACCCACCTTCGAGATCCTGCCCGACGCCCGCGCCACCGGCGAGCAAGCCGAGTTCGTCCACCTCGAAATGGGTCGCATCGTTCCCATCTACGAGTCGCTGGGCGGCACCACACCGCTCGGCGGTAAACTCGGCTCGCGCTGGCTGCGGCGTGTGCTTTGGACGCTCTTCCACGAGCTCGAGAACACCGGGACCGAAGCCGAAGAAACCCTGCCCCGCGCGCTGAGCGAACGCCTCGCGCTGCCTACCCGCATGCAGGCCCTGCGCGACCTCCACTTCCCACCTGCCGACACCGCGCTCGCCGACCTGCAGGCCGCCCGCACCCCCGCCCACCGCCGACTCATCTTCGAAGAGCTCTGGTATCTGGAATTGGGTTTGGAACTGAAGCGCAAACGCATGCGCGAGCGCGAAGGCACGGCCTTCGTCACCGACGACCGGGTGCGCGCCGCGCTCAAGCAAATCCTGCCGTTCAAGCCCACCGCTGCGCAAAAACGCGTGCTCGGCGAGATCGTCGCGGACATGCGCGAACCCCGCCCCATGCGCCGCCTGTTGCAGGGCGATGTCGGCTCCGGCAAAACTATTATCGCCTTTGAAGCCGCGCTCGTCGCCATCGAAAACGGCTACCAGGTCGCGCTGATGGCCCCCACCGAAATCCTCGCCACGCAACACTACCTTTCCGCCCGCAAGCTGCTGGCCGAAGCCACCTCGCCCAGCAAGGGCCGCGCCTACCGCGTCAGCCTGCTTACCGGCTCGCTCGACGAGCGCGCTAAACGCGAAGCCCGTGGCCGCATCTTCCGCGGTGAAACCGACCTCGCCATCGGCACCCATGCACTTGTCG
>CAXTNA010000209.1:0-551 GCA_964245535.1 uncultured Acidobacteriaceae bacterium | reverse complement strand
GCCTGGTCATCATGGACGAGCAGCACCGCTTTGGCGTGCAACAGCGCTACCGGCTGATGCGCAAGCCCGGGCCGAACGGCATCGCCACCGAGCCCGATGTGCTGGTCATGACCGCCACGCCCATTCCGCGCACGCTGGCGCTCACCATCTACGGCGACCTCGAAGCCAGCGTACTCGACGAGCTGCCCCCCGGGCGCACCCCGGTTACCACGCGCCGCATGCCCGCCGCGCGCGCCGAGGAGGTGTGGGCCTTCGTCCGCAAACAGGTCGCCGCCGGACGGCAGGCCTACATCGTTTGCCCGGTGATCGAAGGCGACAAGGAGGACGCACCGGATCTGGATTTTGCACCGGAAGACGGAAGTGGAAAGAGTGCTCATGCCAAGCCGCCCGCCAAGCGCCCCAAACTGCGCTCCGCCGTGGAAGTCTATGAAGAACTCTGCGCCGGCTCCCTCAGCCATTTGCGCCTCGGCCTGCTCCACGGACGTATGAGCGCTGACGAAAAAGAAATCACCATGGCGCGCTTTAAGCGCCGCGAGATCGACGTCCTCGTC
>CAXTNA010000208.1:0-3492 GCA_964245535.1 uncultured Acidobacteriaceae bacterium | reverse complement strand
CGGTGGCGTCGACTCCTGAACCAACTTCGTTGCTGTTGATGCTTGTGCCCTCAGCGGGTCTGCTGTGGCATTCGCGTCGTCGCCGCATCGCTTAATCAACCTGCAACCCGCCCATGGCGGATCAAACCGAAGGATGTACAAGGGGCATTTCATGTCTGAAAGCATTCTGCAAGAAGTAGTCAAGGCAGCGCCGAACCGGCGCAAGTTTCTGAAGGTGCTCGGGGCCGCTTCGGCGGCAGTGGGCGCGATGACCGTCGGAGCTCCAAAGGCCGAGGCGCAAACGTCCACCGAGATGGATGTGCTGAACTTTGCTCTCAACCTCGAATACCTGGAGGCGGAGTTCTATACCTACGGCCAGTATGGGTATGGCATTGAGCAGCTGGGGATCAAGACCTCCGGTATCGCTAATGGTTCCAACCCGCAGACTGGCGGGACGACCACCGGGGGCGCCAAGGTTACATTTTCTAACTCGCTGGTGTTTACGCAGGCGATTACGGACGAGATCGGTGTAGACGAACGCGCACACGTGGTGCTGCTCCAGTCGTTTCTAGGATCGGCGGCCATCGCCAAGCCCAACATCAATTTGAAAGCCTTGGGCTTCGGCTTTGGCAGCCAAAACGAATATCTCACGCTGGCCCGCATCTTCGAGGACATCGGGGTTTCGGCTTACGGTGGCGCGGCTCATCTACTGAAGACGCCAATCGTGATCCAAACGGCCGCGCGCATTCTCGCGACGGAAGCGCAGCATGTGGGCACGCTCCACACGCAGATCGCTCGGCTGAATATTCCCTCGCCTGTTCTTGATGGTGCAGATCTGGTGCCGCCGCCGACAGGACCGACCACACAATACCTCTCGATCAACCCAGCCAATGGCCTGCCCGCGATTCGTTCTGTGACGCAGGTTCTCAATCTCGCCTACGGGGGCGCCGGCCTGGTGCGGGGCGGCTTCTTTCCGACCGGCATCAACGGTTCGTTCCACGGCACGGCCAGCACAGCAGCCGCGACCGCGGACAACCTCACCACACAACCTGCCGGCTTCGCGTAGGCTGCCGCTTCACTGCAACAGGAGCGCTGGCCGTCTTCGGCCAGCGCTTTTTTTTCGTCAGGGAACACTTTTCTAAAAATGTGTGCGGCCGGCGGCGGCCCACGTTCGTAGACAGGCGGAAACCAAACGGATAAGCTGAGACTAGATCGCCCCTCCGTCCAGGTATTTGTCTTTGCTGCTGAGTACGTTCTCACGCCGGCCTGCCCATGCAACGCGTTCGTCTGCTCCGTTTCGCTACGGAAATCTGCTGGTCTCGGTGCTGGTCCTGGCCCGCTGCGCATGGATTTTCGCTGAGCCTTTGCGGTCGCGCGATCTGCCGCTGCGGCTGGCGCAGGATGATTTTTACTACTATCTGAAGCCCGCACAAAACCTTGCCTGGCTGCATCGCAGCTCCTTCTTTGAAGGAACACTGACCAACGGGTACCATCCGCTCTACTTTTTGCTGCTGACGTGCGTGTCGTTTTTCGTGCACACCTTGCCTGGCATCTTCCGGTTCCTCTGGGTACTGGATACGTTGAGCGCGGCGGCGGTCTTTTTTCTGACGCGCCGGTTGTTTGCGCGGCTCAGTTCGCCGGTGCTTGCGAACGCGCTCGCCGTTTTGATGACGGCGCTTTGCCTCACGCAGATCTGCGACCAGATGGAGGTGACGCTGGCACTGCCGCTGGGTTTTGCCTTCCTGCTGTGCGGTTTTGTGAGCGCCGCGGAGATCAAGCCGCGGCGTGCCGGCGCGCTCGGGGTGCTGGCGGCGCTGCTGTTTCTGTCCAGACTGGATGCGGGTCTCTTGGTGTTCTTCTATGTTGTCGGGGCGGTTTGCACACAGGAGTACCGCGCTGCCTTCACGGGCGCCAACGTTGTCAGCTTCCTGGCCGCTTGTCTGCCATTATCGCTGTTGTACTTGTGGATCAACCATCACTACTTCCACACCTTTCTTCCGATTTCCGGTATGGCCAAAGAGTTGCGGCACGGACACGCGCCTTCCATCTTTCTTCCGGGATCGTTCAGCGGGACCAGCGAACTGCTGATCAATGCAGCGATTGCCACGGCGATCCTGGCGTGGGCGCTGCGCCGTCATCTGGAAGCCCGCGAAAAGGTATTTCTGTTTGCGGTGCTGACCGCGCCGTTTGCGTTTTACGGACTGGAGATGCTGATCAGCGACTGGCCGGTGTGGAACTGGTATTTCTACACGCTCCGCTTCGCGGCCGCGGGGACCGCCGTGCTTGCCGCGGTGCTGCTTTGCCGTCCCGCTTGGACCTCGGCGTATCCGCGCGTTCGCGTGTGGGTTCAGAGCCCAGCATTACCGGTTGCGCTCTGCGTCGCGGCGCTGCTGAAGCTGTATGTCGCCAACTACAAGGTGGATCAGTGGATGGTGGAGATTCAGCACGCCGCGGGCGTTCTGGAAGGCTTTGCAAGCGCGCACCCTGGTGTGTATGCGATGGGCGACCGTGCGGGGATGTTTGCAATCACGACGCCGAATCCTGTGCTGCAGACCGAAGGTCTGGTAATGGATCGCGCGTACCTGCAACATATTCGCGACCAGGACGATCTGCGCTCGGTCTTATCCACCTATGGGGTGAATTACTACATCGCATTCGTCTTCAAGAAGAACCTTTCGATGCAGTTCAGCAACAACTGCTTCCATGCGATGGAGCCGTCGATTGCAGGGCCGGACGCTCTCCGGATGCGCTCTGATTTTTGCGAGGCGCCTGTGCTGGCGTTCTCCGGCTTTGACGGCACCTATCTGATCTACCGCGTGAACCCCAGCTAACGTCCCAGGCCCTTACGCTTCCGAGCCCCACCGACCTCATGAACGTTGCGCAGCGCAGACCGCTTGCTCTCGACCGCATGGACTCCCTGCTGCGGAGTGTGTTTCTGGCCGCACTCTTTGCCAGCCTGCTCTACTATGCCGTGTTTACGTTTCGCTGGCCCATGCTGGTGAACCCGCCGGTGATGCACTATGTGGTGTTCCTCATGCGGCACGGCCTCAGGCCCTACCGTGACATTACCGATATGAACATGCCGGGCGCGTACATGCTGGAGCGTTTCGGGATGACGCTCTTTGGGGGCAGCGATCTGGGTTGGCGCTTTTACGATTTGTTTCTGGAAGCCGTGATGATGGCTTCCATGATGGTGATCGCGAAGCCCTACGACTGGCTTGCCGGGGTGTATGCCGCGGGGCTGTTCGCGTTGCAGCATGGCAGTGAAGGCGCGTGGTTTCTTGCCGAGCGCGAGGAAGAGATGGCCGTGTTGCTGGTCGCCTCGTGTGCGTTTCTGCTGGTGTCCTTTCGGCAGAGCAGGCCGATGCTCTGCGCCGTTTTCGGGTTTCTGGCAGGGATGGCGGCCTCCATCAAGCCCACGCTGGCCCCTTTCGGCCTCCTTAGCCTGCTTGTGCTGTCGTGGGCTTGCAAACAGCGCGGACTTCCAGCGGTGCGCTCGATCGCCTGGAGTGC
>CAXTNA010000207.1:0-3811 GCA_964245535.1 uncultured Acidobacteriaceae bacterium | reverse complement strand
CTTCAGCTTGAGCCTAGCCCCGGCTACCCTGTCGCTCAGCGTAGGCGCCTCGGTGACGCTCACCGTTACGGCAACGGGCCTCAACGGCTTTCAAAGCACGGTCACCGCTGCTTTCGCGGGGCTGCCGACCGGCGTTTCCGCCGCTCCGTCCACGCTTTCGCTGGTACCCGGCACGCCGCAAACGGTCACACTCACGGCGGTCGGCACCGCCGCTGCTGCCACCGCGACGCTGACCCTCACGGGAAACGCGGGCACCCTTACCCATAGCGCCACGACGGCTTTGACCGTCACCGCCGCCCCGCTGCCGCCCGCCGATTTCAGCCTGGGCGTTACACCCTCCAGCGAAACGCTCACCGGCGGTGCAACAGGCGCGCAGATCGCCGTGCTCGCCACGCCGACCAACGGCTTTGCCGCCCCGGTCGCCGTCGCGCTGACCGGCCTGCCCTCCGGGGTCACCGCATCTCCAGCGTCGCTTACGCTTACGCCGGGAACGCCGCAAAACGTGAGCCTTCTTGCAGCCGCCTCAGCCGCTGCGGGCTCGGCCACCATTACCTTCACCGGCATTGCGGGCACCCTGGCGCACACGGCAAATCTGGCACTCAGCGTCCTCGCGGCCGCACCCTCCAAGCCCACCGGGATCGACATCACGACCTTCCACTATGACAACACCCGCGCCGGCTTGAATGCCCAGGAAAACATTCTTACCCTCAACAACGTAAATAGCAGCACCTTCGGTCTGCTTGGGGTTTATCCGGTCGACGGCAAGGTGGACGCGCAACCGCTCTATGTGGGCGGGCTGAAGCTCGGGACCGGCACGGCGAATGTTCTGTACGTCGTCACCGAACACGACAGCGTATATGCGCTCGATGCCGCGACCGGTGCCCAGGAGTGGAAGACCTCCGTGCTTGGCATGAACGAAAGCCCGAGCGACCCGCACAATTGTTTCCAGATCAGCCCTGAAATCGGCATCACCGCCACCCCCGTCATCGACCGGATGTACGGGCCGAACGGCGCGATCTTTGTTGTCGGCATGAGCCGGGATGCGAGCGGCGCGTACCACCAACGGTTGCACGCGCTTGACCTCACGACGGGCGCCGAGCTCGCCGGCAGCCCCACCGAGATCACCGCGAGCTACCCCGGCACCGGTGCCGCCAACCAAAACGGCACGGTCCCCTTCGACCCCGCCCAGTATGCCGAGCGTGCCGGCCTGCTGCTGCTGAACGGCACCCTTTACACCACGTGGACCAGTCACTGCGACATCCCACCGTACACGGGCTGGGTGATGGGCTATAGCGAAGCGACCCTGAAGCAGACGGCGGTGCTCAATTTGACACCCAACGGCAGCGACGGCTCGGTCTGGATGAGCGGCTACGGACCGAGTGCGGATGCAGCCGGCAACATCTATCTGCTGGACGCGAACGGCACGCTGGATAACGGCTTCACGGCCAATGGCTTTCCCAGCCAAGGCGATTTCGGTAATGCCATCGTGAAGCTGAGCACCGCGAGCGGCTTGGCCGTAAGCGACTTCTTCGAGCCCTACAACACCGTGGCCGAATCGAACGCCGACGTCGACCTCGGCTCCGGCGGGGCCATGCTGCTGCCGGATCAGACCGACAGCAGCGGCACCGTACACCATTTGCTGGTCGGCGCCGGCAAGGATGGGCACATCTACGTCGGCAACCGCGATAACCTGGGCAAGTTCAACGCCGGTGCTTCCAACAACAGCAACTTGTATCAGGATTTGCCGAACGCCTTGCCGAACGGAGCCTGGTCCGGGCCGGCGTTCTTCAACAACACAGTTTTCTATGCCGGTGTGGGCGATGCGCTGAAGGCCTTTCCCGTCACGGACGCTCTGCTGAGCACAACGCCGGCGAGCCGTTCTGCGACCACCTTCGGCTACCCCGGCGCTACGCCGGCGATTTCTGCCAATGGCACCACAAACGGTATCGTATGGGCGCTTGAAAGCGGAACTGGAAGCGCGGCGGTTTTGCATGCCTACGATGCTACAAACCTCGCCCATGAGCTCTACAACAGCAATCAGGCCCCCAACCAGCGTGACGCTTTTGGGCAGGGAAATAAATTCATCACACCGGCGATCAGCAACGGCATGGTCTTTGTCGGTACACCGAGCGGGGTAGCGGTCTTCGGGTTGCTGCATTGATCCCGAAGACAGCTCTCACGAAACTGCCACATCAATGCAACCGCAGAAGCCCCTTCACGGAAAGGTGTTCATCCAGCGCCTCCCAATGAATGCCGTACCCGTAACCGACCAGCGTCCACTGGGAGAGTTCTTCAGCCGATGCGTCTCGAAGCCGCGGAAAGTACTCCAAGGGGGCTGCTATTTCTCGGCCATCCGCTAATTTCACCCGCAGCATGCCATTGCTGAATAGAACATCGACAGCAGTGGCATCAAACTCGATCATCGGTGCGATGGAATCACTCATCCTAACCTTTCAGAAGGTAAGCAGCTTCAGTCTTCCTTCGATTCACCAGGCGTCCCCGGATCTTGCTCCGCCTCCGCGATCACATCTGTCGACTCACGCTTGCTGCTCTCCGTAATCTGCGCCGGGGCAAATGGGTGCGGGGCGCTTGGGATTTCGCCAAGGCCCTCGCCCAGCCCCTCGCCGGCAGCCTGCATCGTCTTACCGCCGAGCGCCCCGGTGACCGCGGTATCCATCATCAGCTCGGCCAACCGGCGCGTCTTCTTGTCCAACTGCTCGATCGCCTGCCGGATGATGCGATGGTCGTCGCCCTTCAGCGACGCGCTCAATTCCAGCGCCGCAGCCTTGATGTTTTCATGCTCCAGCGAGGTCATCTGCTGCCACACGGGCTGCTTTTCCGCCTTTTCTACCGCATCCAGAATCGTCTGCCCCTCGTTGCGCGCCTCAATGACCTGGCGCTCGTGGATGTCCTGTTCCGCGTTGTCGAAGCTCGCCAAAATCATCTCCTCTACCTGTTCGTCGGTGAGCCCATAGGTCGGTTTCACCTCAACCGCCGCGGCCTGTCCGGAGCGTTGCTCCCGCGCGCTGACCTGTAGGATGCCGTTGGCGTCGATCAAAAACTTGACTTCGATGCGCGGCAGCCCCGCGACCATCGGCGGAATGCCTTTCAGATCAAAACGCGCCAGCGAGCGGCAATCCTTAGCCATTTCGCGCTCGCCCTGCAGCACATGAATCGCCACATTGGTTTGCCCGTCAACGCCTGTGGTGAAGTGTTCCGTCGCGCTAGCCGGAATCGTCGAGTTCCGCTGAATCACCTTGGCCACGACCCCGCCCAGCGCTTCAATGCCCAGCGATAACGGCGTCACATCGAGCAGCAGCAGATCGTCCGTGGCCAGATTGCCGGCACCGGACAGGATCTGCGCCTGCACCGCCGCGCCCAGCGCCACGACCTCGTCCGGGTTCAGCTCCGTGTGCAGCTTTTTCCCACGCGCTTCCAGGTCAAACAGCTTGGTCACGAGCGCCCGCACGGCCGGGATGCGCGTGGAGCCGCCCACCATGACGACCTCGTCAATGCCCTCGGGCGTCAACTGCGCATCCTTGAGCGCCTGCCGCACCGGGGCTGCCGTCCGCTCGATCACCCCGGCGACGAGTTGCTCAAACTGAGCCCGCGTAATCTCTCGCAGGTACTGCCGAGACCCTTCAGTGCCGTTGCCGTTTTGGTTGGAATCCCCGGAGGGGATCTGCGTTTCGCTGTTGCCCTTCTGCTTGTCATTCCCGGAGGGAATCTGCGTTCCCAACCCCGCCGGAATCTCCAGCTGAATCCGAGCCGTATCCTCTGACGAAAGCGCAATCTTCGCCTCGATCACCGC
>CAXTNA010000206.1:0-3824 GCA_964245535.1 uncultured Acidobacteriaceae bacterium | reverse complement strand
TCCAGAAGGCCCGTACCGTCGAGCTTTGCGCCAAACTGAAGCCCCTTGGCCTCACCTGGTCCTGCACTTCGCGCGTCACTACCGACCGCGAGACCCTCAAAGCGATGAAAGAAGCAGGTTGCCGTCTGCTCATCGTCGGCTTCGAGTCCGGCGATCCGCAGATCCTCAAGAACATCAAAAAGGGTGCAACCATCGAACGCGCTCGCGACTTCGTCAAGGACTGCCACGACCTCGGCCTTGTCATTCACGGAGATTTCATTCTCGGCCTGCCCGGCGAAACCAAGGAATCGATCCGCAACACGATCAACTTCGCGAAGACGCTCGACTGCGAAACCATTCAGGTTTCCATCGCGCACGCCTACCCCGGCACCGAATTCTACGACTTCGCCGAGCGGAACAACTTCATTACAAATAAAGGCATGGACGACGGCAGCGGTCACCAGATGGCACACATCGAATACCCCGGCCTGCCCACCGAATACGTGCTCGAAATGGTGCACAAGTTTTACGACGAATATTATTTCCGTCCCAAAGCCGCCGCGCGCGTCGTCTGGAAGGCCATCGTCAACCGTGACGTGCCCCGTCTTTACGTCGAGGCGAAAAGCTTCATGAAGCTTCGCCGTGAACGCAATGTCATGGTGCGCAAAGCGAAAGAAGAAAGCGATCTGCGTCAGCAGGAATCCGTCAGCATGAATGCCTAGAGTTCCCTTCATTCGCTGTGTCACTTTCCGCCCGGGCCCGAAACATCGGACCCGGGTTTTGCTTGGAGCCTCCACGAGTATCCCCATGACCTATCTGACCCAACAGTCCTATCGCTTGAAAGCGTCGCAGTACGCTGTTCTTGCTGCTGTGATGCTGACCGCTTCCGTCGGCGATACGCTGCTTTCCCGCGGCATGGCACAGGTCGGACCGGTCAGCCCGCATCACCTTGGGCTGTTGTGGCACGCCCTTTTCAACGGCTATGTCATCGCCGGCATTGTGCTCTTGATCGGCTTTTTCGCCAGCTACATGACCGCGCTCAGCTGGGCCGACCTCACCTTTGTCATGCCCGCGACTGCCTTCGGCTACGTCGTCGTTGCCCTGCTTAGCCGTGTTTGGCTGCATGAGCAGCTGTCCGGCTATCGCTGGTGCGGCATTGTTCTCATCGTCTGTGCTGTTGGCTTCGTGGCCAACGGCCCATCCCGCACAGGAGACATCCCCGCCGATTCCGCAGAGCTTCCCACGATGGATTCCGGAGTTGGCCGGTGAATACCACGCTTCGCTCACCCGCGCATCTTGCCGTCCACAGCCCCCGTTGGCTCACAGCATGGCTGTGCATCCTGGCTGTCGCCACGTTGGCCATCCTTGGCGAGTGCTTCATTGCCGCCGCCATGCGCACCCTGGGCAATCTTGAGGATGTCCGCGCCCGCAGAGGCTTCCTCGGCATGGTGCGCGTCGTACTCGCGAGCCCGCGGTTCATCGTCGGCGCCATCTGCATGGCACTCAATTTTTTTGCGATGCTCTACACCCTCAGCCTCGTCGATTTATCGCTCGCTGCCCCTGCAACCGCCGCGCTGACCTATATCGGCAATGCCATCGCCGCCAAACTCTTTCTGCACGAAGATGTCGATCGGCGCCGCTGGCTCGCGGTCAGCTTCGTCGCCGTAGGCGTCGTGCTGATCTCCCACTAATTTGTACTTTCTAAGATTGGTTTCGGAGGTGGGGTCGACGCCTCTTGGGCGGGTGCCCCACTTCAAGATACTCGTAGCTTCCTGGCTCCGCTTGGTCCACCGCTGCTTGAATCGGTTCGAGCTTGGATTTCAGTAGCTTCCAGCTGATGGCGGAAAGGACAATCAAGGCGATCTTCCGCCCTGTCATGTTCTGCTGATAGGTCAGGTTTTTGTCTCCTGTCACCATCAACTCAAAACTTTGCATTTCGGCTCTCGAAAGCAGGTTGCCATTCGCCAATCGACCCCAGCCCATGTCCGCTGCGGTACGGATGTCGTGGCCTTCTAGGCAGCGTGCAAGCGGTGCCGGCACATTGTTATCGAACAGCACTTTCACAACATTTCGACCGGATTGCGTTTACTCTCCCAAGCAATCAGAGAGCGCACACCCTGTGCCGGAAGTTGGTAAACTCTCGCAATTTCTTCGGCAGACATACCATCGTCGTGATTGTCAAGGATAGCGTCAGCGGGCATCCTGGTGTTTCGAAGAATCGGCGTACCGCCAAGTTTAAGTGGATCGATTTCTACAAACGGGCAATCTTTCCAATACTCCACAGCTTCGAGGTCTTCTAAAGTCGCCATACGAGTAAAGATACGCTCCTTAAAGATCCAAAGACATTGGCCGCAAAGCGCCGTCCAACAACGTCGACGCTAAGTGAATAGCCGCATCAACCCGCTCGCCGGCAAATCCGGTGAAACAAACCGATGCCGTTCACCCAGCGCCGCCTCTGCCGCCAAGCGACCGCTGCGCACAGCACCCTCCATCGTGGAAGGCCATCCCGTTCGCGTCCAGTCCCCGGCCAGCAACAGTCCTTCACCGAGCGCATCGCTTGCCGGTCGAAATCGATCCAATCCGGGCACCACCGAAAAAGTCGCACGCGCTTCCTTCAACACACCGGACTTCAATACCTTTGCTTCGCGCATCTTGGGGAAAAACAAACTCAGCTCCCGCAGCGCAAAGGCGAGTATCTCCTCACGGCTCTGCTTCAACTCCGCAAACGAGGCACTAATCGTCAACTCCAGATACTGCCCAGAGCCAATCGCATACTGCCCAGAGCCATTTGCATGCTGCCCAGAGCCCTCTGGTGTCTGCTGTCCACCCGCGCGAATCGAGCTTTTGTTGAACATCCACTGAATCCGTGTATCCAGCAGCCCCGCATGCGGCAACTCGGTCACGGCACGATCCAGCCACAGATGAATCGTGGTGATCGGTGCATGCACAAAGTGCCGCAAGTCCTCACAAACAGCACGCACCGGCGGCGAATCGGGCAGCGTCTGAAGCAGCTTCGCCGTCTGCTCAAAGGGCAATGCCAAAACCACCTGCGCGGCTTCCAACACCGCGCCATCGGCCAGATGGACGCTCCATCGTGCATCAGCATGCTCCAGTCGCTCCACGCTGGTCCGCAGCCGTACCGCCGTTCCCTGCCGTTGGGCAAGCTCCAGAAAATTTTCCAGAAACGTCGAAAGCGGTTCCGTCGGAATCCCAAAGCGCACCCCATCCGGGTTGCGCAGCAGCATCTCGTGCATGACCTTGCCGATGTAGCGCGTCGAGCTCCGTTCAAAGCCGTCATTCAACGCCGCGAGCACCGTCGGCTCCCAAAAATGCCGAATCGCCCGCTCGGTTTGCCCGGTGCGCACGAGCCAGGCACTGAACGGCTCGGCATCGCTGGCCGGATAGCCGCGCAGAAACTCCATGAGCCCTCGTGCCACCGCGAGCTTGTCCAGCGGTCCCAACATCCGTGCGCGTAGAAAGCTAAGAGTCGAATGTAACGGCGCCGGTAACAACTGCGGCCCAATCGCACTCGATCGCGTTCCCCGCTCCGGCGTCGCCGGCTCGAGCAAGGTGATGCGGTCATACCAACGCAGCTTATTTTCCGCTCCGGCAAGCCGGCAAAGGTCGATCAGATTGGTGCAGCAGCCCAGCAGAATGTGCTGCGAGTCGATTTCTTCTTCAAGCGCCGGATGCGGGTACGAATACGCCCGCCCCCCCACATACGGTTTGCGATCCAGCAGCGTGACCTGCGCACCCGCGCCCGAAAGCGCCACCGCCGTCGCCAGGCCCGCGAGCCCCGCGCCCACGACGATCACATCCGCCTGCCGCGCCGCCGCCGTCACAGC
>CAXTNA010000205.1:0-3834 GCA_964245535.1 uncultured Acidobacteriaceae bacterium | reverse complement strand
CACCATGAGCCTCGCCACTGACGGCTACCTCTACTTCACCTCCAACCAACTGCACCGCCAACCCACCATGCACAACGGCCAAGACCTCCGCCAGCGCCCCTACCAACTCTTCCGTCTGAAGGTCGACGCACAACCCGTGCAGTTAAAGTAGTTAAAGTAATCTGACGCGCGGGACGCATTCGCGTCACGTGCGTCCGCTACCGTACAGTTAAGGCAGCAAACATATCTTCGATTGAAATGTGAACAGCCGTTCCCGAAATACCGAGTTCTTCCTGCACCAAATCCCAGTTGCCATTCGGACGAATCGAAAAAGCTTCTCGACGCCACGGATCGATCACCCAATTCGATTGCACACCCATGCGTCGGTAATCTTCAAGCTTTTCATGTACATCGACAATTCTGTCTTCTCGCGAAAGGATCTCGATACAGAGCAGGGGAGGCGTTCGGATCATTAGTTCGTCGCCCCCTTGGACTGACACCAGACAAATGTCGGGAACGCGATAGCGTGTTGGGGAAACCTGAACCCGCTGCTCAGGTAAGGCTTCCGCCTGTGAATCATGCTCAAATGGGGCAAAAACTCTGATAAAGAACTTCTGCAACCTGCTGTGTGGCAGTTCACCCACATATCTCTCCAATAAGGCGCCATCGACCCATTCGCGATCCGGACGATAGCTGGTGTGCAGATATTGCTCCACGGAGGTATGGGGTTCGGAGACATGAACTTCAGCCATGTGCTCTCCGGGCCGGAGCTCCGACGCTACATCATTGCCGAACTTACTTAAGGGAAAACTCGCAGTCGCCATCCACACCTCTATCGTTCATTCATCATGATGAACGCCCTTGCTTTGTCCAGGAACACCTGAGCAGTTTTTCTAGGCTTTGTAACGATCCAGCTCTGCAAACACTTCCTGAACACTGATCTCCACCGTGGTACCGGGCACCTTGAGCACATCGGAGACAGCCGTGAGTTCTCCTTCCACCTCCGCACGAAAAGCCTTGCGCCGTTGCGGGTCAACTACCCACACCGCCCTTACCCCCATGCGCAGATAGTCATCCACGCGTTCCTGCATCTCGCTCATGCGGTCTTCCGGAGACAAAATCTCAATGCACAACAACGGTGCGGTACGCACAATCCGCTGGTCTTCAATATGGAACGGAACAACGCACACATCAGGCACACGGTAGCGTGTAGCGAGTACCTGAACCCGTTGTTCCGTCAACGCCCGCAGTTTCCACTCTTCCTCTCGGCTCCGAAAGATCCAATAGAAGTATCCTTGCAGTGTTGAATGCGGTATCTCGCCCAAGTTCCTCTCCAGCAGCCGTCCATCGATAAATTCCTGGTCAGGGCGGAAACTGCTCTTCAAATAAAGCTCTATAGGAGTGTCCGTACCTGCCTGTTCTTGCGCGCTTGCGTGCGGCATCAATTCAACCGCGGGCAGGGTAGCAGTCGCCATCAGCATCTCCTGAGATCACCGAAACCATCAAGATCACCAGACTACAGGGCAACGCCCTCGCATCTCTCCCGTAAAATAAAAAACAACGATGGCCTTTTCCCTTTTTGGAAAACGTGAGAAACCGCCCGAGCCTCCTGAGCCGATTCCAGCCTCCGCAACGCCCACAAGGACCGAAACGGAACCGGAACCCGAGCGCCGCGGCGGCTTCTTCGACCGCATGCGGCAAGCGGTCACGCGCACGCGGGACACGCTCTCCACCTCGATCGCCTCGGTGGTCGCGCTTACCCGCGAGGTCGATGAAGCCTCCCTTGACGATCTCGAATTTGCTCTGCTCGCCTCCGATATCGGCGCCTCCACCACGGATGAGATCATCGGCCGCCTCCGCGAGCGCGCCCTCCGCCACGGCATCGCCGACGGCGCCGAGCTCAAACGTCTCCTCAAAGCCGAAATCCGCCGCATTCTCGACAGCGTCACCATCCCCATCCCCCGCCCCGCCACCACGCCCGAGGTCGTCATGATGGTCGGCGTCGCCGGCACCGGCAAAACCACCACCTCCGGCAAACTCGCCGCGCTTTACCGTCGCGAAGGCCGAAGCGTGCTCCTGTGCGCCGCCGACACCTTCCGCGCCGCCGCCATCGAACAACTCGAAGTCTGGGCGCAGCGCTCCGGCGTCGACCTTATCAAGACCAAGCAGGGCGGCGATCCTTCCGCCGCCCTTTTCGACGCGCTCGCCGCCGCCAAAGCCCGCCAAACCGACCTCGTGCTCGTCGATACCGCCGGCCGCCTCCACACGAAAACCGACCTCATGAAAGAGCTCGACAAGATGCGTCGCACGGCCGAGCGCCAAGTGCCCGGCTCTCCGCACCAAACCCTGCTCGTCATCGATGCCACCACCGGCCAGAACGGTCTGCAACAGGCCCGGCTCTTCACCGAAGCCGCCCGTGTCACCGGCATCGTCCTTACCAAGCTCGACGGCACCGCCAAAGGCGGCATCGTGGTCGCCATCGCCCACGAACTCGGCCTTCCTGTCCGCTTTGCCGGCATCGGCGAAAAAATCGAAGACATCCTCCCCTTCGATCCCCAAGCCTTCGTCGATTCCCTCCTCGCGTAATCCTCGCTGATGCCGTTCTTGTAGAACCAACTTCTGCGTCTTTACCTTGAACGAGGAAGACCCTACGCCCGAAACACAATGCCCTGCAAAGCTACTCTCTTATCGGCGTAACACTTCTTTTATTGGCGTAACAGTTCTTTGCATTGTCATCCCGTAGCGCAGCGGAGGGATCTGCTTTCCTTCGGCCTTGCCTAAACGCATCCGGAAAGTAGCTATCTTCGCTGGCCATCGTTTCCACAAACGGTACTTTAGTTCCAATCTCGCCGTTTCCGCACCCCGAAGTAATAACCTTTCCGCTCTCCATACTGCCGTTCTGTGTCAATCCATGCACCAATCAACCATGGAAAAAATCCTTATGGGGTATCTGCTTTATAACGGGGTTAGGCCATCCTTAGGTATTGCTTCTGTCCTCTCTTTCCTATAAAGGCGCTCCCATGCACCAGCTTCTAATGACCCTCTTCGCCGTACTCTTCTCCATCTGCCATCACAACACGATCGCCAAGGGGAATCCCGGCTCGGACCTTCACCTTTCCGCCACCGCTTCGCTTTCGTCCCCAGAGCGCCGCGACCTGACCCGCACACCTATCGATGCCCGTTATGCTGAAGTAGCATGTGTCTCTTGCCTGGGGATGAACATTTCCTTTACCGCGCGCTAGCGCTCGCCGAAGGCGCAGCAGCCTTTGCCTCCCCAAATCCCGCCGTCGGCTGCGTCTTCGCACGCGACAACCAGCTTATAGGCGAAGGCGGCCATCGCTACGACCTGCGCGATCACGCCGAGATCGTTGCCCTCAAGGACGCCGCAACCCGCGGCAACAACACGCAAAATGCAACCGCGTATGTCACCCTGGAGCCCTGCTCGCACCAGGGCCGCACCGGTCCCTGCGCCGATGCGCTAATCGCCGCCGGTATCGCCCGCTGTGTCATCGCCACACTCGACCCGAACCCCTTGGTGCGCGGCAACGGCATCGCAAAACTGCGTGCCGCCGGCACCATCGTCACCATCGCCGCGCCGGCATCACCCATCGCGCAGGCCGCCCGGCAGCTCAACGATGCGTTCGCCTTTTCCATTCAGCATCACCGCCCCTTCGTGACGCTCAAAACAGCCGTCTCCGCCGATGGCAAGCTCGCCCCGTCTCCGCAGACCCGCACCGCAGGTCGCGCTCCGCATTGGCTCACCGGGCCTGCCGCCCGCGCCGACGTGCAACATTGGCGCTATCGATCCGATGCGCTCCTCACCGGTGTCGGCACCGTACTCGCGGACGATCCCAC
>CAXTNA010000204.1:0-3884 GCA_964245535.1 uncultured Acidobacteriaceae bacterium | reverse complement strand
CGGCAAAAAGGCTCCCCGCCAGAAGGAGGTAAGGAAGAAAACAAGAGTGCGCTTCCATCAATTATTAACCGCAGCCGACACCCGGTGCTCCCCGCGCGGGCTCGAAATCCGCAACGCGGCACCGGAAGCAGCCAACGAGGGACGCGCTACCGCAATGCCGTCGTCATAGCGCAATTCCTGGTTGATGGAAGCCATTAACCGGTTGTCGTCGGCTAGCTCGGCGCTGGTGGGCCCGGTAAGCGCAGCCGCAGAAACCATGGGCTGCTGCGGCACATGGTCGGCGGGCAGGCCAAGATCAAATAACAGCAGACCGGCGGCTGCGGTCGCCGCCAACCCGCCTACCCACGCAGCCGGGCCGCGCAAATGGATCGTCCAGCGCGACGGCACCGGAATACGGCGCGGTGCCTGTTTTTCCGACCAGGCCGCCGTAAACGCATTGAATCCATTCAACGACCCGCGCACCGCAGCGATCTCACCGCGGCAATGATCGCAAGCCGCAAGGTGGGCTGCTGCTATCGCGTCGGGAGCTTCGCCGGCAAGCAGATCCCCGAATTGCGCGTCCGTCAGATGGGCTTCGCGGTGCCTGGGCGTCATTACGCCTCCCCGACCCGCTCTCGCACCGCACGAACAGCGCGATGCAGGTGCGTCTTCACCGTGTTGACCGGCATGCTCATCACCTTGGCGATCTCGGACAGTTCCATCTCCTCGGAAAAACGCAGAAGAAACACAGTCCGCTGATTCAACGACAAGGTCTCAATCACCCCAGCCACGGCAGCCGTCTTTTCCCGCGCCAGCAGCTGGGTCTCCGGCGAACTGCCCTTGCCTGGAAGAATCGATGCAACCTCCATCACATCCGTTGCCGTTTTCGCGGCTTTGCGCCAGAACTGCAACTTTCGTGTGCGTTGATGATCCCGAACCAGATTGAGTGCAATCGAGGTCAGCCAGGTGTGCACGCTGCAATCGCCGCGAAAGTTCTCGCGCCCCGTGTAGGCCTTCATAAAGCAATCCTGCACAATGGAGGCAGCCACATCCTCATCGCCCACCGAAAAAACGACAAAACGCAGCAAACGCGCCCGGTGCGTGCGCACCAGCACATCGATGTCGTCCAGTTCGGAGATCGCATGCTCCCGCTTGGCGAGGCGGAGCACGTCTGCGGTAAGAGCCGTATGCATATGCCGGTAGACGCGAAGCGCCTCCCCAAAGATTACAGAATCTTCACCGCGGAATCCAACAAAGGTACCCACTCCAGCATCTCATGCGCAGCCATCGTTACCTATCATCCCCGCGCAAGGCCGACCAGCGCCCCAAAATCCAGAACCCCAAAACCTACAACTTCCGATCGCGTTCGCTCGCTCACGGGCTTTTGCAGCCGACATAACGCCGCGGCGCCTACAGTCGTATATCGAACGCATGCTGATACACTTGCAGAATCGCCAGATGCACAGCTTCTGGATGCAGCGGATTCACGATCACATTGCGAGTTTCTGGTACCAGAACACTGGGAACATCTAAAAAGCAAGACTGACCTTTCCTGAGCCAATCATCGCCGACTGCCTGCGTCTGAAACAACTCGGCGTCCCAGTTGCCGGTGAATTGCTCCGGAGAAATCGTTTCTATCGAAGTTGAATCCGGTGCACCAATCTTTAACATCTGGAACTTGGCCGGGCGGTCTTCCACATCGATTTGCATGTGCACCAGCGTTTCTAAAAGCGCGGTAGCCGGATTCCATGTGCAATAGATCACAGGGCGGCCGCGTGTGTGCCACCGCCCGGCGGCATACAAACCACCCACCCCGTCCAAGGTTGCATGTTTGCTGATACGCCAAAGGACCACAGGCTACGCAACGAAACCGTACTCAAGTTGCAAGAGCATCTCTTCCACCAAACGGGCACCCGCTTCCGTTCGTAACATGGCTAAAGGGGATCTGTCGCCAAACCGAACTTTCGCCTTGCGCAACCAGCGCGCGGCCTTTGCATCGTCCCCAAACGCCTCTTCCGCAAGCGCGGTAATCCGAGCCACTCGCACCGCACGATCCGATTCGTCGTGCGTCAGCGATTCATGGCGGCTTCGGCGGTGGGCTAAGGTACGGCGCGGTAAGACCAGAGTAAAGATTTCCTCATCCGAGATCCCATGCGTCGCCAGCGACTCTAGCGAGGAAACCGGCAAACGCATTTCCACCAATTCGGCAAGATCGCGATCGGAGCGCAAGGGTGCCGAGCCAAGCTTGTCGCCGACCCGCCGGTACAGACCGCCTCTTCCCGTTTCCGGGGAATCCATCAACAAAGCACCCACGAAACCTCCAGGCAATCTGCTCTCAGCATACTGGCAAATGCCATCACATTTAAAATCAATCTCACCACTTACAGCGCCGTCCCATTGCGGCCCAGCACCATGCGTGCGAGTTCCATGCTGCGAGTTCCATGCTGCGTGCCGGGGTAATCTCGCCATCCTGCTCTATCACCGTCAATACCAGACTCAGCGCCAGCCGCTCATGGCGCGCTGCCAGCCAGGTCGCCTTTTCCCAGCCCAGCGCACTGGTAAAGGGATAGCTGTCTGTCGCAGTGCCCTTCATTGCCGCTGAGATCGGAAGGTGATCGGTTTATCAACGATCCTGTTGGTGGCCATGCTCCGTAGCAGAGGAGCCTTCGATTCACTCCACCCGGCAGATCAAGCACTTCAGATACCGCGTCTCCGGCAGGGTCAGCACCTCGGGATGATCCGGGGCCGCCGCTCGCACCTCCAACAACTGCACCCGGCGCCCCGCGTCCGCGGCAGCTTCGGCCACAGTCGCCGTAAACGCCTCCAGCGACACATGGTGCGAGCACGAACAGGTCACGAGCGTGCCGCCCGACGCCAGCAGCCGCATCGCTCGCAGGTTTAACTCTTTGTAGCCGCGCAGCGCGCCTTCCGCCGCACGTTTCGACTTCGCAAATGCCGGCGGATCGAGCACAATCGCATCGAATCGCGACGGCAAGCCCCCGGGCAGTCCCGCATCGCTCCGCCGCCGGCCCGCCTCAGCCTGGGCAACCGCGACTCTCCGGCTCGCCTCATCCAGCGCCCGCAGAAACGCGAATGCGTCCGCCTCCACCCAATCTACCTCCGCCCGCAGCGGCGCATTCCGCAGCAAATTGCGGTCTGCCGCTCCCAGCGCCGTCCGCGACTGGTCCACCCCTGTTACCCGCTCGCACACCTCCGCCAGATGCAGCGCAAACCCACCCTGATAGGTGCACACATCGAGCGCATGCCCCGTGCAGCCTGACTGCCGCACCCACGCCGCCGCAGCCGCGTAGTTCAGCCGCTGGTCGAGAAACGCCCCCGTTTTCTGCCCGGCAGCCGCGTCATATTCAAACCGCAACCCATTGACTGTAAAAACGGTACTGATAGGCGCCGCTTGCGGCTGAGCTTGCAACGGTGCTGGTGCCCCCTCCTTCCCCTCATGAGCCCGGTTCGTAAACAGCGCTTTCTCCGGCGGCGGCGCGAGCTGCTCAAGCTCCCGCACCCGCGGATCGGGCCGCTCCCAGATCGTGAGCGCCTCGCCCGAATGCGCCAAGGCCTCCACCAGCGCCGCGACGACCGCCGCGCGCACGTCCTCCTGCGCCGTCCCTTGCGTCAGCAGCTGCAAAATCAGGAGATCCGCATACCGGTCGACGAGAATTCCCGGCAAGCCATCGGCTTCAGCAAAGACCAACCGCTGCGCGTCGGACGCCTTGCCCAGATCCGAGCCAAGCTCTATACCGAGCGAAGCCACCACCCGCCGTCGGGCCAACGCCTGCGCCACCCGCGAACGCACCTCCTCGAGGTACGCCGCACGCGAAAGACCGGCCTCGCGCGAAATCAGCCGCAACGCGATCTGCGAGGACGAAGAATACAGCGCCGTCCCAAGC
>CAXTNA010000203.1:0-3963 GCA_964245535.1 uncultured Acidobacteriaceae bacterium | reverse complement strand
ATCCTCCCCCTCTGAGCGGTCATCCTGAGCGTAGTGAAGGACCTCGGTATTTTGGGTATTTTGTTTGCTGCGCCGATGCAGCTCAGGGTCGAGCACGGTCGGCCTCGCAGCGGCAGTTTCGAAAACCACCAGATCCTCGCAAAAAGCCGCCGCCTGCGCGATGATTTCTTCTTCCGCATTCACCGCAAACGAGTTCCCATCAAAAATCAAACTGTCGTTCGCGCCCACCTGGTTCACCAACACCACGGTCGCCCGGTGCCGTTTCGCCAACGCGTCGATCATCCGCCGGCGCGTCTCCGGCTTGCCATGCCAGTACGGCGATGCGGAGATATTCAAAATCAACCGCGGCCCACTCAGCGTCTGCGGCAGCGTTCCCCACTGCTGCATCAACTCTTCCACCGGGTCCAATGGATAGTTTTGCCGTGGCCAGAACATCTTATCGTTCCAAGCGTCTTCACAAATCGTAATCGCCACCGGCTGGCCCTTGATCGCCGTCAGGCCCTGCTGCTTTCCCGGTTCAAAATACCGTTGCTCGTCAAAAACGTCGTAATACGGCAACAGCATCTTCTGCTGCACAAAGCGCATTGCCCCCGCTTCGAGCACTGCCCCCACATTGCGCACCCGCTTCTCACCCAGCCCTTCGCAGCGCATGGGCGAACCGACCAGCACAGCCGGCCGTCCGGCACCCGCCGTCAACTCGCAAAGCGAGGCCAGCGACTCCTCCGCACGGCGCACAAATGACTCTTTTTCCAACAAATCCGCCGGTGGATAGCCCGAAGTGGCCATCTCCGGAAAAATCACCAACTCGGCGCCACCCTCCGCAGCCCGAAAAACGCCTTCCGTCAGCTTCTGCAGATTGCCCGAAAAATCGCCAACCGTCGGGTTGATCTGGGCCAAAGCGATGCGCACAGCTTTATTCTATCCCGTACCGTTTTCTGTCCAAAGCGCTGAAGGCGCGTCCCATAACAGCCTGGGCCGCAAGGCCCAGGTAAGCCAAGAACCACAGGCGAGGGCTGAAGGCCCGATACATAGGTATCGAGTGGGCTGAGCTACCTACTCTAGATCCACTCTACGACCCGGTGCCCGCCACCACAACGCTCACCGTCCTTGCCAAAATGCGCAAATCGAGCATCAAGTTCCAATTCTCGACATAAGCCGTATCCAATGAAATATAGCTATCGAACGACGGATCCTGCCGTGCCTCCACCTGCCACAGACCTGTAATGCCCGGCAACACATCCAAACGTCGCAGGTGTGAAAGATCGTACTTTTCCACCTCCACGGCCAAGGGCGGCCGCGGCCCTACCAGACTCATATCGCCCTTCAACACGTTGAAAAGTTGTGGCAACTCATCCAGCGAATACTTCCGCAATTTGACACCGATCTTCGTAATGCGAGGATCATTGGTGACCTTGAACAGAATGCCCTCGCGCTCGTTCAGGTGCGCCAGCTCCCGTTTCAACCTGTCCGCATTCGGCACCATGGTTCGAAACTTGAAACATCGAAACACTCGCCCTTTGCGCCCAATCCGTTCCGCTTTGTAGAAAATCGGTCCCGGCGAGTCGAGTCGCACCAGAATGGCGATCACCAACATGATCGGCGACACCACAATCAACACCAACGAGGCCAGGAAGATATCCAACGCCCGCTTGAGTACGAAGGCACCCCGCGGAAACTCCCGTCGGTGTAACGGGATCGTCGGAAACTGCCCGACAAACTCTACCGGGGCGTTCCACGCCAGCCCGTCATATAAGTCCGGCACCACACGTACATCGATGCCCAGGGCCCGCGCCTCTTCCACAACGGAAATCACGGTATGCTTGTCCGCCGGCGTTGAAAAATAGATCTCATCCACAAAGAGCGACCGCGCCACAGACACACAATTCCGCAAATCACCCACAATATTCGAGTTCGCATCCTTGTCGCGTCCCTCGTTCATCGCGATAAAGCCTTTGAAGCGAAAGCCAAGGTGCGGCAAAGCTTCCAGGTGATTGCGCAAGGCGTGCCCCACTCGGCCGTCGCCCACGATCAGCACATTGCGCACCTCCAATCCGCTCAGGTACCGGCGATGCCGCAGATGCCGCCAAAGCGCGCGCCGCGCCATCAGCATCACCATGGTCACAAAAACCGTGATCAGCACCACCACGCGCGAGATCGCATATGAGCGTGTCAGGAACAGCGTTCCGCAAAGCAGCAAACCTGCCGTGAGCGTAGTCTGCATCGTCATGCGCTGTTCATGGAGGCCGCTGAAACTGTCGCTCGATCGGTATAACCCGAATAGCCTGGAAATCAACACCAGATACACGCCAAAGAGCAGCAGCATCACAAACGAGTTCAAAGGCGCCGCATGGGTCAGTTGTCCAAACAGAGTCGTGGGGCCGTTTGCGCTTCCGTGCAGCCGGATGTCGAAGGCCAGCAGTCCCGCCAACAGCGCGCTCACCACATCCAGCACGGCCCATACAACGCTGGCCGCCGATGGGCGATGGCGCCCTCGTCCGGCCATCCCCATGCGGCCGCGGGATCGATTTGAGATCACAACTTGTTCGAGATACTCGGGTGTCGTCATGCAACAAGCCTCAGGCCCCAAGGCCTGCGCTACGGGGGAACAAATGGAAAAAACTGAAACAAATTCAAAAGGTGCGGAAGCGCCGTAGTGAAGGCTTCTGGGTACTACTCTAGCATTGCGCGAAGCCTCGTTCGTGTCCCTCTTTGGTACAAGCACTACTGCGGAAGCACCAACTGATCCAACTCCAAAAACTCTTTGAGAATCGGATCCTCACTCGCCCGCATCGCCTCCATCGTGCCGAAAAACCGCGCGTGCCCCTCGTGTAAAAACAGCACTCGGTCCGCCAAACGCTCCGCAAAACGCATGTCGTGCGTCACCACGATGCTCGTTAGATGCAACTGCGCCTTGAGCCGCTGGATCAAGCTCCCCAGCAGATTGGCCATCAACGGATCCACCATCGTCGTCGGTTCGTCGTACAGCACCGCCGTCGGCTGCGCCGATAAGGCGCGCGCAATCGCCACCGAACGCCGCATCCCCGTTGATAGATCGCTCGGCAGCAGGTCTTCCATCCCGGCCACGCCTACCATCTCCAGCAGTCCCTTCACTACCTGCAAAATCTGGTCCTCCTGCATATCGCCGCGCTCCCGCAGCGGAAACGCCACATTCTCTCCTACCGAAATCGAATCAAAAAGCGCACCGCTTTGGAACACCATAGTGACCTTACGGCGTATCGCCTGCAATTCCCGCTCCGTAAGCCCGGCAATGTCCTGCCCACCAATCAGCACCGCGCCGCTGTCCGGCTTCAGAAAGCCCATCAAAATTTGCAGCGAAACCGATTTCCCCACACCGCTGCGCCCCAGAATGCAAAGCGTCTCCCCGGGGTTCACGAAAAAACTCACATCTTCCAGCACCACAAAGTCGCCAAAGCTCTTGCCCACATGCTCGAAGGCAATATACGGTCCCACCGCCGCGGCAAACTCCGCAGCCGGCAACCCAGCACCCGCGGCAAACACAGATGCCTCCGCCGAGGCATCCGCAGCGGCCTCATTGGCCTCCGCTGCCTCTTGCATGAAGTTGCCGATAACCCCGGCCACCTCCGGCGAAACCTCTGCCGTCAACGGCTCTTCCGCATCGTTCGCGTCCGGCACCTTCACCCCTTCCGGTTCAGCCACCTAAGCGCCCTCCAACGACATCGCATGTCACTCGACCTCGTCCTCGGCAGCCGCCCAAACTTCCGCCTCAGCCAACTCCTGCGGCGTATTTACATTACTGAACCAGAACTCCATGGCGAGCAATGCGTCCCGTCCCGATGCTCGCGGTAACACCGCAAACTGGGCAGCATCCGGCGTCCACAACCAACCCCTATCCTCTGCATCGACTGCTTGCAGCAGTCCACCTAACCTGCGCTCTCCCCTGTCCAGGGCTGCCGAAACGGCAGGCCTTGCCGTCCTCCGGAC
>CAXTNA010000202.1:440-4037 GCA_964245535.1 uncultured Acidobacteriaceae bacterium | reverse complement strand
TCACAGCACCCTCGCAACCAGGGAGCCGACCAGGCCGCGCCCAAGAATGGCCAGCTTCTCTCCAGTGGGCACCGACACCCGTCTCTCAAACACCGCCGCTGGGTCGGCGGCGATCCGTTCCAGCAAGCGATGGTAGATCGAAACCAGCACGCGCATGGCGGGCTGCGCATCCCTGTCGATCAGCGGAATCAGGGCCGCGCCGGAAGCGTAGTACCGCTGTGCCCTCTCGATCTCCGCTGTCAACACGGCCCGAATCTGCGGTGAAACGACCTCCTGCGAGACTGCCGCCCTTTGCGTTGCGCGCGCAAACTGTTCCACGGGGACGCCGCCCCGCGCAAGCTCGTCCATGGGCAGGTACACGCGCCCACGCTCGGCATCTTCCCGCACATCGCGCAGAATATTGGTCAGCTGAAACGCCACACCCGTGTGTTCCGCGAGCTCTTCGGCCTCCGCACCCTGATAGCCAAAGATGCGGATCGTCACCAGACCCACCACCGACGCCACAAGGTAACAATACCGATACAGCGCGTCGAAGGATTCGTAGACCTGATACGTCCTTGGCGACGTTTCTTCCCCCGGCGTCGCGCTCCCCTCAATCGCCACCACCCCGGCAGGCTGCGACTGGAGATCCATGGTCGTGCCGGCAACCAGCTGTTCCAGCAGATCGTTTGAAATGCCAAAGCGGCGCTGCACATCGTTCACCGCTACAAAAAGCGGCTCGGCCGTCCTCTCCTCGCGTGATTGCCGCCAAGCTGCGGTCCATGCCGCCATGGCAGCGCGGCGCTCCTCGATCGACATGGCTTCATCATCGGCGAGATCATCCGCTTTCCGCATAAATGCGTACACCGCGCACATGGCGTCCGATTTGTGCCGTGGCAGCACACGAAATGCCCAGTAAAAATTTTTCGCCTCGCGTTTGGCCACTCCGCGACAAAAGGCGTAGGCCGCTGCGAGCTCGGGTGCGCGCGCCGCTGTCATACCGTGGGTTCCCGTCGTTCAACCGATCGGGCAAACGGCCCTGCGGAGGCCACTTTGCCCACCAGTGCACCTGCGAGCAAGCGTAGCTTCGCCGCTTTGGTTACCACCGGTCGCGCCCGCAGGGTGTCATAATCCTGTGCCGCAATCGCGTCCAAAATCGCGTGGCCCCCCTTTGCAAATAAGGAAAGCGTTGCCGCCAGATCCCGGTTGACCCGCGTTGCAATCCGTTGCCCACGCGTCAGCCGCGCCCGCGCATCCTCCACCAGAAACTGCATCATCGCCCGGAAGTTCGCGTCGAAGCACCGCGTGGCAATCTGCTCGTCACACACCCCAAACCGCTCCATCGCATCCGCCGGTAGATAGCGCCGTCCGCGATCCATCCAATCCGTTACCACGTCCTGGTAGAAATTTGCCAACTGCAGCCCCGTACAAATCTCATCGGAAAGCCCCAGCAACTCCGCGTCCTCATAGCCGCTCACCAGCAGTACCAGCCGTCCGACGGGATTGGCCGAATAGCGCGAATAGGCTTCCAGCGTCGCCAACGACGCATGGCGTGGGTACACCTGATCCTGCTCAAACGCCGCGATCAGGTCCTCAAACGGCTCGATTGGCAGATGCCGCGCCGCCACAGTCGGCTGCAGCGCCACAAACACCGGATGCCGCGAGCGCTCCGGGTTCGCAAAGCTTTCTTCCAGCATGCGCCGCCACTCGCCGAGGAGGCGCGTCGCCGTTTCCACATCCCCAACCTCGTCGCCCAGATCGTCCGATGTACGGCAAAAGGCGTACAGGCTATCGAAGTGCGGCCGCAGATCCGCAGGCAGAAAAAAAGTGGCCACGTGAAAATTCTCGTAATGCGTTGCGGCCAGATGTCGGCACCAGGCCTGCGCCGCAGCAAGGGTAGGCCGGGCTGCCGGGGTGCGGTATACCGCGGGCGCGCCGTCCAGCGCACCCCATGTTCCCGTGCCGACCTCCACAGCCGCCATCATACGAGCACTTCCACGGCTGCGGCGGCCTCTGCTCTGCTCATAGAACGCGGCAAATCTTGCGGGTAGATTACCGTCTTGATCTCCGCCACAGTTCCCTCCGCGGGCCGCGTCAGCATCCGCCGAAAGACCTCCGGCACCTCTGCAAGTGCAGCCGTTCCGGTAAGGAACGCCCCGCAGTCGAAACGCCCTCCCTGCAACAATGCAAAGGCTTGCCGTGCCGTCCGCGGCGTGTGATGAAAACTAGCCTTGATCGTGATATCGGAGTAGTGCAGCAGATTCGTATCAAAGGCCGCCGATGTTCCCGCAGGCGGCCCGCCGAACAGATTCACCAAGCCACCCTTGCGCGCCATCGCCACTGCCCACTGCCATGCCTCGGGCGTCGCCACGGCTTCGAAGACCAGGTCGGCCCCACGGCCTCCCGGTGTCAACGCCCGCGCAGAAGCTACCGGGTCCTCGACATCCCCCACTCGCAGCACCTGTTCAGCCCCGAGCCGCCGAGCCGTCGCGACCTGGTCCGCTCGCTTCACCACCGCAACGATGTGCAGCCCCAGCAACGCCCCGGCATGGACAAACAGGAGCCCAATCGGCCCGGCGCCCAGCACGATCGCGGTCTGCCCGGCACGCGCACCGGATTCCTCAAGCCCGCGCATCACGCAGGCCAGCGGCTCGGTCAAGGCCGCATGCTCGCTCGGCATGCCGTCCGGCAGGCGCAACGTGTTCTTTTCAACAATGCGCGCCGGCACCCGCACAAACTCCGCATACGCCCCGTTGTTAAAGAGCAGATCGTCGCAAAGGTTCCCCTGCCCCTGCTCACAAAAAAAGCAAGCGTCGCAGGGTGCCGAGTTTAGCGGAACCACCCGCTCGCCGATGGCAAACCCACTCACACCCTCACCACGTGCCACCACCGTACCGGCGAGTTCATGGCCGAAAAGCCGCTCCGGCGTGAGCATGCGCGCATGGTAGCCACGCCGGAAAACCTTCAGGTCCGTCCCGCAGGTCAGCGCCGCATCCACGCGCAGCACCAGCTCTCCCGGCCCGGCAACAGGCCTGGCCACCTGTTCCAGGCGAAGATCCTCCCTGCCATGCAGTACCGCCGCCAGCATCGTCGTCGACCTCGGATCCATCCTGTTATTCTCGCATCCCGCGCCCATCGGCTGCCGTCCTTGCGTTCAGCCGCGACACAATCTCGCGACCACGGCCCTCCAGCCACCATCTGATACCCTGACGCTCAAGCCGCATGCCACTTGTTTCCCCAGGAGCCTACGCCAAACGCCTTGTCTCCTCCGTGCAGGACTACTCCCTGCTGACCGGCCGCGCCATCGCCGCCAGCTTCTCCAAGCCGCACTATTTCGCCGACACCTTTATCCAGCTCGACTCGATCGGCGTCGGCTCTGTACCCATCGTCATCCTGGCGGGCTTTTTCACCGGTGCCGTGCTCACGCTGCAATCCACGACCACTCTGAAGCAATTCGGCGCTGCTAACCTTACCGGCCGGCTCGTCTCGCTTTCCATGATCAAGGAGCTTGGGCCCGTGCTCACCGGTCTCATGGTCTCCGGCCGCAACGCTTCCGGCATGGCCTCGGAACTCGGCTCGATGAAAGTCTCCGAACAGATTGACGCCATGCGCGCCCTC
>CAXTNA010000202.1:0-430 GCA_964245535.1 uncultured Acidobacteriaceae bacterium | reverse complement strand
CCCTCGGCACCGACCCCGTCCGCAAGCTGGTCACGCCACGCATCATCGCCACCGTCGTCATGCTGTTTTTTCTCACCATCATTTCGGACACCTTCGGCATCTGCGGCGGCGCGCTGGTGGCGGTCACCCTGCTGCGCCAAAGCGGTGCGGCATTTTTCCACAACGCGATCAATGCCCTTATCTTCGGCGATGTCGTGGAAGGCCTCACCAAACCGCTTTTTTCCGGCTTCATCATCGCCACGGTCGGCTGTTACTACGGTCTGGCCACCTCGGGCGGCACCCGCGGCGTTGGCAAAGCGACCACCCAGGCCGTGGTTACCTCCTCCGTTCTGCTCATCATTGTTGATACGCTCGTCACCAAACTCATGATCGGCATCTTCGGCCGATAGCCCACAGCGCCACCATGCATCCCACGCGCCCGCCCATACCC
>CAXTNA010000201.1:0-4079 GCA_964245535.1 uncultured Acidobacteriaceae bacterium | reverse complement strand
AAGGATAACGTCCTGCGCCGTACTGGGCGAATGCACCTCAAACGCGCCGCGGTCCAAACCAAAGATCAATGCACCCGCTGTCCCCGACCGCAGCAGATGAAAGTCACTCGTCGAACAAACCAGCACCTCGCCCCCGCGGGCCAAGGCGATCGGCGCGGTGCGGCCGTAAGCCGTCACGCTGGCATTGGTGAAGAGCCGCGCCTGTTCACCGCGCACCTCCAGCCCTCCCGTCACCCGTGCGGCGCGCGTCGCCACCGTGCCCATCGGCTGCTGCTGCGCGCGGCTCTGACATGAGGCCCCCAGCAGCACCAAAGTGCCGATACGCGTCCCCCGCTTTATAAGCCTCTCGCTGAACCAACCCATGCGCCCGCCCACTGCCCATTGTCATGCATCTCCCAAGCGGAGATCAAAAAAGCAGCGCTGGTCTCCGGGCGTCAACTAGGTCGAGGTACATCCCAAGCGTCCGGGACGTCAGCCGCAGGGGACTTCAGCCGCGGGGGACGTTAGCCGCGTAGAAAATTCCCAATCAGCTGTTTGCCGCCCTCGGTTAACACACTTTCCGGATGAAACTGCACGCCTTCCAACGGCAGCGTGCGATGCCGCAGCGCCATAATCGTGCTCTCCCCCACTACCCGCGCCGACACTTCCAACACCTCCGGCAAGCTCGCCTCCTCCACAATCAGCGAATGGTAGCGCGTGCAAGTCATCGGCTGCGGCAGGTCTCGAAAGATCGTTTGCCCATCATGGTCGATCGCGCTCGTCTTGCCATGCATCAGCTGCGCCGCCCGCACCACCTTGCCCCCAAACGCCGCGCCGATCGCCTGATGTCCTAGACAAACCCCCAGCGTGGGAATCTGCTGCTCCGGCGGCAAGGCAGCCAGGTAGCGAATGAGCGGAATCAACACCCCCGCCTCCTGCGGCGTACAAGGCCCCGGCGAAAGCAAAATCCGTTCCGGTCGCAGCGCCACTACCTCCGCCGGCGTCACCTCATCATTGCGTCGCACCACAATCTCATGGCTCCCCGAACTGGTCCCCGATCCAGCCGCAGCCCACTCCCCCATGTACTGCACAAGGTTGTAGGTGAACGAATCGTAGTTGTCGAGCACAAAGACCATAATCAGATTCTACGCACGCTTCCGCACCGGGACGCTCGCTTGCATGCCGGGTCAGGGCGCGATGTGGCAGCACAAAAATCGAGCGCAAAAGGAGACACTGGCTCTCCGGTTCATGGAAGTCACTTTCCCAAAGCTCGCATCTGAAGCGGGTAGGCCTTTTCAGGAGGGTGAGGAACAACGATGGAAAAATCGCCTTGGAAGAGCACTTTCGCGTGCCGGAACTTCCGGAGTATGCTGCATCCTCGCAATACCTTTCGAACAAAAAGCTGGCCAGGGACATCGACGACCATCTTGCGAATTTCGATGACCTCCGGCTACAAACCATGGATGAAGCCGGCATCAGTAAGGCCATCCTGAGCCATACCGTTCCAGGGATCGAGTCCGCCCTCGATCCGAAGAAGGCCGTAGCCGATGCAAAAACGATCAACGACTACCTGGCTGCACAGATTCAACACCATCCAGATCGTTTCGGTGGCTTTGCGACCCTGCCGACACAGTCACCGCAGGAAGCAGCGGATGAGTTGGAACGCTGTGTTCGGCAGGTCGGCTTGCATGGCGCAGTCATCAACGGGCAGACGCACGGGCATTATCTGGATGAAAGCCGCTACGAAGTCTTCTGGGAACGCGTTGCCGGCCTCGGAGTTCCGGTCTACCTCCATCCCACCAACGCCTTCCAAATCCCACAAAACTATCAAGACCACCCGGAGTTGATGGGAGCACTGTGGGGTTGGGCGCCTGAAACGGCAACGCATGCCTTGCGGCTCCTCTACGCCGGCGTATTCGATCGCTTTCCGGCCGCACAAATTATCCTCGGTCATTGAGGGGAAAGCCTGCCCTATTTTCTTTGGCGCTTTGATAGCCGTTTTCAAGTGAACAACTTCGGGCTGCCGCTGAAGAGAATGCCTTCCGGCTATCTGCGCGAGAATATCTCGATCACCACCTCCGGCCTTTTTTCCACGCCGCCTTTGCGTTGCGCTTTGGAAGAGCTGGGAGAAGACCGCGTCCTGTTTTCTGTCGACTATCCCTACGAATCCAGCAAAGATGCGGGCGAGTGGTTCGATGGCGTCGATCTTCCGCAGAGCACGCTGAAAAAGATTGCGTACGGAAATGCCAAGCGACTGTTGCGATTGGATCGGTAACGAACCGGGGATACATTAGCATGGAGGCGATTTCGACGTAGAGCTGCGAGCAGCGTCAAGCAATCGCAAAGCCTGCCAAGGGCTACAACCGCCTACAAGGGAGCTGAAGCCATGAAGTTTACCTTAGCCGGAGTCAACACCGCAGGCAGCGCGCCTACAGGTAGCCTCGTCTTGAACGGGGTCACGGTAGTCGACACGCGCACGGGCGAATTAAGGCCAAACAAAGCCGTGCTCCTGGCAAATGGCAAAATCCAGAAGATCGTCGCATCCGGAACCCTGCAGGGTGACGAGATCACCGAAACCGTCCAAGCGCATGGCAAGTTTCTGGTTCCCGGCTTTCTCGATATGCACACGCACGTTCTGCAACAGGAACATGCCATGGAGGCCAGCAGCGCCTTGATGCTTGCGCACGGGATCACGGGCATCCGGCAAATGGCCGGCTCCACGGAAATGCTCCGCAGCCGCAAAGCCGGAAGCCTGAGTCTCGGGGAGCATGCCCCCGAGTTGCTTGCGCTGTGCGGAGAAATCCTCACCCCACGCAACGCCGGTTCGCCCGCGGCAGGCGTTGCTGAGGTGAAACGGCAAAAGGCCGAAGGCGCGGACTTCATTAAAACCATCTTTGTTTCACCCAAAACTTTCTTCGCTACCCTGGAGGAAGCCAACCGGCAGGCCCTTCCCTACGACGGCCACATGTCCCCAGGGGTCAGCCTCTTTCGAGCTTCCAAGCGCGGCCTGGCTGCGATTGAGCACCTTGGACCCACGGAGCTGACCCTTATCGCGACGTCTACAAGAGGGTGGCTCATCAACCTTTTACTCAAACTGAAGCCGCCCAAGCCGCCCGATCTTTCGCCCGAGGCTATGAAGCAGAGCGGCAAGATCATGATTGCCAATCCGGTCCTTGGCCGTTTAAACACCGATCCGGATGCCCTGACGAAAACCAGGCGCCTCATCGACTCCTACAGTGATCGCAAAACCCGTAAGCTCAGCGCCGTTTTTGTCCAGCACGGCACTTGGCAGTGTCCTACGCTGATTCGGGACGCCACCATGCGGCTTGGGGATGAGCCGCTTTATACGGAAAGCCCGTACCTCCGTTACGTGGACGAGGTAACGCGTACCTTCTGGGCCAGTGTTGCGGCGATGTACTCGCAGAAGATTCGACCAGGAGATCGTGCCACCCTGAAACGCTTGGGCGACATGGAATTGAAGCTAACCAAAACCTACGACGAGTGTGGCGTGAAAATGATGACCGGCACTGATTTCGGCGGTGGCTGGGTGATCCCGGGCATCTCGCTGCATCAAGAGTTCGATCTTCTCGAGCAGGCCGGCCTTCGGCCTCTCAAAGTGCTGCAAATGACGACCCTGAATGGGGCAGAGTTTCTCAAACGCGAAGCCACCATGGGCACCATCGAGCCAGGCAAAAATGCAAATCTCGTGCTGCTCGATGAAAGTCCGCTGGAAAGCGTTCAAAATCTGCATAAGATTCACGCCGTGATCCGTGCAGGAACCTTCTATCCCAAACAGGCATTGGAGGCGATCAAAGAGCAAGTTGCCGGCAGCTATCGTGCCAACGAGCCTGATTCCGGCGATGCCGTCGACCAGGCCCTTCCATAGCAACGATGCTCTGCCTGAGGCCTGAGCTGATGTACATTCTGCGCATTGCTTCCAGGAACACAGCCAAAATCATTTGACCAGCGTGCCATTTACGAGCTGGACCATCGCCGTTCTCCTAGAGTCGTAAAGGGGCTTTGTTTCTTTATCGTCATACCGAAACCCGGTCCCCGTTGAGCGTTTCTGCTCGATGGGGGGGGAGAAGGGCATCTGCGTT
>CAXTNA010000200.1:0-4207 GCA_964245535.1 uncultured Acidobacteriaceae bacterium | reverse complement strand
GCAGCGCGGGGGGCGGCTACGGTTCTGGCGGCAGCTATGCCGGCGCACGGGCCAATACGAACTCCGGCGGTGGAAGCGGGTACTCCCAGCCGGCCAACGACTACGCCGACCAGGGCATCACCGATGAAGATATCCCCTTCTAGCGCGCCCCGTTGAGGAGCTCTATGTACCGATCTGGGCACGATCCTGGGCATTATCCTGGGCGTCACTTGCTGCGTTTCTCGCCCTTGGCCGGGATGCTCGCGGTTGCTGGCCTGTTTGTTGCCCCGGCGCAGGCACAGCGGCACTCGATGGGCTCGTCGCCCCCGACGGCGCCCCCGATGCGTTTGGAGCCGAAAGCGGAGCCCCGATCCGATTCAAAGTCCGATGGAAGATCGGAATCCAAGTTCGCTTCGTCCGCGACTTCGGTCGCCGCAGCCGCCCCCGGGGGGCCTGTGGCGCCGGTCAGCTCCGGTATGGGCGCCATCCAGTTCATTCCCGCGAACTTCACCGTGCCGGCCCCGCAAACGCTTACCCGCCAGATGAGTTCCGAAGATGAGCGCACCCGTGCCGGAGCCCTGTCCTCGCTAGGCGCACCGGGGCAGTACCTGCTGCACGGCCATGTGCCGTTTCCACACTCGGTGCAGATGGACCTGGTACAGCTTGGGCCCGGCGACGAGCTCGATGCGCTCCTCACGGTCGAACTCGATCAGCACGTCGTCAGCGCCATCCTGGTACCCGAAGGCGATCTGTGGCACCGTGTCGCGACGCTTTCCTTCGCCAGCGCGTTTAACAGCGCCAACACCACCCCCGCCAGCTTCGTGCGGCCGCTGCGGTCCTGGCTCGAGCCGGCGCGCTACCGGGCTGTGTATCACGCCTCTGTCACCGATGCGGCCGGCGATTTTACCGAAAACGAGGCTAATCTTCGCGTCGTCAATAACCGTGCCGTCGTGGTGTTGGACTTTGTTTCCGGCGCCAGGCAGTGCGATGCCGCCGGCCAGATTCGCCCACCGCATCAGACCTGCGAGCTGATCCAACGCTGGCTGGAGCCCGACCCCACCGACCCGCTCCGCCACTTCACGCTTATCACCGGCACCGGCCACATCTCGGCGCATGAGGCCAACGATCCGCTGTCGCATTCGCGCAATTACCGCCTCACGCACCTGCGCTCCTTCGTGTGCCAGCCGTTTGTCTTTTCGGAAGCGAATGTGCACTTCGAGCCGACAGCCAACGCCGCCCCCTGCGGTGTGCACGATGCGCCGAAGATCGAACATCCCTAGCGATTCATACCTTCAAATATTTCTTTGTCATCCCGCAGCGTAGTGGAGGGATCTGCTGTTTGCCTGCAGGTTAACAATGTCCGCAGCCTATCCGCTCACATAGCCGTCTAACACAGGCTATGCTCCGTTCCCTGCTCCTACTGGGCGCCCTCGCCCTACCTGCAGCCGCGCAAACGCCCGTTCTCCAGCCGCACACGCTTGCTTATGCTCCCGGCCAAAGCATTACGCTCAGCCTGCCCGCCACCCTCGATATCGACGTCGCTGCCAGCGGTTTGCATCGCGTGCGCTTTTTGGCGCAGGCTCCGGACGGCCGCATCTTCGCCACAGGCATGTGGAACCTCGCCGACAATACGCAGGGTGCGATCTTCCTACTCGGGGGCTGGAACACGCAGACGCGCAAATTCGCGCACGTCACCACCTACCTCGACCACCTGCGCAACCCCAATAACCTTGCGTTCTGGACCGATCCGGTCACGCACCAAAGCTGGCTGTACCTGCCCCTGACCGATCGCCTGCTCCGCTTTCCCTACCATGCCGGCGACCTGCACCCCAGCGGCCCCGCCGAGGTGCTGATGCGCTTTCCGGACTACGGCCTGAACTACAAATACGGTGGGTGGCACCTCACGCGCACCGTCGCCGTTGCGAACCTGCATGGGCAGACACGGGTGTATGTGGCCGCGGGGTCCTCGTGCGACTACTGCCGCGAGCGCGAAGTGGTGCGCGCCTCGATCACTGCCATGGACCCCGACGGTCGACACCAAAGCATCGTAGCGCACGGCATGCGCAATGCTGTCGATCTGCGCTTTGTGCCGGAGTTCGGCGGCGGGGCCCTGTTTGCCACGAACATGGGAGACGACCACCTTGGCACGGGCGAGCCCGAGGACAGCTTTTTTGAGCTGGATGCTGCCTCCAACCCGGGGCCCCTGGCGCGAGCCGGCACAGGCGTAACGCCGAACTATGGATGGCCCACCTGCTACTTCGCCCACGGCAAGCCGGCGCTCGACACCACGCCCCTGCCCGACATGCCGCCACCCGGCAATCTCCAAAGCGAAGCCGAGCGCCCAGCCGATGCCGGCGAGTCCAGCTACGGGGCACAGCCCGGCATGTACAAGCAAGGTACGCTGCTGCCAGCGGGCGGCAATGGGACCGTCGCCGACCCCAATGCCGCCCTGGGCACGGTGCCCGAACCACTGCGCTCCTGCGAGCATGTACCCGCGGCGTACAACACCTTTGCCGCGCACTCTTCGCCGCTAGGCTTGGCCTACTTCGGTGCTGATAATGCCGCCCTTGCCGGCAGCTTTCTGGTAGCGCTGCACGGGGCCAGCCGCCCCCGTATCGGCACCGGCTATCGTGTCGTGCGCTTCACGGCAACGGACCGCACGCCGCAACCCTTCATCACGGGCTTCCTCACAGCCGACGCCGCCGGCAAGCCCCTGGTGCATGGCCGCCCCTGTGGTCTGTTGCGCCTCGGGCCGGACACGTTCCTGTTAACGGACGACAAACTCGGGTTGGTGTACCTCATTCATCCACACGCTCCTTCGGCAGAAAAGACGGTGTCCAGCCTCGCGCAGGGACACTAACGACGAACGACTGAAAACTGACAGCGCCGGGCCTCCAGAATAAATTTTCACCGTCGGTAAACTTCCCTTTCCAAACCTCGTCATGGTGCCGTACCATGATCGGCGGTTACACTGTTTGTCCATATGGATGAGCTTACGTCTCGCCGTTTGTCAGATACCGCCTTGGAAGATCTGAAACAAAGCCTGATTCGCGCTGAGGAAGAAGAAGAGCCCGGCTTTGAAGCGGAAGAGAAGAATGGTGTGCTGAACGTCCTGTTCGACGACGGCAGCGCCAAGTTTGTATTTACGCCGAATACGCCTGTCCGCCAGGTGTGGATCTCGGCCCAGTCCACCAGCTTCAAGCTGGAATGGAACGAGGCCGCGAACGCCTTCACCCTTCCGCGTACCGGCGAAGACCTTCGCACGTTGACCGAGCGCCTTCTTCGCGAACATCTCGGCAACCCCGACCTTGCGCTTCCGTAGCGCGCCCTTTCGAGATAAGGTACATGCCGCCGTTGCTTTCCGTTGCGATTATCACCCTGAATGAAGAAGCAAACCTCGCCCGAACGCTCGAAAGCGTTCGCTGGGCCGACGAAATCGTTGTCATCGACTCGGGCTCAACCGACCGCACCGTGGAGATTGCCCGATCCTATGGCGTCGAGGTTATCGAACGCGGCTGGCCCGGCTTTGCCGCGCAGAAAAACTTCGCGCTTTCGCAATGCAGCGGCACCTGGGTTCTTTCTCTCGACGCCGATGAGGAGCTTTCCCCCGAGCTGCAGCGGCAAATCCGTACCCTGCTCGCTTCCCATCCTCCCGTGGATGCTTTCCGGCTCAAGCGGCGCAACCTGTTTCTTGGGCGTTGGATCCGGCATGGCGGCTTTTACCCGGATGCCAAGCTGCGGCTCTTCCGGCGTTGCGCGGCTAACTTCTCGATGAGGCCCAAGTTTGAAGACCGGCCCGTCCATGAAACGATCACCTTTGACGGCGCGGCGCAAACACTCGACTACGATCTGATCCACCACGCCTATCCCACCCTGGGCGCGTATCTCGAACACATGGGCCGCTACAGCAGCCTGGGCGCCGAACTGCTCGTGGGCAAGGACCGGGTCAGCCATTCGTTACCGGTGTTCGTGGGGCACGTATTGGTTGGTCCACTCTTTGCCTTTCTTTGGAATTACCTCTTCCGGCTCGGCTTTCTAGACGGCCGCGAAGGTTTGTTATTGCATCTGTACCACGCCGTCTACACGAGCTGGAAATATGCGAAGGCCTGGGAGCTCGCGCGCTCGATGGAGCGCTTGCCGGCCGGCCTGCAACCCGCAGCGGAAACCTCGGAAGCGGCGTAAGTGCAATCGCAGCACCCTTTTCTTTGTCATCCCGTAGCGCTTCTGT
>CAXTNA010000199.1:2426-4231 GCA_964245535.1 uncultured Acidobacteriaceae bacterium | reverse complement strand
GGCTTTCAGCCCTTTCCGCTTGGTACGGGGATGCACCTAGGCCTTGCGGCCTAGGCTGGTATGTATCGCGCCGTTGGCGCTCTAGGGTGGGTCTTCCGCGTGCACCCAATGAAGGCGCGTTGCTCTAAGCGTTGGGTTATAGACCGTGCGGTGCGCGGGCGGCCCAGAGCATAGGTTCCCGAATGGGAACCGTTCCGGCGATCTCGCTGGTGAGCGGCATGACAGGCAGTTGCTGCCAGAGTGCAACGTACTCGGGGCGATCATAGGCGCGGCCTGCAAAGAGCAGACCGGCGCGCCGTCCCGGCAGCTCGCGGAAGTGGCTCGCGTCGGCGATGAATCCCCAGCGCTCCGGATGCGCGATCACCGGGTACAGATAGGCCGCGACCATGCGCAGCCCCACGCTGTCGATAAGTTCATAGGTCCAGAGCGGGTCGAACGGCGAGCTGAGCAGCTGGCACGCGCCGGCCAGCAGGTCGAAGTTGAATAGCGTGTTGCGGTAGGGGTTGGCGGTGGCGACCTCCTGCGGGAAGACGCCGTCGGTCCGGATTTGATTGCGTAGCGTGGGTTTGCGAAAGAGCTTGCGATAGGCTTCCAGGGCGTTCTCGTCGCGATGGAAGCGTGCAAACGCGGCGGCGAGCAGGAGCCACGCGGAGCCGCGATGGTCTTTGCGGTCACGAGCGATCAACGCGGCTCGGTTGCTGTTGAGCCAGTCGTGTGCTGCTTTGATCCAGGCATGAACAGCCTGCCACTCTTCACCGGTTAGGGCGGGGCTATCGAGCAGAAAGACGAGGGCACGCGCGAGTTCAGCCAAGGGCACGAGATCGACGATGCCGGCGGGTGTGCCGGTCGGGTTCGCCGTATTGCTCGTGGCATCGTAACCGGCATGATCGAAATTCGGTTGCAGCCGCGTGGCCGGGTTGAGCAAGGAGGCACGTACGTGCTCGCCTGCGCGTGTGGCATAGGCTGGTTCGTTCGTGAGGACGTAGGCGGCGGTGAGGCAGGCAACGGTGGCGGAGAATTCACGCAAGGCCCGGGCTTGCGCGCGGAACGGGGTTGGCGCGTTCACGCCCGCAGGGGTGTCGGGCTCCAGTTCGGAGAAGAACAGATCGGCTGGCCCTTCAAGCGGGTGCGTGGCGGTGACCGGAGCGATGGGTGCGGTCAGGGCGTTTTTGGCTTCGGCGAGCACGCGATCGTGCTCCAACTGTGCCACGTTGGTGTGCGCGAGTGAGGGCGTTTGGGCACGCAGGGTGCTGGCCATCATGGTGCAGCTGGCCATGGACAGGAAGCTTCGCCGGTTGTGGTACTGCGGGGTCATCGGGGTGAGGGTAGCACGGTGGGGTTTGCCCTGGTTACTGGCATCGGTTGGTCTGGTCTTTGGTTGTTCTCACCAAAGGCGGGTGAATTTTGCGGCGCAGTAGGGGCATCCAGGGTGGTGGTGCAGGGGACAAGCAGATCCCTTCGCTGCGCTACGGGATGACAAGTTGAAGAAGGGGATGACAAATGAAAGAAAGGGATGACACACCAGGTGCGGTAAAGGGCGCAGGATTTACGGTGGCGGCAGCTGCGAGCGGTCCCAGCCCCCGCCGAGCGCTTTGATCAGCATCACGGTGCCGTCCATGCGGCGGCGCAGGATGTTGATGTCGTTTTGCTCGTTGGTCAGCGCGATGGTTTGCGCGGTGATGACCTGCAGATAGGTGTCCACCCCGCCGACGTAGCGGTTGTTAAAGATGCGTTGCGACTCCACGGCGGCGGCAGACGCGGCACGCTGCTGGACGGCCTCGTCCGAGAGCACACGCAGCGCGACC
>CAXTNA010000199.1:0-2416 GCA_964245535.1 uncultured Acidobacteriaceae bacterium | reverse complement strand
TGCTGCAGCGCATCGAGAACGGTTTGCTTGTACACCGCGGCATTACGATCGAAGAGGGCGAGTGCTTCGGTTTTGACGCCGCGGCGACGGCCGCCATCAAGGAACGTGTAGGCGAGGCCCGGGCCGAGGGAGTAGACCACGCTTGCCGGGCTGAACAGCGATTGCACCGTGGCGGTGCTTTGAAAACCGACCGAGCCGCTGAGCAGCAGCGAGGGATAGAAGGCGGCCTGGGCGATGCCGACGGCCTCGTTGCCCTCCTGCGCGCGGCGCTCGGCCGCCACGATGTCGGGCCGGCGCTCGAGCAACTGCGACGGCAGGCCGGTGGGAATGAGCGGGGGTGCCGTGTCGACTGGCAGCGGCGAAAAGGGAATGGACAGCGATGCCGGAGCGACACCGATCAGGTTGGCGATGGCGTGCTCAAACTGCGCGCGGTTAATGGCGATATCGGAGGCTGCGACCTTTGCTGCCTGCAATTGTGTCTCTGCTTGTGTCACATCGGACTTCACGGCGACGCCGCCGTTGAAACGGTTGGTGGTGATGCGAACAGCGTTTCCGTATTGCGCCACGGTGTCGTTGAGCAGTTGTTGCTCGGCGTCGTCCGTGCGGATCTCGAAGTAATCCTGCGCGAGTTCGGTTTGCAGCGAAAGCAAAATATTGATGCGGTCGCCGGCGGAGGCCTGCGCCTCTTCTTTACCGGCATCGATGTTGCGGCGCACCTGCCCCCAAAGATCGACCTCGTAGGTGAACTGAAAGGGGTATTGCACGTTGGAAGCGCTGCCCAAGGGCTGTGCCGGATTGAAGTAGGGCGTGTTCGGCGAGTAACGCCCTCCGTTTGTATAGGGATTGATGCCGACGGTGGGAAAGCGGTCAGCCTGGCGCACGCGGATCTCCGCACGCGCCGCGCGCAGATTGGCGTCGGCTTGGCGCAGGGTCTGGTTGGCGAGCTCGACTTTAGGTTCGAGCGCGTTCAACTGCGGGTCGCCGAAGATGGTCCACCAGGCGCCGCGCGGAAGGGCATCGAGCGGCACGGCGTGGGACCAGTTGCCGTTTTCTTTGAAAGCATCCGCGCCGAGTTCTTTGTACGCCGGTGGTGCCGCTGCGACCGGCACGGTGTATTTCGGACCGACCTTACAGCCTGCGGCGCCCAGCAGAACAAGGCTGAGAAGAACTGTGCTGAGAAAGCATGAAGGAAAGCGAGTGCCGTGCGGTTGTGGGGGAGTCGTACGGCTCATTCCGCTCCCGCCGTGGTGGATTGCGTGGTGTTGGACAGGCGGACCGGCTGGCCTTCGGCGAGCGAATCCGCAGGATTGACGATCACCTGATCGGCTGCGGTGAGCCCGGTGGCGATCTCAAGCGTGCTGCCGTTGTCCTTGCCGATAGTGACCGGTTGCAGATGCACATGGCCGTGGCGCAACAGGCCCACCCGCAGGCCTTCGGCGCGGAAGAGCAGGGTGTTGGCCGGAACCGAGACCATCTGCGTGGCGCGGGGCAGCTTGAAGTGCACAAAAGCGTATGCGCCGGGCAGCAGCTTGCCGCCAATGTTCTTCACGTCGACTTCGACATTGAGGGTGCGCGAGTTTGGGTCGATGGCGCTGGAGTTACGGGTTACGGTGCCGGCAAACTGCTGCCCCGGGTATTCGTCAAGCGTGATGCTGGCAGCGGAGCCATCGAGGATGGAGGGCGCGTAGACCTCCGGCACCGGCACGAACACACGGAGGCGATCGATGGCGGCGATGCGGAAAAGATCACGCGGTTGCGCGCTGCCTGCCCCTGCGTCAATGAGCGCGCCGATATCGGTGTTGCGGGCGGTGACCACGCCGTCGAACGGCGCATAGACGCGTTCAAAGGATTGCAGCTCCTGCAGGCGGCGGACGTTCGCTTCGGCGGCAGCCACCGCCGCTTTTTTCGCAGCGGCACCGCTCACGGCGACATCGGTTTCCTGCCTGGAAACGGAGTCTTCTTTTAACAGGCTTTGGTAGCGGTCACTGGTGGTGTTGGCAAGGTTTAGGTCGGCTTGCGCGCTTTGCAGATTGGCTTGGGCGACCTGCAGCTGCTGATCGATCTCGGGCGTTTCGATTACGGCCATCAATTGCCCCTTGTGCACGTGCTGGCCGATATCGACATACCACTGTTTCAGATAGCCATTGGTGCGGGCGTAGATCGGTGTGTCGTTGAAGGCCTGCGTGTTGCCGGGCAGGGCAATTTCGGAAGCCGAGCCGGTGACGGTGGGATGGATGACATTCACGCTGAGAACCGCGTCGCGTGCGGTCGTTTGTTCCAGGCGATGCTCTGTGACGGAACGCGAACTGATGCCGATTGCGATGCCGGCGGCAACGGCAAGCGCCAACACCGCAAGGCCGATCCAAGCACCCAGGTGACTGCGCCGGGGCAACGCCGGGGTATGCATCGGTAAAGG
>CAXTNA010000198.1:0-4287 GCA_964245535.1 uncultured Acidobacteriaceae bacterium | reverse complement strand
GCGCCGCATCGCTTTCTGCTGAACAACTGCCGGTACGCCTCCAGGGCAGCTGGCGCATCACCCGCGTCCTGCCCACAACCAATAACGCCTGCTGGGGCAAGACCGAAGCGCAGCCGCTGGTCGGCTCCCCGCTCACCTACCGCGACGACTCGCTACGCTGGCGCGGCGGCGCCGTTCCGCTCGAAGAGATCACCACGCGCACCGTCTCGGATAACGACTTCCGCCATGAAAATAGCGGCTCCGGCACCCCGGCCAGCTTTGCCCAGCTCGGCATCCGCACCCGCGAAGTTCTCGAAGTCGATCTGCAACATGAAGACATGGACATCACCGGCGCTACCACCGAGGTCCCCGGCGATTCTGTCCTTCTCGCCGGTCCCAATCGCATCGTCATCAGCGCTTGCGGCGTCTACTTCGAAGCCACCCGCACCGCCGGTCTTACCCACACAAACCTGCGCCGCTAACCTCAGTTTCCGCTTTTTCGTTGTTCCCCGAGGGATTTTCTTGTTGTCATGCCTGAAGGGATCTCCTTACTGTCATTCCCCTAAGGATTTTCTTATCATTCCCGAAAGGATCTTACAATTTCCCGAAGGAATCTTCTTCTAGTCTTTCCCGAAGGGATTCTCTTGTTGTCATTCCCGAAGGGAATCTGCGTCTGCTTTTGTCTTTGCCTGTCTTCTTTTCGTTCACTTGAGCGCAGTCGAATGGAGGAAATTTGCTGTTCTCAAAAACTGCGTCATCTCGACCGTAGCAAACCGGGTCCCGCACGAGCTTGCTCGGGTGGGTGAAAGCAAACCGGGTCCCGCACGAGCTTGCTCGGGTGGGTGGTAGCGAACCGGGTCCCGCACGAGCTTGCTCGGGCGGGTGAAAGCGAACCGTTTCATCGTTCGCGCGATGGAAAGACCCTCAGTTCCGCAATACAAATCGCGCAGACCAACCATCCGCCAAAAAATCTGCCATCATCTCCCCACGGGAGATTTCATTGACCGCTCGCCTCCCGCACTTACACCCGCTGACAGCCCCCACCCTACGCCTCGGCTGCGCCCTGCTACTGGCTGCCACACTCCCCGCCGCCACGCCCCACCTCTCGCCCCAGCCTCGCGAGCTGCACCTGGGAGTTCCGCAGCCGACCCGCTCCGCCTCCATCACCGTCCCGGGCGGTGACCCCGAAGACCTCTTCGCTGCACAAAATCTCGCCCACGCCCTCGAAGACGACGGCATCACCGTCAGCCCCGCCATCGGCACGCCCGACCTCACCATCCGCCTCCTGCGCACCAACACACCGGAAGCCGGGCAGCGCCTCACACAGGCAAAGCTCACATTCACACCCGTCATGCATGACGAAGGCTACGTGCTGCTTTCGCAACCCGGCACGATCACCCTCCTTGCCGACGCCGCCGCCGGCCTCTTCTACGGCACGCAAACGCTTAAGCAGCTCGTCGGCACGGACAACACCACCCCCGCCATTTGGACAGGCACCGTGCGCGACTGGCCCGCCATGCGCTATCGCGGCGTGCACGACGATCTTTCCCGCGGGCCCTTTCCCACGCTCGCCTACCAAAAGCATCAACTCGACGTTTTCGCTGCCCACAAGGTCAATCTCTACTCGCCCTACTTCGAGCACACCTTGCAATACGCGAACGATCCGCTGGTCGCACCACCGGGCAGTGCCCTCACGCGTGCCGAAGCGCAGGAACTCGTGGCCTACGCCGCACGCCTGCACATCATGGTCGTTCCGGAACAGGAGGCCTTCGGCCATCTACACCACGTGCTGCAATACGAAAAATATGCCGACCTCGCCGAAACTCCACACGGGCACGTCATCGCGCCCGGCCAGCCTGGATCGCAGCCGCTGATCAAGAGTTGGTTTACGCAAATCGCCGACGATTTTCCCAGCCCTTTCCTGCACGTTGGTGCGGATGAAACTTTCGAGCTCGGTACAGGGCGTACCCGCACCGACGTGGAAAAGCGCGGCCTCGGCCCGGTCTACGCCGACTTTCTGTCCACGATCCACACCACCCTGGCCCCGCTGCACCGTCGCCTGCTCTTCTGGGGTGACGTCGCCGGCACCGATCCTGCCGCGATCGGGGGCCTGCCCAAAGACATGATCGCTATCCCCTGGATCTATTGGCACCTGGACAGCTATGATGCCACCATTCTGCCGTTCAGGCAGGCCGGCATGGAAACCTGGGTCGCGCCCGGGGACGCCAATTGGCGCGTCGTGTACCCCAACGGCGCCACCGCGCTCGACAACATCGCCGGTTTTGTGGAAGCCGGGCAGCGCCTTGGCAGCACCGGCGAACTAACGACCGTATGGAACGACGACGGTGAAGGCCTTTTCGACCAGGACTGGTTCGGCGTACTCTTCGGCGCCGCTGCCGGTTGGCAACCCGGCAAGAGCGATGCTGCTGCTTACCAGGCCGGCTTCGGCCAGGTCTTCTACGGGGACACGACGGGTCGCCTCGACGAAGCGCAAGGGGAACTGATGAAGGCTGCCACCCTCACGCCGATCACCAACGAAGCTTTCTGGCTCGACCCCTGGAGCCCCGAAGGCCAAACCATGGCGGCCAAGTGGCGCACCACGCTGCCCTCCGCTCGACTGCACGCCGAGCACGCCCTCGAGCTCATCGAAAGCGTGCGCGCCGACAACCCCAAGCTACGCGAAGAACATGCCCTCGCCGCCATGGAACTCGGCGCGCGCCGCATGGACTTCATCGCCTGGAAGTTCCAAGCCGCGGACGAGATCGCGATTGCATACAGCAAAGCCTATGCATTAAAAGACGATAAAGCGCATAGGGCTGAAATGGACGATCTGCTCTACTCCATCTCCAGCATGAACGGCCGCTGCCAAGACCTTCGCGACAACTACTCCATGCTCAAAAACCTCTACCGTGACACCTGGCTCAAGGAAAATCGGCCCTTCTGGCTTGATAACGTGCTCGTCCGTTACGACCTCCGCATCCAGCTTTGGCAAAAGCGCGGCGAAGACATCAATACGCTTATCGAACGCTGGCAAACCAACCACACCCTTCCTACCGCCACCGAAGCCGGCCTACCCGCACCGCCTGCATGATTGCTTCTTTGTCCTTCCCGAAAGGGGACCTGCGTTTGCTTCTGCCTTTCTTTCTGTTATTCCCGAAGGGAACCTGCTGTTCAGCAACCATCCTGCCGTCAAGCCTTCACCACCTTGATTCCCCGCGCCGCCAGCGTCTTCTGCATCTTCGCGGGGATGCCGCCATCCGTCACCAGCGCATGCACCGACGACAGCGGGCAAATCAACGCCGGGCTTACCTGTCCCAACTTTGATGAATCCACCACGACCACGACCTGCCGTGCTTGCCGCGCCATCGTATTCGCCACTGTTGCTTCCTCGGTCTCGAGCGTCGTCACGCCGCGCTGCAGATCGAAGCCGGTTGCGCTGATGAACGCCCGGTCCAGATAAATCCCATTTAGAAAATTCAACGCGGCTTGCCCTGCAAGCGCAAACGTCCACGCCCATGCCAGCGTGCCGCCGGTGAGCATCGTTTTGATCGCCGGCTGATTGCATAACTCCATACCGATATTGACCGCATTCGTTACCACCGAAATCCCGCGGCGGTGCCGCAGCGACCGCCCAATCTGCGTCGTCGTCGTACCGGCCGTCAGCCCGATCATCTCTTGTTCAAGCACCATGTCCGCCGCCGCCAACCCGATGCTGCGTTTCTGCTCGGCAAAGCGCAGTTCGCGTGCCTGGAAGGAGGTGTCATGCCGAAAAGGCTCATACAGCAGCGGTTCCACCAGCGTCGCCCCGCCATGCGTGCGCAGCACCAGGCCACGCTTTTCCAACCGCGCCAGATCACGCCGTATGCTCGGGGCAGACGTGCCGATTTGCGTCACAAGCTCCGCCACAGAGATGTCGCCCGCCCGCAATAGTGCCTTCATAATGCGGTCAGCCCGATTGTCAAGTTTTTGAGACATGCTGTGCAGGGAGTCTAGCGCATTCGCTTCCTGTAACGATTCCGAAAGCCAATGACCTCCAAGGTAAGCACAATCGTGATCAGATGAGCAGTAAACGATCATTCTGCAGTACACATAGAAGGGAACACCTCATGGCCGACGAACAAAGCCCGGCACCCTACCCGCACTGGATGTTGCGCGAGATTTACGAACAACCGTTCACCCTCGCCGCTACGCTCGAAAAGTTCGTAGAAGGCAATCACTTCCGCGCTGAAGCCTGCGCGCCGCTACGTGCGTGGCTGCGCGACGCGCAAGGGGAGAACGTGATAGCGGACAGCGGTGCCAGTCGGCATG
>CAXTNA010000197.1:0-4338 GCA_964245535.1 uncultured Acidobacteriaceae bacterium | reverse complement strand
TTCACCGTCCTGCGCAGTGGAGAGACCTGCAGGCTTACAGCATTACGGCGTACATTGAAAACACAACGGCTCCAGCAAGCCTGCGCCCCCGCATCCAATCAACATGCCCCATGAGTTTCAAACCGAACAGTGGCTCCCCTTCTCCCGCGACCTTGTCTTCGCCTTTTTCGCCAACCCCGCCAACCTGCCGCCCCTCATGCCGCAATGGCAAAAGGCACGCATCGACGAAATGACCCTCGTGCCCCCACCGCCCCGTCCGGCAGGCACCCGGGCCTTTCCCGGCACCGCCGCCGGCAGCGGTACAAAGCTGCTGATCACCGCCCGCGGCATCCCATTTCTGCCGCTGCGCCAGCCCTGGCAAGCCCGCATCGGCGACTTCCACTGGAACCAGGGCTTCTGCGATCTGCAAGTCAAAGGCCCCTTCGCCTATTGGCACCACTGCCACTCCGTCGCCGACGCCCGCTCTGCCACAGCCGGAAAGCAGGGCCAGCCCGGCACCCTCGTGCGGGATCACGTCACCTACGCCCTGCCCTTGGAACCCCTAAGCCGCCTCGGCCTGCCAGTAGCACGCGCCGCCCTGCGCGCCCTCTTTCGCTACCGCCAAGCCCGCGCAGCAGAACTGCTAAACGAGTTCGCGGAGTGTACAACATAGGCCTGGACTGTGCTCCATATCGGCGATTATGCCTGGAAACTCCCGGCCTCCTTTCCTTTGCCTAATGACCTAGCCCTCGTTGCCGACGTAAGCATACTATGCCCCGGCCAAGCACCTGACCATTACCTTTTATGCCCACGGTTCGATATGGTATCGAGTAGGTATATAACCGCACTATCGAACCTAGCAGTGCAACTCGAAAGGATACAAAAACTATGACACTCGATTTCGATGCTTGGCGCGCCAGCATGGTTCTAGAAGCCCTAAAAGACCTTGACGACAAGTGGTACAACACAGTTAAAGGCACGAACGACGAAGATGTAAAGGCTGATTACGGCAACGACATGATACGTCTTCATATTCTCCAAGAGGATTTTGAGTACGTTGCCGTGCGGGAGTTCGGTGCGGGCGTGACCGACTTTTCCCGAGAACCAGTCCAAATCACCACGCCTTTACCTGACGAGAAATCAGGGTTGCAAACTTCAAATGAGCAGGTCTCAACCCGTGCGATGGACTAGTCGCGCTGTTTACGGAGTTAGAGGATTCAAGCAGTATGACTTACGATTTCGATAATTGGCGGGCAAACATGATCCTCGAAGCTTTGCAAACTCTGGATGCGAAGTGGCAAGGCATATTCGACGGAACTGAAGACGAAGACGTGAAGGCCGACTACGCAAACGAGATGATACGGCTCCATATCTTACAAGATAGTTTTCAACACAAAGCGATAGAAGAATTCGGGCCCGGCATCGCTGACTTTTCACGAGAGCCCGTGCCCTTCAGCTTACCGCCAGGTGATGGAGGGGCGTAGTACGCTACGCGTTCACCGGCTTACGCAGTAAGGGCCGCACCCGCTCCAAAGCCGCCTCAGCCGTCATCCCATACCGCACCCGCAGATCTTCTACCCGGCCATGCTCAATAAACTGGTCAGGCCAGCCCACGCGCACCACCGGTATTTCCAGCTCCGCCTCATTCAGCGCTTCCAGCACCGCCGAGCCAAACCCACCGGCGAGCACATGATCTTCCATCGTCACCAGCAGCTCGCATTGCCGCGCATACGCGCAAACACACGCCGCATCCACCGGTTTCGCAAAACGCGCATTGATGACCGCGACACTGTATCCCTCAGCTTCCAGCTCGCGCGCCAGCCGTTCCGCCTCCGGCAGCATAACCCCGAGCGAAAACACCGCCACATCGGAACCATCCTGCATCACCTCGGCCCGGCCAATCGCCAGCGCCTCCGGTTGCGCCTTCAGCACCGCCCCGGGTCCAGTGCCGCGTGGGTAGCGGATCGCACTCGGTCCTTCGTGCACCAGCGCCGTGTACATCATATCCTGCAACTCGTCTTCATCTTTGGGATCCATATGGATCAGATTCGGCACGCTCCGCAGATAGCTGATGTCGAACAGTCCATGATGGGTCGGCCCGTCATCGCCGCTCAAGCCGCCGCGATCCATGCAGAACACGACCGGCAAGTTCTGCAGCGCTACATCATGCACGATCTGATCGAACGCCCGCTGCAAAAACGTCGAGTAAATCGCACAAAACGGCCGATAGCCCTTGGTAGCCATCCCCGCTGCGAACAGCACCGCATGTTCTTCCGCGATGCCCACATCGAAGTAGCGATCCGGATGCTGTGGCCGGAACAGATCGAGCGCCGTCCCGTTTGGCATCGCCGCCGTAATCGCCACCACCCTGCGATCGTCATCCGCCAGCCGTGTCAGGCTTTCCGCAAAGATCTCCGAGTAGGTCTTCTGCCCCACTGCTTTGGTTTCACCCGTCTCCGGATCGTACGGCCCCAGCCCATGGAACTTCTTCTGCTTTTCCAACGCCGGCCCAAAACCACGGCCCTTCTGCGTCAGCGCATGCAGCACCACGGGCCGGTTTTGCGTCTTCAAAAACTTCAACGTCTCAATCAGCAGCGGCAGGTTGTGCCCATCGACCGGGCCATAGTAGTTCAGCCCAAACTCCTCAAAGATCATGCCCCGGCCGACAATCCCCTTCGCGGCCTCCTCAGCCTTGCGTGCAATGTGCCGCGCCGCCTTGCCGCCAAACTTTTCCACCAACCCTGTCACGCGCTCATGGAGGCTCACATAAGTTGGATTGGTCGCAATCTTGTGAAAATACTCCGCAATCGCGCCCACATTCTTATCGATCGACCACTCATTATCATTCAAAATGATGATCAGCCGCTTGGTCTGCGCGGCCACATTGTTCAGCGCTTCAAAGCTGATGCCGTTCGTAAACGCCGCATCCCCGGCCAGCACCACGACGTTCTCGTCCCCGCCGCTCATATCCCGCGCCACGGCCATGCCCAGCCCCGCGCTCAGCGCCGTGCCGGCATGCCCAGCGCCGAAGCTGTCATGCTCGCTTTCCGTCCGCAGCATAAAGCCGTTCAGCCCGCCCGGCTGCCGAATGGTGTCGAACAGGTGTTCGCGCCCGGTCAGCAGCTTGTGCACATAGCTCTGGTGGCTCACGTCAAAAACAAAACTGTCCCGCGGCGTATCGAAGACGTAATGCATGGCCAGCGTCAGCTCCACCACGCCCAGATTGGGCCCGATATGCCCGCCTGTTTTCGCGACCCCGCGAATCAACCGCTCGCGAATCTCCTCCGCCAGCCGCTCCAGTTCCACCGGGCTGAGCCGCTTCACATCCGCCGGCGACTTGATCCTGCTTAAATACTCACTCATCCCAAACTCACCGGCCGGCAAACAGCACCCAAAAGCATTGGATGCCGACACACAGCAACTCAACCATCTATCGTATCAATGGACGATGCGGGCGGGCCTTCGAGTTCAGTTGATCCGTGTGTGGTGCGAGTGATCTGAGGTAGTCTATCGATTCTGCAAAACCCTCATTTAAAATCAAACTTATAACGGCGATGTTTGTGAAAGGAAACCAATGCACGACATCTTCACCGTCGGTGTTCCGCTTATTGCCATTCTCGCGGGCATTTTGCTGAATCGCTCCGACACCAAAGAGCTGCGGTCCTACATAGACGGCCGTTTTGATAAGCTCCGGGCTGAACTCGACGCGGTACGATCCGAGATGCGAGGACGATTTGATGCCGTGGACGCAGAACTTCGCTTTTTTCATGGTCACACTGGAAAGCTTGAAGGACGCCTGGATGAGCTCTCGAAAAATCGTTAGAAGTTTTGAAGCTACTCCTCTCCCTCCCGCAGGCTCGCAATCACACTGAAGTCCTCCAGCGTCGTCGTATCCCCCTGCACATCCCCGGTCGTCGCCAATTCCCGCAGCAGCCGCCGCATGATCTTGCCCGAGCGCGTCTTCGGCAAGGCCGGCGTAAAGCGCATATCATCCGGCCGCGCCAGCCCGCCGATCTCCTTGGCCACCCATTGCCGCAACTCCTGCTTCAGCGCCTCGCTCGGCGCGCACCCACCCTCAAGCGACACGAACGCCGCGATCGCCTGGCCTTTCATCTCGCACGGCCGGCCCACCACCGCCGCCTCGGCCACCTTCGGGTGCGCCACCAGCGCCGATTCGATCTCTGCCGTGCCCAACCGGTGCCCGCTCACGTTGATCACGTCGTCCACACGGCCCATCAGCCAGAAGTACCCATCCTCATCACGCCGGGCACCGTCGCAGGTGAAGTAAAAACACGGCACCTCAGAAAAATAGGTGTCCCCAAAGCGCTGATGGTCGACCAAGCTCTTGCGCGCCATCGA
>CAXTNA010000196.1:0-4357 GCA_964245535.1 uncultured Acidobacteriaceae bacterium | reverse complement strand
GGCTTTCAGCCCTTTCCGCTTGGTACGGGGATGCACCTAGGCCTTGCGGCCTAGGGTGTATCGACATATTGTTTGAGGTGGAGGGAGGCGCAGGCGAGGGCGACGGTGGCGTGGAAGCAGCACTGGAGCCTGCAATAGCGTGTAGCGAGTCTTCGGAACTGCTTGAGGTCACTGATGCAGCGTTCGATCCGGTTTCGGGTTTTGTAGAGAGCACGGTTGTGTTCTCGCTGAACCCGCCAGTGGCTGCGCGAAGGGATCACGACGGCGGCTCCCATTTGGCGCACGCGGGCGACGATGGCGCGCGTGTCATAGCCCCGGTCGGCGATGACGGCTTCGGCGGTGCGGCCTTCCAGCAGCGGCAGGGCCTGGGGCTGTTCGGCGGCCTGCCCGGCAGTCAGGCGAAAGGCGAGTGGCTGGCCGAAACCGTCCGTCAGCAGGTGGATTTTCGTGCTCAGACCGCCTCGGCTTCGCCCCAAAGCCTGGTTTTCGGAGCCCCCTTTTTGCGGTCCGCCCGGCCCGCGGCTGCTTGCTGGTGCGCCCGCACAATCGTGGCATCGATCATCAGGTTGGGGTTGTTGCGGTCTTTCACCAGATCCTGAAATACCTGGTCCCACACCCCGGCCCGCGCCCAGCGCACAAAACGCTTGTGCACGCTCTTGTACGCCCCATACCGCTCCGGCAGATCGCCCCAGCGCATGCCCGAACGCAACACCCACAACACCCCGTTCACAAACCGCCGGTTGTTTTCGGCCGGCCGGCCCACCGAACCCGCGCGCCCCGGCAACAAACCCTCCAACCGCGCCCACTGCGCATCCGTCAACTCCGCTCGCAAACTGCACATGCACCCAGTCCAACAAACCTAACCTCCGCGCAAAAGTGAATATGTCGATACACCCTAGGCTGGTATAGGGCGCGCCTTTGGCGCTTGTGGCGGATGGAAGATGCGCGTTTTGTCCTTGTTCTAGGAGCAAAGGCAAAGGCAACAGCAGATCCCTGCGGGATGACAAGCAGAGGAGCAAGAGCAACGCAGATTCCCTTCGGGAATGACAAACAGAGAAGCAAAAGCAACTGCAGGTCCCTGCGGGATGACAAGCAAAAGCGAACTCAGATTCCCTACGGGAATGACAAACAGAGAAGCAAAGCAAAGGCCGTGCTTTTGGATGAGTTTTGTTCTATTCCGAGTTTAGGGAAAGTGGGTGAGTTCGTGTGCAATGGAACGTGAGAAGCTTATGGGGGCACCGAGGAAGGGCTATCCAGTCTTTTCGGCTGTGCCCGCACTCTCCGGCCTTCTACCCCATCCGGCAAGCTATCCGGGAACTCCGGCTTGCGGGAGCGTGGAACCCACCTTAGCGACGGTGAAGCTGTCGCGAAGATGGGGCACCCGGCTTTTTGGCACTCGAAGATAGGTACCGGTTGGCGGCTTTGTCTTTGCTCAACGTACACTTAATGCTCATTTCGAGGAACGACTGATGCCTGCCAAACATGCTCACAATCATCGTCCTGCGAAAAGCGCGAAAAGGCTCATGTCTTTCATGATCCGCGGCTCATTCCGGTTACGTCACAGCAAGCTCTGAAACAAGCGATGAAGCTGGAAGGTATCTCCGACAATGAGTACAACGACCTGCTCTGGATTATGGCGCAGGAGCCGGGCGGAGTGGTTGATACGCGCAACCCGGCTTTTTCAGCGCGTGGGCTTTACCAGTTGCTGAAGCCATAATATAGTTAAAACCCTCACGGTGAACAGTCGTTCGGAAATGCGATTGAAGAGGCGCAAGGGGGCATCCGGTACATCATGGGGCGTTACCAGACAGCTCACGCAGCGAGGCTGTACTGGGAGAGGCACCTCTGGTACTGAACATGGGCCTCCTTTTCGCACCTATTGTGATGGCGCATATGTTTCTGCAGCAGGCGTCAGCCGGAGCACCGCGTTTCGGTGATTTCGCGGTTCCTCATGAACGAGCGGTTCATCCTGTCAGGCTGCAGCTCGCCGATCCGAAGAGCCGGGAGTACGCAACCAAGCTTAAAGAGTTTGCTCATCGGCAGCCCAATTTTGCTGGGCATTTTATTCTGGCTTCTTGGGGATGTGGTGCGTCCTGTGTGATGACGGCTGCGATCAATGCGCAAACGGGTGAGGTGACGTGGCTGCCCTTTACGGTGTGTTGCTGGGATCTGAACATTTCCGAACCGCTTGAGTTCCGTTCCGATAGCCGTCTGCTGATTGTCCATGGCAGCCGAAATGAGAGCGGCGGCGGGACGTATGACTACACGTTCGATGGGAAGGCGTTCACGCTGGTGAAGGCTGAAGAAGGTCTCTGAGGAATGGGTGCCTGTTGTAGGACGGCATTGATAAGAATGACTGTCGCTCAGCCCCGGCAATCCTTTATGGATCGGGCCTTCAGCCCTCGGCTATTGATGGGGGCGGGACCTAGGCCTCCGGCCTAGGCTGGTATAGGGCGCGCCTTTGGCGCTTGAATATCATGGGTATCTGACCTCGGACGATTTCATGCAAACTCTTATCAGAATCATCTGTCCTAGGAATATTTCTGATTACTCGAGTTCCAAACGGAGGTTATCACCTGTCTTCCGGCGGTGTTTCGGGGCGGGTTTAAAGGTTACGTCGCGGACGTGGAGAGGGCGTTGTAGGTGTTGGGTGCCTTCGAGTAGGCCTTTGATGGTGAGGAGTTGGAGGCGTGGGTATTTGGTGCCGTCGCTGCTGGTGTAGAAGCCGGCTTCGGCGGCTTCGCGCTTCATGGGGCCAGTGGGTTCGGCGAAGGAGATGTAAGCGCCGATGTCGGCCTTTTCGCGTTGGAGGACGCCGATGAGGTCGCGGACCTCGGATACGCCGACGTTGTAGCCGCCCTTAACAGAGAAGATGATCTGCTTGGATTTGCCGGAGTTGTCGTCGTGGAAGTAAAGGCGACCGTCGATGCCGCGGTCTGCGCCTTTTTTGATGCCTTCGGTGGGGCGGGCGCCGACGAGACCTAGGGCCCAGTATTGGAACTGCCACTTGTTGTCGTTGGCGAGCTGTTCGGCACCGGCCATGTCGGTGGGTTCGCCGATGACTTCGTAGGTCTTGCGGACTTCGGGGCCGAAAGTGTCGTCGAGGCGGGTTTTAATGAGGCCGATGGCGAGGTGGGTGATGTCGATGCCGATCCAGCGGCGGTTGAGCTTTTGGGCGACCTGCACGGTGGTGCCACAGCCGCAGAAGGGGTCGAGAACGATATTGCCCTCGTTAGAGCTGGCGCGGAGGATGCGTTCGAGGAGGGCTTCGGGCTTTTGAGTGGGGTAGCCCAGACGTTCTTTAGCATTTGCAGAGATTGGCGCGATATCGGTCCAAACATCGCCAATGGACATGCCTTTCAGGTCGTTGGCAAACCATTTCAGCCGTGGAGTCCCATCCTTCTTATCAGGCCAGTAGATGTAACCTTTTTCGTCTAATGCTTCCAGACGTTCTTGCAGCGTTCCCTCTCCGATGCCTAGCTCGGCAAGGATCTCGCCCGGCAACGCCCAGTGACGCTTTACCCTTGTAGGGTCGACGCCACGCCATGGACGCCCGCTCTCTCCATTCCTGGTCCCAGAGCCAGTGAGTGTGATCGGAGCGAAATGCTTGCCGGTTGTGCTATCGACCTGCCGAAAGTGTTTTTCGAGATAAGTGTCCGTGTGCTCAACGCGCAGATCGGTCCACGTCAAATCGCCTGAGTTGGAGAAAAACAGGATCACATCATGTACAGGGCCGTAGCGTTTTGACGAGTTATGGGCAAATGTTCGCTTCCAGATGATCTCGTTGAGGAAATGATCTGGGCCGAAGACAGCGTCCATAAGCAGCTTGAGGTAATGACTCGCTGTCGGATCGCAATGTAGGTAGATCGAACCAGTTTCTTTGAGCACGCGGCGTAGCTCGATCAACCGCGAGGCCATCATGGCGAGGTAGGCGAGCATGTCGGTGCCGCCGAGGAGGGTGCGGAAGGCGCGCATGGCGTCGGCGACGCGGCCACCGTGTTCGACTACCTGTTCGTAGGAGCGGGCGGCTTCTTCGTTCCATTCCCAGGTGTCTTTGAAGGCGGTGATTTGGGAGGCGGAGCGGGTGCCGTCTTTTTCGGCGAAGAGGACGTTGTAGTCCTGGCGGGAGTTGAAGGGTGGGTCGAGGTAGATGAGGTCTACGGAGTTACTGGGGATGTGGTCGCGGAGGACGGCCAGGTTGTCGCCGTAGTAGAGCTTGTTCTTCTCGCCGGGCATGGGTGTGTTGAGGGTAGCAGGTTGGGTGTATGGCTGATGGATGTCCCTGTGGGTGAGTGGGTTCGGAATCTTGCGGGGTGTTCTGGGGTTGGGTGGCGCTTCGGGCGGATACAGGGGTCCT
>CAXTNA010000195.1:0-4425 GCA_964245535.1 uncultured Acidobacteriaceae bacterium | reverse complement strand
GGCTCCGCCCCAGGCTATGATGTGTCGGGCCTTCAGCCCTCTGTCAGGGTTCGGCTGCTACCTGGGGCTCCGCCCCGGGCTATGATGTGTCGGGCTTTCAGCCGAAAAGCGGAAGTCATCCCTATGGGAGTGGAGCGGAAGTTGTCCCTATGGGAGAAAGCGGAGGCTATCCCCATGGGAGAAAAGCACTAGGGAAACTCTGATTTCCTGCTGACTGAACGAGAAGCGTACCCGAGCGGCTGAAGCCGCTTTGAGTATGGCCTGTTTAGGGCACGGCTGAAGCCGTGCCCTTTCCCTTGTCTGAATAAATCAAAGTTCACTAGAGCTTTAGGAACTTCTTTTTCACCTTTGGATCGAGCTTCAACGTGAAGACGAAGCGGGTGTGGCTGGAAAATTGGCTGATGAATTTGTGTTTCGATTGCACCCCCTCCTGTTCCGCCCAAAGCTCGTAGTCGGTTTGGCCGGTGAGGTTGGTGAAGTGGAAGTAGCCTTTGCTATCGGTGAGATAGCTTTTGATGGCCATGCTTTTGGGGTCTTCGAGGTAGACGATGGCGCCCTCGATGGGCGTTTTGGCATGGCTGACCACGTTGCCTTCTACGAAGCGCACGACAGGGGCGGGGGGCTGCTTTTTGGGCCTGGCATGAGCCATGGAGGGCACGCAGAACAGCAGCAGAAAAGTTGCTGCGGCGAGCAGCATGGCGGGCAGCCGAAGATCCCAGTGGGAACGCGGCCGGGGCTGGAAATGGGGGCGCACGAGCGCGTGAGGCGTTGGCCGCACCGAGGGTGAAAGGCGAGAACCGAGCAAGCTACTCGTCCTCATCCTCGTCGTCGTGACGACCGGCGCCCGCGTCTTCGTCGTCGTAGCCTTCACCATCGACGGCGGCGACTTCGAGCGGATCACTGGAAACGATCTCAAGATCGGCGCCGCATTCGTCGCACTGCACGATCTCGCCTTCTTCGACATCGTCCACATCGATGACAAGTGGGTTGTCGCATTCGGGGCAAACGACAGACATGGGGGGAACTCCTCGTGCCGGGGAAACGGCGGCTAGTACGATGATGCCAGTGATTGAAACGGGCCCTCCTAGTTCTAGCGAGGAGGCTCGTGTCCGTCAACATGGGACGCACGAAGCGCGATTGCGGTTTGTTGCCCAAAGAAAGAGTGTGCGAATGGGACGAAAATTTTGGTGGGGAGCGGTGATGACGGCGACAGCAATGGCCGGCGTAGGCTCGCTGCCGGGTCAGGTGCCTGTGGGGCCGGTGCCTGGTTCGACGTTGCCAGGGCAGGCAGGACCTGCGGGGCCGATGGGCGGGGTGCAGGCAACCGTGCAGGCGGACCCGCAGATTGCGGCGGCGCTGGGGAGGATCTCGCCGGAGGATGTCCATGCCGACATTGCGAAGCTGGTGTCGTTTGGCACGCGCAACACGCTTTCCAGCATAAGCACGGACCTGCCGGCCGGTCAGGGGATTTTAGCGGCTGCGGACTGGATCGAGGGCGAGTACCGGCGAATTTCAGCGGCGTGCGGGAACTGCCTTGAGGTGAAGCGGGATGACTTCGTGCAACCTGCGGGCGAAGGCCCCCGGGCACGCATCAAGATGCCGACCCGGTTGGTGAACGTGTATGCCATTCTGCACGGTACAAGCGAAAATAAGGCGGCGCCGTGGGTGTTGGTGACCGGGCATTATGATTCGCGCGCGACGGATGTGCTGGATGCGAAGGCGACGGCGCCGGGGGCTAACGACGATGCGAGCGGGGTGGCGGTGTCGCTTGAGTGCGCGCGGGCATTGAGCAGGCTGAAGCTGCCCGGCACGATTGTGTTTGCGGCAGTGGCGGGCGAGGAGCACGGGCTGAATGGATCGCAGCACCTGGCGCAGTTGGCCAAGCGGGAAGGGTGGCCGCTGGAAGCTGTGCTGAATAACGATATTGTCGGCGGGGACACGACGCCGGTTTCTGCGGGGCAGGCGGAAGGGCCGCCACAGGACAAGCATGCCGTGCGCGTTTTTTCGGAAAGCGTGCCGGGCAATGCTACGCCGGAAGAACAGAAGCAGATGCTTGGGCTGGGCGCGGAAAATGATTCGCCCTCGCGGGAGTTGGCGCGCACGATTGCGGAGCTTTCACCGGCGTATTTTCCGAACGGGATGGCGCGGCCGCCGGCGCGCAATGGGGTGCACAGCATGATGATCCAGGTGGTGCCGGCATTTCATCCGGTGCTGGTGCTGCGGCGGGACCGGTATCTGCGTGGCGGGGACCACACGAGCTTTAACGCTGAAGGGTTTGCCGCAGTGCGGTTTACCGAGTGGCGGGAGAACTTCGACCATCAGCACCAGACGTTGCGCACGGAAAACGGCGTGGAGTATGGGGACTACTTAAAATTTGTCGATCCAGGCTACGTCGCCAATGTGGCGCGCATGAATGCGATGACGTTGGCTTCGCTGGCCGAGGCGCCGAGCGAGCCGCGGACGGTGCAGGTGCTTACCCGCGCGCTGGACAATCACAGCGAGCTGACCTGGGAGCCGAGTTCGTTTGCGCCGCCCGGCACCACCTATGAGGTGGTGTGGCGGGACACCAACGAGTTGCTTTGGACACACAACAGGAGCGCCGGCGCGGGGATGCGGTTGACGCTGCCGGTCAGCAAGGATAACGTCCTGTTCGGTGTGCGGGCGGTTGCGTCCAATGGACAGCGGTCGTTGCCGGTGCCGCCGCTGCCGGCCCGGTAGGAGTTTCGTTTAGGAGTTTTGCCGTGGCATTTCGATCCAATAGCCCCATCACTGTTTCGTTGCCGCCCTTTCGCGGGGTGACGCGACACATCATTCTCATCGCCATCAGCACCTATTTTGCGCTGCTGGTGCTGGGGATCGTTTCGCACGATTTAGGCGCGCTGGTGAGCAATTTTCTGTCGCTCGTACCTTTTCTCGCCTACAAGCTCGTCTGGCAGTTTGTCACGTATCCGTTTGTGAATGTGGGGCTGTTTGGGGTTTTGTTTGCGGCGCTTTCGGTTTGGTTTTTTGGGTCGACGCTGGAGGATGAGCTTGGCTCGCGCTGGCTGGGCGAGTTTTTCCTGGCCACCACCATTGCTGGCGGGGTGTTGGCGGTGGCGATCAGCTTTGCCATCGGACGGCAGGTGATTGGGCTGTATCCGACGGAGGTAGCGTCGGGGTTATGGCCGTTTTCGCTCGCGCTGCTGCTGGTGTTTGCGCGATTGCATGCCGATCAGGAGTTGAACTTCAACTTCGTTCTGCGGGTGAAGGCCAAATACATAGCCGCGATGTATTTGCTGGTGTACCTCGCGCTGGCGCTTTCCTCGCACCAGCGCTTCGATGCGTTGCTGGTGCTGACGAACGCGCTCAGCGGATGGCTGTTTTTGCGCTTCGCGCCGCGGCGGGGAGTGCGTGCGTCAGCCAGTGAGGGAGTGTATGGTTTGCGCAACGCCTGGGTGCGGGCGCGGCGGCGGCGCGCGGCGAAAAAATTTTCGGTGTACATGCAGAAGCAGGGGCGCGAGGTGCAGTTTGACGAGAGCGGGCGGTATGTTGACCCGGAGGGAAAGCCGCGGGATCCGAGTGGGCGTGATCCGAATGACCGGCGGTGGATGAATTAGGGGTGGTTCCCTTTCGGTGTAGGCCAGAGGCTAATCAACTGCAGGCTCTCCACTCCGCGAACGGTGAAGCTATTGGCTTCGGTCGAGATGACATTACATGCCATGAACAACTTGCTCTTATAAGGAGAATGCGATGCAGAGGCGGAAGCTGGGGAAGTCGGGGTTGGAGGCGGTGCCGTTGATGTTGGGCGGCAATGTGTTTGGATGGACGGCAGATGAGGCGAGTTCCTTCGATCTGCTGGACGCCTTTGTCGATCGCGGGTTCGACTTCATTGACACCGCCAATGTGTACAACGTGTGGGTGCCGGGGCATGTAGGTGGCGAGTCGGAGACGATTCTGGGGAAGTGGTTTGCGCACAGCGGCAAGCGGGACAAAGTGGTGCTGGCGACCAAGGTGGGCATGAAGATGGGCGATGGCAGCGAGGGGCTGCGTAAGGCCAATATTTTGAAGTCTGCGGAGGACTCGCTACGGCGGCTGCAGACGGACCGAATCGATCTGTACCAATCGCACAAGGACGATGAGTCGACGCCTTTTGAAGAGACGCTGAGCGCGTACCAGGAGTTGATCCAGAGCGGCAAGGTGCGTGCTATCGGTGCGTCGAACTACACGGGCGCGCGATTGACGGAGGCGATGGAGGTAGCAGAAATGCAGGGGCTGCCGGTTTACACGACGCTGCAACCGGAGTACAACCTGTATGACCGGCAGGGGTATGAGGGGGATCTGGCGCCGGTGGCGGAACGCTTCAGCCTGGGAGTGGTTCCTTATTTCTCGCTAGCATCCGGATTTTTGACAGGCAAGTACCGCTCGCTCGAGGACACGGAAGGCAAG
>CAXTNA010000194.1:0-4470 GCA_964245535.1 uncultured Acidobacteriaceae bacterium | reverse complement strand
ATGTGGCCGCGGGACGGCTGGATGGCTATTGGGAGTTCAAGCTGAATCCTTGGGATACAAGCGCGGGGTACTTGCTGGTCGAAGAGGCCGGTGGAGCGATCACGCACTTCGATGGCGGTAAGTTCACGCTGGACAGCCGCGAGGTGTTTGCGACCAATGGGCTGATCCATGGCGAAATGCAGGCGCTGTTTGCGGATATGTTCGCGGGGCGCGGTCTCGAGCCGATTCCGACACCGGAAGAGTACGCGGTGCGGCGAGCGGCTGCAGAGGTGCGATAGAACAGAAGGTTGTCATTCTGTTCTTGCGATCAAGCTGAAACAAACGATGCATTGGAGCGGCGGCGGTGGTTCCTTGGTAGAATCGGGAACGAGCAGGCAAAGCCTCGGTTGAGCGAGGGCAAGCTTCGAATTTAGGAGAGTCAGAACGATGGCGTACGTGATCGCAGAACCCTGCATCGGCACCAAGGACACGGCGTGTGTGGATGCGTGTCCGGTGGATTGCATTCACCCGAAGAAGGACGAAACCGGCTACGGCGGCGTCGAGCAATTGTTTATCGATCCGGTCGAGTGCATCGACTGCGGCGCGTGCGTGCCGGTGTGCCCGGTGTCGGCGATCTATGCGGGTGATGATCTGCCGGACAAGTGGATGGACTACAGCACAAAAAATGCGGCGCACTTCGGGCGCTAGTTCTTTTGAGTTTGTGAACGGACGCGCGGCTTCGGTCGCGCGTTTTGCTTTGACCCTCCCCCGGATCTCCGGGGTAAAGTCTTCTCCGTGAACGGTTTAGCTGGCGAGGAGCATGTAAAGTATTCCAAATACGGGGTTTAAGCGCAAAGTCTTCAAACCAATCGTGTTGCAAGGGATTTGTTGAGGTATGAGCTGTGAGGTTTTGAGGGTTGAGTTTGGGTGCTGCTTCCATTGTAGCCAGGAGTGGGAATGCCTGTGCAGAGTTGATTTGTAGGCGGAAAAGGCGGCGATGGCGAAGACTAGGCTGATTCCGCATGTCGACGAAGCACTTGTGCTGCGGACGTGGCCTTTTGGAGAAGCCGATCTGCTTGTAAGCCTGTTTACGCGCGAGCGCGGCGTGGTGAAGGGCGTGGCGCGGCATGCGATGCGCAGCCGGCGGCGGTTTGGCGGGGCGCTGGAGCCGGGGACGCATGTGCGAGCGCACTACGCCGAGCGTCCGCGTGAGGACTTGGTGCGGCTGGATAGCTTTGAGATGCTGTGGTCGCCGCTGCTGGCGCCGGTGAATGCTTTGCGGCTGGCGGGTATGCAATTGGTGGTCGAAGTGTTGGAGCAGGCGTTGCCGGAGTTGGCACCGGAGGACAATGTGTTCCGGTTGGCTCTGACGGTTTTGAGGGCGATGGAGCCAGAGCAGGGCATAGGGGACAGGGCACAGGGCATAGGGCACATGGTACAGGGCACAGGGCATAGGGGACAGGGCATAGGGGACAGGGCACAGAGGACGGGGGAGGAACGAACTTCCGTCTGGTTGCCGGTGACGTATTTTTGTCTGTGGATGAATCGGCTGATGGGCTGGTTGCCGGAGCTGGGGCACTGCAGCGTGTGTGGATTGGCTTTGGAAGGACAAGGGGTGTGGTGGTCGCCGGTGGCCGACGGCGTGACCTGCTTGGACGACCGTAAATCGCAGAGCCGGCATTTAAGCGCGGCCGCGGTGCGGGAAGCGCAGGCGATGACGCACCGGTCGTTGCCGGGGATGCTGGCGGCAGAGACATGGCCGCGGGAAAGAGCGGCGGATTTGCGGGCCCTTGCGATTGGGGGGTTGGAACGGCATCTGGAGCGGCGGTTGCGCAGCGCGGTTGCCGTGGAGCAGGGATAGCCGATTGGTGTGGAAGCTTTGATGGGTCGGGCCTTCAGCCCTCAGCGGCATGAGTTTTTGGTTACCTGGGCCTTGCGGCCCAGGCTGGTATAGGGCGCGCCTTTGGCGCTGGATTTCTACGGCTATTCCGAAGGTGTTTGTTTGGAGTGGGTTTCGTGCATGGTCGTGATTAGCAGCTGTAGTCCTACGATGTGGATCCGGCGCTAGCGAAACTGCAGGTCTCTCCGCTACGCGAACGGTGCAGCTGTTTGCTACCACCCACCCGAGCAAGCTCGTTTGGGGCCCGGTTCGCTCCGGTCGAGATGACGCATTTTAAGTAAAGCTGAGATGACAGATTTAGGTATGGTCGGGATCACACGTTTTTCTGTCAGTGAGTGGTACGCGAGAGAACCAGCGGCTTCGTGAGCCGTGGCAGGCGTTGATTATTCCGCGCAGGGGGCCATGAGGAGCATGAGGGCGTGGCGGTTGCGGCCGCCGTTTTTGGCTTTGTAAAGAGCGGAATCCGCGGTGAGGAGAAGGCTTTCGGGCATGCGCATGGTGCCGCCGTGACGTGCGAGCGCTGTGGCCACGCCGATGCTTACGGAAATTTGTGTGGCCTCGCCGTTGAGGGGTGAGGGTGCGTTGGGCACGTGGAGGGCTCCGACGGCGAGCCGAAGGCGTTCGGCGATGGTTGTGGCTTCTTCGGAGCCAATTTTTGGGAGGACGACGGCGATTTCCTCACCGCCGTAACGGGCGGCGCGGTGGTTGGGATCATTCAGGTTTTTTGCCACGGCCTGCGCCACGGCCCGCAAGCAATCATCACCGGCCTGGTGGCCGAACTGGTCGTTGAAGCGCTTGAAGTGGTCAATGTCGAGGAGAAGAAGCGACATCTGCGCCCCGGTGCCGACGGTGCTGTCCCAGGCGGCATCGAGGGCGCGGTCGAAGCCGCGACGGTTGAGCAGGCCTGTGAGCCCGTCCGTGAAGGCCATCGCCTCCAGTTGCGCCTCGATCCGTTTGCGTTCGGTGACGTCGCGCATGATCATGACGGCCTTGTAGCCCACGGGGCCATTTACTTCATCAGAGCCATCGACTGGGCGAGCGTACATTTCCAGCCACCGATGGCCACCGGCTTTGTGACGCAGACGTACGGTGAGCGGTTCCGGTGCACTGCCGCAGGGCCGGTTTTCGTTGGAAGCGGCCATCATGGCCGGCATGTCATCGAGGTGCACCAGGAAGTCGGGACCTGTGCCGAGCAGCTCCGCCGGCTGCCACCCAAGCAGGCGTGTGCAGGACGGGGAAACGTATTCCAAGCGGTTGTCATGGTCGACGTAGGAAAGAATGTCGGGGCTGTTTTCATCGAGGACCTGGAAGTAGTTTTGATCAGTAACCTGCATTGAGCTTCCTTTTCTTCAAAACATATAGGAAATTTGTGCATCGGCCATAGCGGAAAGAGGGCAGGTGGGATCCCACGAGAGGGCCGTGCGGGGGGCCTGTTGGAGTTCGAGCCCGGTTACTTTTGTCCACGTCCGGTTATTGGTGATTGGGGAGCGTTCGAGGATATTAGCAGGGAGCCCGGGGCCGCCTATGGGACGGGCTTTCAGCCCTGGATGTTGACAGGTATGCCCACCTAGGCCTTCGGCCTAGGCTGGTATGTGTCGCGCCGTTGGCGCTAAAGCAAGGACAGGCCTTGGAAGAAGCTAAAGACAGGCCGTTGGTGTTGAAGCAGGGATAGACCGTTGACGGTGAGATTGCTGTGCCACATTGCGACACTTTGGGCGCTTTTTAAGGGAGGAGTGGCGTGCGCGATTGGCTACACTGGACGGGATGACTCATGACGCTTCCCGACCCGCGTTGACCTTCCAAGAGATCCTGTTTGCTTTGCAGCGGTTTTGGGCGGAGCGGGGGTGTGTTTTGCAGCAGCCATATGACCTGGAGGTGGGGGCTGGGACTATGTCGCCGGAGAGGTTTTTGCGGGTTTTGGGGCCGGAGCCTGTGCGGATTGCGTATGCGCAGCCTTCGCGGCGGCCGGCGGATGGGCGGTATGGGGAGAACCCGAACCGGTTGTTTCGGCATACGCAGTTTCAGGTGATCCTGAAGCCGCCTCCGGAGCGGGTGCAGGAGGTGTATCTCGAGTCGCTGGAGTCAATTGGTATTGATCTTCGGCAGCATGATCTGAAGTTTGAAGAGGATAACTGGGAGTGGCCCGTAGGTGGAGCTTGGGGCGTGGGCTGGCAGGTGATGCTGGACGGGCAGGAAATCACGCAGTTTACGTATTTCCAGCAGTGCGGCGGGATGGATCTGGACCCGATTTCGGGCGAGATCACGTATGGGCTGGAGCGGCTGGCGCAGTTTGTGCAGGATAAGGATTCGATCTACGACATTGTGTGGTCGCGCGATGCAATGACTGGAGCCGAGGTCACGTACGGCGACATCCGGCTGGGGGAGGAACGGCAGTTTTCTTCCTATGCTTTCGATTATGCGGACGTGACGATGCTTTGGGAGCATTTGCGGCTGTATGAGGCGGAGTGTTTGGGGCTGCTGGAGCGCGCGAAGGCTGTGCTGCGGGCGGAAAACGGCGATGCGGTGGCGGTGGAGCGGTTTCCGACGTTGGGGGCGTATGAGTTGGCTTTGAAGTGTTCGCATTGTTTTAA
>CAXTNA010000193.1:3219-4534 GCA_964245535.1 uncultured Acidobacteriaceae bacterium | reverse complement strand
ACCCATGACCCACCCATGACTTGGACAAGCGCATTCGGTAAAGGAAGCGGCTGGCTGCTGCAGAAGATCGTCAACGGCCTCGCGCTTTCGCGCATCTCGCCCAACACGCTCACCTTTATCGGACTTCTAATTAATGTGGCGGCTGCCGTCTTCTTCGGCTTTGCCCGGGCAGACAATTACATCCGCATGTTCTTCTACGCTGGCCTGGTCATCATCGGCGCTGGCCTTTTTGACATGGTCGACGGCCGCGTCGCCCGCATGACCAACCAGGTCTCCGTCTTCGGCGCCTTTTTTGACTCGGTTCTCGATCGCTACTCCGACGTCGCGCTCTTCTTCGGCCTGCTCGTCTTCTACGCGCGCGGCAACCGTTTTTTCTACGTATTTCTCGTCGCCTTCGTCATGACCGCCTCGCTGATGGTCAGCTATACCCGTGCCCGCGCCGAAGCCCTCATCGGCTCCTGCAAGGTCGGCTTCATGGAGCGCCCCGAACGCGTCGTGCTCATCATCCTCGGCGCCCTTTTCCAGCGCTGGGACGCCATGGCTCCCGCCCTTTGGGTTCTCGCCACGCTGTCCACAGTCACCATCATCCACCGCATGCGCTACACCTACCTCGAAACCGAACGTCGCCAAACCTACCCAGCCATTTAAGAATTCCTTAGTGCAAATCGCCATTAGCTATGCAGCGTCATCTCGACCGGAGGCGCAGCCGTAGTGGAGAGACCTGCAGTTTTACCGCACCGGAACCAAACCCGCAGCAGAACCACTTCTACCCTGGTATCTCCTTCGGCAAACGCACTCGCATCGTCGTCCCTTCCCCCGGCGCAGACTCCACCTCAATCTCGCCATGGTGCCGCTCTACGATTTCACGAGAAATATACAAGCCCAACCCGTTGCCCAAATCACCTTTCGTCGAATAAAACGGCTCAAACATCCGCTTGCGCACATCCGCCGGGATGCCCGCCCCATTGTCCTTCACCATAAAACCCGTTTCCCGTCCTGCAGGGCCATTTTCTAAAATACTCACCGTCATATGGCCGCCAATCGGCGATGCATCGATCGCGTTCGACACCAGGTTCGCGAGCACCTGCCGCAGCTGCCCTACCACCCCGCATAATCGCAGCGCGCGGTTGCCCTCCATGCGCACCGTAATCTGCCGATTACGAATCTTGCCCGCAAACAGCCGCATCACGTCGTCCATCATGTCGCCGGTGACGAAATACTCTCGCTGGTCCGCACTTTCCCGGTTCCAGCGCAGCGTCTGCTTCGTGATCCCGGAGATCCGCTCCAACTCGCTCTCCACCATACCGATATAGCT
>CAXTNA010000193.1:0-3209 GCA_964245535.1 uncultured Acidobacteriaceae bacterium | reverse complement strand
GCTCGTGGCCGGGCCGTCCTCATGCACTTCCGCCCGCAGCAGGTACATCAGGTTCGTGATCGCCTCCAGCGGATTGTTGATCTCATGCGCGATCACGCTCGTCATGCGTCCAGTCAGTGCCAGCTTCTCATTCATGCGCAGCGCCGTTTCCCGCTCCTTGCTTTCGGTCAGGTCGATAAAGCATCCAATCCAGCCCGCCCGCGCCGCGCCCGCCCGGTGAAACGGTACCGCCCGCACAAAGTTCCAGCGCTCCGGCCCCGGCGTACCGTCCGCATCCTGCGTACCCAGCCGCACCTCGGCCTCGAAGGTCCGGTTCGCTGCCACCGAACGCGCCCACAATTCACTGCACAGCGCCGCATCCTCCGGCGGCAGCAGCGCTTCTTCAAACCAACGTCCCGTGCCGCCCAGCCCGGACTTTTCCCAGCGGTCGTTCGTATAAGTCAGCCGTCCGCTGTCGTCCGCCGTAAAAATACGCACCGGCATCGCTTGCGTCAGCTGCTGGAACCGCGCCTCGCCCAACTCCACCGCTTCTTCCGCCCGTCGCAGGCTGATCGTCGTCAGGGCCGACCGGAAGTCCCGCGCCGAGTCGATCTCCACCGCACTCCACGGCACGCTTCGCCCGCGCACCGTCTCCTTCCACTCCGCAAAGGAACGGCGCGGATGCAGTGTCTGATTTGCCGCGATCACCTTGTCCGGCTCCCCCGCCCAGCGCACCGTTTCCACGATCTCGGGTCGAAACCACAGCAGATAGCGATTTTGCAGCGCTGAGTTGCGAATCGCCAGCAAGCCGCTCGCCTCCGCCCGAATCGCTTCCGCCCACGGCAACTCCGCGCAAAGATGCGCGCTTACCCAAATTTCAGTCTCGATCCTGGCCTCGCCCATGCTCGTTTCACTCTGCGCGTCCAGCCAAGCCGTCAAGCGCTGCAGCGCGGCCTCCGGGGGCACCACACCATGGCACACAAAGTGCCCATCGATCCCTAGTGCCACACCCGTCGCGTTCGTAATCGCAAGCAGCTGTGGCAACTGCCGCGCCAACCCATCAAGATAATTTTGCTCCGCTGCCAACTCCGTCAGCACATTGCGCTGCACCGCATGGAATTGCACCATCTGCTGCAAACGCGCTGCCGTGTGAAAGCCCGCCAGCTGCGTGCTGGCCATCTTTGCCAGCATGTCGCACGCGCTGCGCACCAGGTAGGGCACCAGGCGCGGCTCCGCATGGTGACCGCTGATGAGTCCCCAAAGCCGTCCTTCCATCACCAGCGAAATCGACATCGACGACATCGTGCCCATGTTGCGCATATATTCCAGGTGCGTCGGCGACACGCTGCGCAGCACGCTTAACGAAAGATCGAGCCCTTGTGCATCCTGCCCCGGCAACCCTCTCAGCGGCGAAGGCACATACGTCACGTTCGGGATGATGCGCACCGTGTTCAATACATACAGCGCACGCGCTTGTTGCGGAATATCTGAAGCCGGAAAGCGCAAACCCAAATACCGCGGCAGATGGTCGTCGTTCACCTCCGAAAGCACCGTGCCATGCCCTTCCTCATCAAAGGAATACAGCAACACACGATTGAATCCGGTCAGGTCGGCAATTTGCTGCACCAGCGCCGCACATAGCTCTTCCTGTGTCTTCAACCGGCTCAGCGTACCCACAAAGTTCGTGATCACGCCGTTCATCATCTCCGGCCCGACCAGCCTGTCCTGCAACTCAAACTCCAACACGCGCTCACGTCCCGCGCAGTGCGTGATGACGCTGAAGAACTCACCATGAAGCTGGAATGAACCCAAGAATGTAATCAGTCCGCCATGTTCTACCGGCTCAGAAAACCGCGTACCCTGCAAAACCATCAGCAACTCACGGCCCAGCAGCACCTCCAACTGCGCACCCAGGATCAGCCGCAGCGGCACACCCAAAAACCGCTCCGCATTTTCACTGGCCACCAGCACAGCCCCGAACTGGGCATCGGCGACCAGCAGGAACCCATGCTGTTGCACCGCGCCCGGCACGCGAATCGGCTCATACTCACAGTCGATCGCCGTTTGCGCGATCGCCTCGCCTACCGGACTCGGGGAATTTCTCGAACTTGTGTCACTGACCGCCAGGGTTGTGTCCTCATCAACACCTGTACGATGCGTCCGGGCGACCACCCGTCATCTCTGCGCCGGTTCACATAACAGATCATCATGCGTCGCGCGATTCGCGACCGCAGCCCCGAATGCGATAAAGGTTCGCTTCGCCGCCGCAATCAACACGTCGGACAGCTCATCCGGCATCGCTGCCACCAGTGCCGTTGTTTCCCGCCACAAACCGCCCGTCGCTTCGCCATGCCCCCGAAAATAAGCGTCGCCCACACCCGGCTCAAGCCCCAGCACCGTTTCGACATGCCGCGCGATAAACCGCCCACCCAGCGTGGAGCCCTCCATCACATACCAAGCCCCTAGAAAGCCGGCCCGCAACGCAGCCCAGGGCTGTCCACTCAACCCTCGATCTTCACCCCTCATCCCTGACCGGTAACCCGCAGCCGAATCCGTCAGGGAAGCAGCCCCCATGACCTCTGCTGACCTTTCCAGCCCCACCGCCGGCACATTGCCGGCAACTGCGTCCCAGTCCACCCCTGAACCCATTCCTGACGTCGCACCCCGATCCTTTTGCTCACGTCCCGCGGACACCTCCGGGCGAAAGATCGCCACATCCTTCCGCAGCAGATGTGCCCGCCGTCGCGGCGGCAGCAGCGGCTGCACGTCCTCCGGGGCTCGAACGGCAGCCCAGGCCTCCCAGCTCGTCACCACGGGCAACATCGCCTCCAATACCGAAAGATATTGGGCCTTGGTCAATCCGGGCGCAAAGAAAGGCATCCCCGCCTCAGTCGCTTCATGTTCAGGCCGGGTTTCTTCCCGTAATCGCCGTAAATCCATACATCCATTCTCGCGCACCTTCTGCGCTCCGTTTTGGGTTTGTGACTCCCCGTATGATTTGTCATCTCCGCAGGGAAATCTGCATTTGCCTTTGCCTTTTTGTCATTCCGCAGGGAACCCTCTTTCCCTACGCCGGTCACAGTACCCTTGTACCCCGAACGCGTTACGAATGCTCAAACCACTGTCCCACCACGCAACACTTCTCTTGCGATGCAGCATCCACACCGATAAGACTTGAGAACCCACCACTGCCGTGGGCGACTGAAAGCTATGCCGACCTCATCCCGATC
>CAXTNA010000192.1:0-4588 GCA_964245535.1 uncultured Acidobacteriaceae bacterium | reverse complement strand
CGCTACGGGTATGTTTGCGTGGTTTGCTCGCGACGGCCGATGCGGCGGGGATACCGAGGCGGGCGCTGGTGGTGGATGTGGATGCGCTGCACTTGTTGTGACGGGTTCGTCGTGCGGGTTGCCCGGAGCTTCATGGTAGGCCGAACGCAGATTCCCGTTCGACTGCGCTCAGGGAAATGACAAACAAAAGTTACTCCAGCGACTGCAGATCTTTGCCGGGCTTAAAGCGGACGGCGCGACCGGGAACGATGTCGACGCGTGTGCCGGTGCGGGGGTTGCGGCCGACGCCGGTTTTGCGCGGTTTCACCGTGAAAACCCCAAAGCCGCGCAATTCAATGCGTTCGCCTTCGGCGAGGGCCTTCTTCATAGCGCTGAAGATGGCGTCGATAGCCGACTCGGCCCGGTTCCGCGGCAAACCTGTGCGCTCCACGATACGCTGGATGAGATCCTGCTTGATCAAGGGCGCGCACCTCGCAAACGGGGAGTCGAACCACATTTGCCGACACCTCTGATGGTAGGTAGGGGTCCTTCCGATGTCAACGGCGGGGCAAGGTGCGTTAGTCTCAGGTAGGCTCAGAGCGACACGCCTCTAGAGAAAGGACAGCGGACCCTGTTCGCTGCCACATTCACAAGGTATGGCAATTAAAAGCGACAAATGGATTCGCACGCAGGCGCTCAGCCGCGGCATGATCGAGCCGTTCAGCGAAAAGCAGGTACGCGAAGGCGTGGTGTCCTACGGGTTGTCCTCGTACGGCTATGACCTGCGGGTTTCCGACGAATTCAAGATTTTCACGAATGTGAATAGTGCCATTATCGACCCGAAAGCCTTTGATGAGCGCTCCTTTGTGACGGTCGTTGCGGACTCGGTCATCATTCCGCCGAATTCTTTTGCGCTGGCCCGTTCGATCGAGTATTTTCGCATTCCGCGCGATGTGCTGACGATCTGTGTGGGAAAAAGCACCTATGCGCGTTGTGGCATCATTGTGAATGTGACCCCATTTGAACCCGAATGGGAGGGTTTCGTGACGCTCGAGATTTCCAACACAACGCCTTTGCCGGCACGGGTGTACGCCAACGAAGGCCTGTGCCAAATCCTGTTTTTTCAAAGCGACGAAGTGTGTGAGACCAGCTACGGCGACCGGCAAGGGAAGTATCAACACCAGCAGGGAATCGTTCTTCCGAAACTATAGAGCTCGTACGGCCATCGTCATTCAGGTTCACGGTTTGTTCGAAATCCCGAGGTGGCTCGGCTTCCAGGCATAGGGCCAGATCCAGTTTGGAGTTCAGGTATGAATCCAGCCTGGGGGCAAAGTTCAGGTTCGACACTCACTTTCTGACGCCTGAGCGTTTTTGATAGGGTGCGGCATCCACACTGAAAGGCGTTCTCCTGTCTACGGCACCCCAATTCGAAAAGCCGACCGTTTGTATCGGCATCCTTGCGGCGGATCCGCTCCGTTCGATCGGTTTGCAATCCATCCTGGAGGACGGCTTGCACGTCCGGACGGTAATTTTGCCGGAAGGGGTGCGGGCGCGCCATCAGAAGATTCACGTGCTGATTGTGGATCAAGCGTACGACCGGCAGGCGAACCTTCACCTGCCGCTGAGCCGGGCGCTGCGCCATATGCCTGGGGTTGCCGTGGTGCTGCTGACGCGCGAAAACGGTGGGGATACGACGCACCAGATGAGCGCGCTCGGCGCCCGCGCCATGTTGCCGGAACATGCGGAAATTTCCGACATCCGGGCTTGCATTCGCGCCGTGCTGAAAGGCAAAACCTGGATGCCGCCGGAACGAACCGGCGAGCTCGACACGCCGACGGGCATTGAAGAAAAACGTCCGGCACTGGCTCAGCGTTTCACGCCCAAGGAGCGGGAGGTGATGCATTCGCTGGCGCAAGGGCATTCCAACCGCGAGATCGCGGCAAGCATGAGCATCGACGAAGCGACGGTAAAGGCACACCTGAGCCGGATGTTGCGCAAGGCAGAGGCAAGCAACCGGGTGGAACTGGCACTGCGTGGACTGACGGAAGTGAAACCGAGCGGCAGAGGCGCGGTGATGCCGAAAAACTCAATACAACTTAAGTAACCTTGTCCTGAAAGAAAGTAACTGTCAAAGTAACGGCAGTACAGACCTGGGAGAACGGGTTGTCGTCGGGCTGAAGAGCCTTGATCGGCAACCCGTATTTTTTCGCATACGGCGGATGGTACGAGATGGCCGCCTGGCTGTTCCCGAGTGTGCGATTGGGACGAGGTGGAAGATTTTGAGGCGCAAGGTGTTCGGCATGTTCTCAGACGAATGGCAACCCGTGCGCGAAGCCCTCCATCTGATAACAGGAAACGTATTTTGAGCATGCAAAGATTTTTGTAAAGGGGAATGTATGACGATGAAGAAGGTAACTGGGATGCTGTGTGGCTTCGCAATGGCTGCAGGCATGCTGCCGGCGCACGCTGCTGATGAAGGAAAGCGTGATGAGCGCCTCAAAGCTGCTTCGGGCATTTTGGAAGAGATCATGGCAGCGCCGGACAAGCAGATTCCTCAGTCCATTCTGGCAAAAGCGCATTGCGTGATCGTGATCCCGGCGGAAACCAAGCTGGCCTTCGGTGTTGGCGCCCAGTATGGCCAGGGTATGGCGACCTGCCGCACGGGGCATGGTTGGAGCGCTCCGGTATTTATGACCCTTGGCGGTGCAAGCTTCGGCTTCCAGATTGGTGGTCAGGCGACCGACCTGGTGCTGCTCGGTATGAACGCGAAGAGCGGAACCGACCTGCTGCATAGCAAAGTGAAGCTGGGAGCGGATGCCGCCGCGGCAGCAGGGCCTGTGGGCCGCGATGCAAACGCCAACACCGATCTTTTTCTAAACGCGGAGTACCTGACCTATTCTCGTTCAAAGGGTTTGTTTGCCGGTCTGGATCTGACGGGCGATTATTTGAACGCGAATGCAAAGGAACAGACTGCGGAGTATGGTCCGGGTGTAAAGCCTGAGGCGATTCTGCGGGGCGCGGTTCCGGTTCCGGCAAATGCGCAGCCGTTCGTGAAGACAGTTGCCAAGTATTTTGTCGAGTCAAAGGCGAGTCGGTAGAAACTCTCAAGCAAAAAGGGACGGCGATTGCCGTCCCTTTTGCTTTGGTCCCGAGTGGTCCGTGGGACGTTTAGCTACACTGAAGGCATTGGGCGATCTCGCATCATCGCCGGCGAAAAGGCCGGTTCGTCGACTAGGCTTCGAGTACGGGGCTGTTCGTTTGGCTTTAGCGGCGTTGGGTGCGCTTCCGCGCGGGCTGGCCCGGGCGGTGGGTGGCTGTATCGGCGTGCTGGCTTGGGCGCTCTCGCCGCGGCTGCGGCGCGTGGGTTCGTGTAACCTGGCACTTGCCTTTCCGGAGATGGCGAAAGGAGAGCGCGAGCAGGTGTTGCGGGCGAGTTTCCGATTTCTCGGCTGGCAATTGGCTGAGTTTGCGCAGATGCAACATTACACCGCCGAGGGTGTAGCCCGATTTATCCGCTATGAGGGACTGGAGCACTACCTGGCGGCCCGGGATCGTAGGCGCGGCGTATTTGTGCTGACCGCGCATTTGGGTGCTTGGGAGTTGTCCAGCTTCTTTCATTCGCTGATGGGATTTCCGATGGGCATGGTGATCCGGCGGCTCGATAATATGCGTGTGGATGCGCTGGTGAATGGGATCCGGACGCGGCATGGAAACCGGGTGCTGCCAAAGGATGACTTTGCCCGTGGGCTGCTGAAGGCGATGCACGGGGGCGAGACAGTGGGCATCCTCATGGATACAAATATGACTCCCCCGCAGGGCGTATTTGTGCCGTTTTTCGGCAAGCAAGCCTGCACGGCTTCCGGTCTGGCGCGTGTCGCGCTGCGTACCGGGGCTGCCGTTTTACCCGGATTCTTGTTGTGGGAGGCTGCGGAGCGACGATATGTGCTGCACTTCGGCCCGGAACTCACGCTTACGCGCACCGGGAACGGAGACGCGGATGCATCGGTGAACACAGCCCTTTTTACGCGGGTGCTGGAAGATTACATCCGGCGCTACCCGGAGCAGTGGTTATGGGTGCATCGGCGCTGGAAGACGCGCCCGCCCGGGGAGGAAGCTGTGTACGTATGAACGCGCCGGGGTTCACCTTTGCGCAGATCGCTGCTTTGCTGGAAGTGCCTGCTCCGGAGCTACCGGTGGAGGAAAAGGATTTCCGGATTACGGGAGTGCGTTCGATCGCAAGCGCGACGGATTCGTCGCTGGTCTTTGCGGAAGATGAGGCGACCCTGCAGTCAGCTATCGCGTCGGGAGCAGGCCTGATCCTGACGGCGCCGCAAGCTACGCCGTCGAGGGATGCAAGAGTCATGCAAGTGGCCGCACCCCGGTACGCCTTCGCGCTGTGTGCGCGGGAGCTTGCCAGGGCGCGAGGTGCTGTTCGCAATGAAACGGAGCCGCTGATTCATCCGGCTGCGGTGGTGCACCCAACGGCACAGATGGGAGCGCGGGTGCGAATTGGGGCAGGCGCGGTGATCGCAGCCGGCGCACGGCTGGGTGACGATGTGACGATCGGCAGCCGCGCGGTGATCGCCGAGGGGGTGGTTCTGGGCAACCG
>CAXTNA010000191.1:0-4628 GCA_964245535.1 uncultured Acidobacteriaceae bacterium | reverse complement strand
CCGCAGCCAACTCCCATGCAGAGGTCTTCTACTTTCAAAAGCAGATTCAACAGCAAACGGAAATGACCCTGATCCTGGAAGATGGCGAAGCCCTCCACGGCGTGATCGAATGGCACGACCGCTGCTCAATCAAACTGCGAGCCGGCCGCCATCGCATTCTCGTGTATAAAGCCGCGCTGAAGTACATGTACAAAACCAGCGACGCTCATACAGCCGGAAACATTATGAAGTAAGATCTGTCATCCCGGAGCGCAGCGGAAGGATCTGCTTTTTTGTACGCAGGCGGACCGCATCACCGCAACCGCGCGGCCTTCTGCAGTCGATCGCGCAACGCTTCCCGCAGCCCACCGGGCTCCGGCAGCGGACAAGCAATCGTCCCCACCCCCCGGCTTTCCAGTGCCCGTAGTCCCGAAAACAACCCCGCCGCCAGGCTTTCCGGATCTTCCCAACAACCCCAAGGCTCACAAGGCACGCGCACGGAACTCCCCAAATCCCAATCCGTGGGCAAAAGCACGCCTAAGCCGCCACTGCCAGGTCCGGCACCCGCGCCCGCCACCACCGCGCGCAGTTCAGCCACCGTGGGCCCTGAAAGAACAAGCTGGGCCTCCGGCGCATAGTGCCGCATGCCGATCCCCGGCGAAGGCAGCGACACGGGATCACTTACCCCCAACCGCTCAGTGGAAAAAACCGTTACCGGCGCCCCAGCAACCGCACATAACCGGTCAGCCGTCACCGCGCCCGTGCGATACACCATCATCGGCGTTTGCGTCGGGTCCAGCACCGTCGACTCCACCCCCACCGCACATGGTCCCCCATCCAGCACCGCATCGATACGCCCATCCAGATCATGGAGCACATGCGCGGCCGTCGTCGGACTGACATGCCCAAAACGGTTCGCACTCGGCGCGGCAATCGGCTTTTGCACCGCCCGAAGCAGCGCCTGCGCCACAGGGTGCGAGGGCACACGCACTCCCACCAGCGCCCTTCCCGCAGTGACCTCATCCGGAATCGCCTCGGTCCGCGGCAAAAGCAGTGTCAGCGGCCCCGGCCAGAAAGCTTCCGCCAGCTGATTAACCCGCTCCCGCAAAGCAGAGCCGGTCTGAACAAGTCCCTCAAGCCGCTCCAACCCGGCAACATGCACAATCAAGGGATCCCACGCCGGACGCTGCTTTGCCACAAAGATCCTCGACACCGCTGCCGGGAAGCATGCGTCCGCACCGAGACCGTAAACCGTTTCCGTGGGGAACGCCACCAGGCCGCCGGACCGCAACAGCTCCGCTGCGATCTCCGTATCCCCAGGCCGATCTGCGGAAAGTCGAAGCGTCTGCACAGATCCAGTATCACCCCGTGCTGCCGCAAACCCGCGCCGCGGCCAATCCGCTTCGGCTTCCTTCGGACTGTTCCCACTCGGATTGAAGCTTGTCATCTCGACCGGAGCGCAAGCGCAGTGGAGAGACCTGCAGCTCTGTCGGCCCCGGCCCGACACTTCGAAAGCATCGGCTTCATTCCTCCATCGACAGTCGCCCTGTCTCCCCTATACTGGCCGAATGCAGGCACCCGAAACGGAACTGAAATTCTCCATCGAGGACATCCCTGCCTTCCGTGCAGCCGTTGCCGGCCTGGGGCTCAATCTCCGCACCGAACGCAGCTTTGAAACCAACACCCTGTACGACACGCCCGATCGCACCCTGCGCGGCAAGCGCCAGCTTCTCCGCCTTCGGCAATACCACGGTGCCTGCCTCGTCACCCACAAGCGCATGCCGGAAGGCGACACCGGTGTTGCAGCAAATTCATCGGACGAGCGCTACAAAACACGGATCGAAACAGAAACGCACATCGACGATTGCCCCGCCATGGCCGAAATCTTCGGTCAGCTGGGCTTCACGCCCGTCTTCCGTTACGAAAAGTTCCGCACCGAGTGGGACGCCCCAGAAGGTGGACACCTCGTCCTCGACGAGACACCCATAGGCATCTGGGCCGAACTCGAAGGAGAGCCCGCCTGGATCGACACCATGCTCGCCCGCCTCCAAATCGCCCCGGCGCGCTGCACCACGGAAAGCTATGGCATGCTCTTCCTGCACTGGAAAGACGAACACAGCAGCCCAGCCGAAAACCTGACCTTCGCCGAAATCCCGGAAGCAAATGCAACAGAGATCCTCGCCTGACCGCAAATTCTCGCCTGACCCCGGATCCTCGCCTGACCGCAACTTCTCGCCTGATCCCAACTTCTCGCTTGGCCCCAGTTGTGTCATCTCGACCGAAGCGGATAGCTCCAATATCCGCGTAGTGGAGAGACCTGCAGTCCTGCTCGCGTCGAAACCATACCTAAGTAGGACCGGCCTTAGAAGATCTGAAAGTTCACCTCAACATAAATCTCCACCGGCACGGGCTTCCCGCCCTGCATCGCCGGCTTGAATTTGTACTGCCGCACCGCTTCCACGGCCTTCTCATCCAAACCCATCCCGACCCCACGCTCCACACGCACATGGCTCGGCATACCGCGCTCGTCTACGATAAGCGCCACCTGCACGTTGCCGGAGAACTTGGCCTTCCGCGCTTCCTCGGAAAACTCCGGATCGACCTGGTAAATCACCACGGGCGCACGCACCGACCCGCCGACGCGCGCAACGCCGCCCCCCATGTTACCGCCCGAACCAGGACCGATACCGGCGCCACTGCCGCTCCCGATGCCGCTACCCGAACCATTGCCCAGCGAGAACCCTTTGAGATTGGAATTCGGCACACCCAGATCGGGCATGTTGTTATTCGCGATCTTCAGGTTCGGCTGTACCACCACCGTGGGCTCCACAGCCAGCTTCGGCGCAATCGTCGGCGGTGCCTTGGGCGGCACAATCTGCTCCTGCGCAAACTTCGGCAGGTGCCCCTGCGTTACCGGAGCCAGGTCGTGCTGTCCACCGCCTCCACCCATCTTCTCCGTCTTCATGGAGATCGGCGGCGGCGGTGGAGGCGGCGGCGCTAAGGGCGGCGCCATAATCGTCGCCACCGTTTGCGGTACCGGCACCGCCACACGCACCTGCCGCGCAATCAAAAACGCAATCAAGGCGATGATCACCGCATGCGCCCCCATCGCCGTCCAGAATGAGGCCGGCGAGCGCGGTGCCTTGATGCCGCCCGCTGTCGCAAACATCGGACGCGAAGCAGCGGAAACAAATGCGGGACGGAAATCGGGATGGAGGTTATCGCCTGCGGCCATAAAGGAAGCACTCACCGTACGCTGTTCGGCAGAAACAAACGCCGAATGGCGATCTTTATACTCTACTTTAGACGCACAAAGGGGCACGAATGTCGCAGGGCCTCTTGTCCCATTTTGGGACTGCACGACAGAGTATTTCCGTCTCCTTTCCGCTTCCTTCCACCCTGCTTGCCGCCCATCTGAACCGAGTGTCATGCAGGTCCGCACCGCAAATGAAAGCGCCAACCGCATCGCAACGGAACTCAACACCATACAATAGAGGTTTGGCTGCAAGCCCGACGGCAACGTCGTCCGGCTTGCCTACAACTACGGCATGGAGGCGTAAGCATGCAGGACCCCGGCAAGGCCCAGGATTCTTTCTCGACCTCGACCGATTTATCGGCAAAAGCCCCGACGGACAGCCCGGCTCCAAAAGCGAGCAAAGGTCTGAAAGATACACTGAATCTGCCCAAAACCGACTTCCCTATGAAGGGGAACCTGCCGGCGAACGAGCCTGGCCGCCTGCGCGCCTGGGAGGCCATGGACCTGTACGCGCAGATTCGCCGCATCCATGCCAGCGAACCGAAATACATCCTGCACGACGGGCCGCCCTACGCCAATGGCGCCATCCATCTCGGCCACGCGCTCAATAAATGCATCAAGGATTTCGTCATCAAAACCAAAACCATGGCCGGCTTCGACGCGCCCTACGTTCCCGGCTGGGACTGCCATGGCCTGCCCATTGAAATCAAGGTCGACGAGCAGCTCGGCGGCAAAAAGCTTGAAATGGACCCCGTCGCCGTCCGCAAAGCCTGCCGCGCCTATGCCGGGAAGTACATTGACCTGCAGCGCACGCAGTTTCAGCGCCTGGGCGTCTTCGGCCGCTGGGCCAAACCGTACGCCACCATGGACTTCCCTTACGAAGCCCGCATCCTTGAAACCTTCTATGGCTTTTACGAAAAAGGCTTCGTCTACAAGGGCCTGAAGCCGGTCTACTGGTGTTCGCACGACCGCACCGCGCTCGCCGAGGCCGAAGTCGAGTACGAAACCCACACCTCACCCAGCGTGTACGTCCGCTACAAGCTCACCAGCAATCCAGCCAAAATCGATCCGCGGCTCGCCGGGCTGCAGTCCGAGGGCAAGGCCGTCTACACCATCATCTGGACCACCACGCCCTGGACCCTGCCCGCCTCGCTCGCGGTCGCCTTCAACCCCGAGGTCGACTATCTCGCCCTGGACGACGGCCACTGCATCTACATCGTCGCTGCCAAGCTCGCCCCGCAGGTCATGGAAGCCTGCACCGAAATTGACGATCTGTCCCTCGCTCAACCCATAGCTACGTTTCCGGGCGCGAAACTCGACCGCGCCACCTTCCAGCATCCCTTTTTAGAGCGCGAAGTGCTCGGCGTGCTCGCCGACTACGTCACCACCGACC
>CAXTNA010000190.1:0-4744 GCA_964245535.1 uncultured Acidobacteriaceae bacterium | reverse complement strand
TGAGTTGTCTTGCCGTAGCTAGGATTTGTCATCCCGTAGCTAGGATTTGTCGTTCCGTAGCTAGGATTTGTCATCCCGTAGCGAAGCGAAGGGATCTGCTTTCCTTCATTCCCGCAACACCACATCAGCGTTGCAGGCACTTCGCCAGACGTCATAAACAACCGCTCACCGCGGCACCGTCCTTACCCTCGGCGGCACACTCAACGGCTGCGGCACCGGCGCAGGCACCACCGTCCGCGGTGGCCGCGGCGGAGCACTCAGGGGCACAGGCACCGCCGCCGGCGCATTGGCAGCGGGCGCATCCTCCGGCAACGCATCCGGCGCCGGCGGCGCACTCGGTTCCACCGGCGTCTTGGGAGCATCATCGTCATCGTCATTTGCCTCGGCGGCCCGCACCGGCGCACTCACCTCGGCCAACTGCCGCTTTGGCGCGGCCAAGCGCGAAAATTGCTCATCCGGCCGGTCCGCAATGGCCACCTGCATAAAACTCATCCAGATCGGCAACGCCGCCTTCGCGCCTGTTTCCTTATCGCCCAACGACTGCCGGCTGTCATACCCAACCCACGTTCCACAGGTAATCGAAGGTGAAAATCCCACAAACCAGGCATCCGTAAAGCCATTGGTCGTGCCCGTCTTGCCGCCAAACGCATGGTGCAGCGACGAAGCCACCGACGCCGTACCATGGCTCGTCACCGCCTGCAGCAAAATCATCATTTTACGGGCAATCTCCAGCGAAATCACCTCGCGCACACCCGAGGTCCGCTGCTCCAGCGGCGCACCATCGGCTTGCACCACCCGCCGGATGTAGTGCGGCGCCAGCCGAATCCCGTCATTCGGAAACACTGAATACGCCGCCACCTGTTCCGCCAAGGTGATGTCCGCCGCGCCGATGGCTACCGGTAGGTAGTTCGGCATCGGGCTCGTCACCCCAAAACGCCGCGCCACCTCAATGACCTTCTTAATCCCGACCCGGTCGGCCAGCCGTAGCGCAGGAATATTGCGCGATTCCGCAAACGCATCGATCAGGCTCATCGTACCCGCATAGCCCGACTCGTAATCATGCGGCGTATACGGTCCGCTCGCCGTATAAAACGTGGTCGCCCCGTCGGAAATCGTGTCATACGGCTTGGCCCCAGCCTCAAATGCCGCCGTGTAATCGTAAATCTTGAACGAAGACCCTACCTGTCGCAGCGCTTGCGTCGCGCGGTTGAACTGCGAAAGCGCAAAATCGCGCCCGCCCACCATCGCCCGCACCTCGCCATTCGAGTTATCGAGCGCCATCAGCGACGCCTGCGCCCCGGAATCCTGCTGCAACTCCAGATGCGGCGTCGCCGTCGCTGCCCCACTCGCCACCCGCACGTACACCACATCCCCGGGTGCTGCTAAATCAGTCGCCTTGTGGTGCTCCGTCCAGGCCCAGTCCGGCGGCGTCATCGTGACCTGTCGCTGCCCAATGCGTACCGTCAGTTTGGTCGGCGACACCTGCGTCACTAACGCATGCACATACGCCCCATCCACCAGTGCCGTCGTCCAGTCCGGATGCTTATAGGTCGCCGGATCGAATGCCGTGTTGATCAGCGAAGGCAGCTTTCCTTTCCATCCATGCCGGCGCTCATAGCTCGCCAACCCATCCAGCGTCGCCTTCTCCGCCGTGTGCTGCAAATCGAGGTCCAGCGTCGTGTACACCCGCAACCCGGCACCATGCACCTCGTCCACGCCGTACTCGCGTTCCAGCTGACGCCGCACCTCCTCCACAAAATACGGCGCTTCCGTGTTCGGCGGCGTTTCCAGGTGCAATCCCAGCGGCACTTCCTTTGCAGCCTGCGCCTGCGCCGGCGTGATCTTTCCATCCAACTGCAACTCGGTCAGCACCAGATTCCGCCGCCGCAATGCCCGCTCGGGAAATCGCACCGGTGAATAATACTCAGGCCCTTTCGGCAACGCCGCCAACAAAGCCGCCTCCGGGAGCGTCAATTGCCGCGCATGTTTGCTGAAGTAGTACTCCGACCCTGCCTCAAAGCCATACGTTCCTCGCCCGAGGTAGATCTGGTTCGCATACAGCGTAAAAATTTGATCCTTCGTGAAGTGCCGTTCCATCTGCAGAGTCAAGAAGATCTCCTGCAGCTTGCGCCCGTACGTCTTTTCAGACGACAAAAACAGGTTGCGCGCCAACTGCATGGTCAGCGTCGACGCACCCTGCGCTTTACCCTTGGAATGCACATCTTCATACGCGGCGCCCACGACCCGCACCAGATTTACCCCGCCATTGCCATAGAAGTTCTTATCCTCAATCGATAAGATGGCCTCTCGCAGCACCGGCGGGATCTCTGAATACGGCACCACAATGCGGCGCTCGGCGGCAAAGGAGCCAAACACCTTGCCGTGTACGTCATAAAGCTCCGTCGTGGTGCTCGGGTGGTAGCGCTCCAGCTGCGTCATCTGCGGCAGGTTGACGGAAAACACCATCACCAGCGCCAGCATCACACCCAGCACACCCGAAGTCAGCAGCAGCAGAAAAAAAGCGGCACGCCCCGTCAAGCTCTGTGGAGACCGACCGCCAGTATCGGCAAAGTTAGCGTCCCTAAAAGGAAAGCGAAGCATCGCTCCCCACACAGGGGAGCGCCGCCCTCGTTTTACGCGGATAACAAAGCGTCTGGTCTTGCGTTCCGGTTGAAGCAGGGTGTTCACGGCTCCCCAACCTTATCACGCAGCGACCAGTCCTACACCGCCTTCGCCTTCAGAATCTCCAAAGCCTTGTTCAACTGATCGTCGGTCTGCACGGCCGAACGCCGCGCCGGGGTCGCCGTCGCACCATGCCCGCCCGTCGCACCTTCCTCGTCCGGCGCCGCAGCCAGTTCATCCATGCTGGAGGCCACAACCACGCTCGGCACCACGCCCTCAGATTCAATCGCTTTCCCCGCTGGAGTCTGGTACTTGGCAATCGAGAGGATCACGGCCCCGCCATCCGGCAGATCGAACGTCTTCTGCTCCGCGCCTTCACCGAAAGTCTTCTCCCCAACCACATCGCCACGCTTGTTATCCTGCACCGCTGCGGCCACCAGTTCCGCCGGCCCCGCCGTCCCGCGATTCACCAGAACCACCATCGGCATCGTCGGATCGATCACCTTTCCCGCATCGGCCGTGAACGTCTGCTTCGCAAAGCGCTGCCCCTGCAGTGTCGCCAAAGTCCCATTTTTCACAAACAGGTTCGCCAGCCGGACGCCTTCCGCCATCTCGCCTGCCGACACGTCGCGCAGATCGAGAATCACTTTCTTCCCGCTACCCGATTTTTCCGCAGCCTTCAGCTTCGCTTCCACCGCACTCACATGTTCCCGGTCCAGCACCTCGGGCCGCAGATCCACAATGCTGCCGTTCTCATATACCGTATCTGTCACCGGCGGCTCGGTCACCGCAGCGCGCGTCAGATTTACCTTGTCCGGCACAGCCTTGGTGGGACGCACCACGGCAATCGTTAACTGGCTTCCCGGCGCGCCTTCCAGCAAATGCTGGATCATTGCCAGTGACAGATCCCGCGTGTCCTGCGTCCCAATCGCCTCGATGAAATCGCCGTCCGTCAGATTCGCCTTTTCCGCGGGGCTGCCCGGCACCACCGACACAATCACCGCATAACCGGCGCGCTTGGACACTGTCATGCCCACCTGCGCCTTGCCGCCGCGATCCGCCCTGTATGCCTTGTAATCCGCCGGGCTCAGGTAGCTCGAATCCGCATCGAGCGACTCCAGTAGCCCCCGCAGCGCCCCGGAGGTCACCACGCCCATATTCGGATCTTCGACATAATCCGTCTGGATGTGCTGCAAAACCTCACCGTAGATGTCAATCTGCTTGTAAGCGCCCTGCTGCACCTCGGTACCTGCCGCCCGCACGCCGCGCGCGTTCACACCAAGAAATACGCCGAGAACCAGCGCAACAGAAAGGGAAAGCAGGGCAAGTTTGGCGCTCTTCGGCATATCGGTGGCACAGCTCCGGGTAGGATTGTCCTACAAGGGCTTAGACGAAGCCCAGTACCGGAATGATACCCTCGATCTCGCTGTGCTGGAAAATCAGCTGTGCTGGAAATCATTGGTGGCGGTGAGTGGGATCGAACCACTGACCTACGGGTTATGAGTCCGTCGCTCTAACCATCTGAGCTACACCGCCATCCACCCGTTGCGTCCGGCACCACACATTCGCGTTGGCGGCTGCGGGCAAACCCGTTCTAGGGGACAAGGCTCATCATAGAGTTGAGACAGTTCGAGGTCAACGTGCCGCGCCTTCTTGGTCGCCATCCCCGTCGCCACACACATCCGGGCGCAGGATTTTCCCCACCCCTGCCACAGGCCGGCATACAGTCCCTCCGGCGCCGACCTGCGCTCACCTCCGCCGCTCTCGCCTTGGTTCCGCGCGACTGCACCGCCGCCCACTCCGCCTTCACCTGCAAGCTGGATTCCATCCTCATCCTGCTGTACTGGGTCGCGGGCGTCCTTGCCGCTGCCCTCGGCATCCTGCTTTGCGTCACAGTCCGCATCTATCGCAAGCAACAAACCGATGCACACAGCCGGTCCCGCTGAACTCCGCACGCGTTCTCGCCCCACACGCCACATGCGTACGATTTCTTCTCATTTCCCAAAGGAGTCCATGGCTCGCCCTTGCCTCCTGCTTGTCATCCCGCAACGCAGCCTTTGTCGTCCTCCAGCGCAGCCTTTGTCATCCTCCAGCGCAGCCTTTGCCACCTCGCACCCTTAGC
>CAXTNA010000189.1:0-4770 GCA_964245535.1 uncultured Acidobacteriaceae bacterium | reverse complement strand
CCGGGATCGTGGTGCCGACCGGTGCGGTGACGGTACGAACGACCGGGGGTGGCGGCGGCGGCGGCGCGGTGTTTGCCGCGGAAGATCGTGTGACACTGGCGGCAGCCGGCGGAGGCGGCAAAGGCTTGCCCTGCGCCAGGCTTTGCCGCTCTTCGGCGGTGGTCTGCCGCGGCTGGGTTGGCTCCGTGGGCGAGGTGACGGTAGGCGCGACCTGGATGCCGGCAACGGTGATGCTGTTAACCACTTCCTTTACGCCCTTCACGTGAGCGGCATCCTGCGCGGCGACCGAGCTCGCTGTGTCGTCGGACACATTGCCCGTCAGCGTCGCCACGCCGTTTTGCACGGAAACCTGCACCGGCTGTTGACGGATGGAAGGATCGCCGGCGAGGGCGGCGTGCACCTGATTGGTGAGGTCGGCGTCGCTGACCGTGTGCTGACAACCGGCAAGCGCCAGGCTGACGCTCAGCATACCCACGGGAGCGAGACGGCGAAGGTTTAGGAAGGGGAGGGCGGATGTTTGCTGAAGGACTCGCGGCTGAAGAACTCGCATGGGGGCACGTTCACTTTCCGAAAGAATCTTTCTGGAGACACTTTGGTAGGACCTGTGAGACAAATCTTACAAGCTCCCTGTTCTACCTTCTGCTTTTCTGTCTGATGCACACGAAGCAACGCACGGCGCACAGCAGCGATGGGAATGGAAGCTTCTCATCAGCCTGCGAAGTGCCATGGCGAAGGGTTTACCTACTTTCCGAAGCCGAACTTCACCATACCGCACAACCGGGGTAAAACCGTTTGCATCACTGTTTCTGTACGGCGAGCCGCAGGTTTGCCCATCTGTGCAATATACCCAGGAGAAAACAATGGCGAGTGACGGCGGATCAGGCAGCTTTGGATGGTTTGTAGCAGGTTTGGGCATTGGTGCCCTGGTTGGTGTCTTGTATGCGCCGAAGTCCGGTCGCGAAACGCGCGATGAACTCGTAGCGGGCGCGCTCGATGCACGCGATAAAGCGAGCGACCTTTACGTTCAGGGCAAAGACCAGGCAGCGCAATATGTGCAGCAGGGTAAGGAAGTTGCAACTCAGTATGTGCAGCAAGGCAAGGAGGTCGCGACCCAATATGTACAGCAGGGAAAAGAGGTTGTGAACCAAGCGGCACAACAGGGCAAGCAAGCCGCGACGGAATACGTTGACAAAGGCAAAGAGGCCTTGGATCAGGGCCGTACGCAGTGGACCGAGTACGTGGAAAAAGGTAAGGACCTCGTGCAGAACCAAACCGAAGCCGTCCAGGCAGCGGTAGACGCCGGAAAGGAAGCCTACGTTGCCAAAACCAGCGAGGCCCCTCCCACCGCTTCATAGAAGGTACGTTTTGTGGCTCGGGGCCGGTGTGTCAATCACCGGCCCTTTGCTGTGAACGGCCATTATTATGAGTGACACAATTCGCACCACATCACGAGCTTTTTAAGGAGTGCTCATGCCAGCCCTTTCGGCGATCGCCGTATTTTTTCAAGATGACTTGAGCCTCGCGCGTGATCTGCACCAGATCATGATTGCGGAGTGGATTATCGCTATCTGCATCCTGCTGATCATCCTTGCCCTGGTGGGCGCCGTGATCTTTGTCCTGATCCTTGTCCGCAAGGTCGAGACCAAGATCGAGCAGGCAACCAAGACGGTCCAGGCGCGGGCGATCCCGCTTGTCGCGCAGGGCCAGGACATTCTCGGCAAGGTGCAAGGCATCATCGCCGATGTGAAGCCCAAGGTCGCCAGCGTCACCAGTGATGTGCAGCACATCAGCGGCGTCGTGAAGACGAAGGTGGATGAGATCGGCGGGACGGTCAGCAAGGTCGTCGGTGAGGTGAGCGAAACCGTCACCAAGGTTACCGGCCAGGTCGGCGATACGGTCACGAAGGTGAAGGATCAGGTCGATGACACAGTCACGAAGGTCAAGGGCCAAGTCGACGACACAGTCACGAAGGTCAAGGGCCAGGTCGACGATACAGTCACCAAGGTAAGCAGCACCGTCCAGGACGTAAACGGCAAGACCCAGGCGCAGGTTGAGCGCGTCAACGGCATCGTGACCGAAGCACTTACCACCACTGAGCAGGTATCGCGCTCCGTGCAGCACGGCATTCAGGTGCCGGTGGAGAAAATTGTGGTTTGGGTAGCCTCTGCAAAGACGGGCCTCGACAATCTGAATATGCGCTTGCCGTTTCTTAGCAAGCTTTTGGGACAGAAGGCTCCGGCAAAGTCGACGAAGACCACACAGTCGACAGCGGGCGGTCAACCCGTGGTAGTGCCGTCAGCCTCCAGGTCGGAGAAGTAGACGTTCTTCAGTTGAGAAACGCGGCGGATGCTTTCCGCCGCGTTTCTCTTTAGGCAGTCGTCATAAATCAGACCATGTTGTCATCCCTTCGCTGCGCTACGGGATGACAAGCAAACATATGTCTTTACAGACATACAAAACAGCCCTAGAAGATCCAGCCGCCGCCAGCTACTTCATCTCCGTGATAAAAGACAGCCGATTGCCCCGGTGTAACGGCGCGCTGTGGCTCGTCGAAGATGGCCTCAATCGCATCGGGTCCGCTACGGTGCAGCGTAGCCGCGGCAGGCTCATGGCGGTGCCGAATCTTGATGCTCACGCGAATGGGTTCAGCGGGCTCCGCGACCGATACCCAGTTTAGCCGGTTGGCCCGCAGCACCTGGGTGCGCAAGGCAGGCTCCGGGCCCACCTCGACGCGATGCGAATCGGGGTGAATCTTCAGCACATACAGCGGCTCAGGGGAGCTCAGGCCGAGGCCCTTGCGCTGCCCCACCGTGAAGCCATGAATGCCCTCATGCGTCCCCAACACCTCGCCGTTCGCGGAAACCAGCTCACCGGCGCTGTCGGGCAGCGTGCGGCCCTGTTCTTCCAAATACGCCCGCAGAAACTGCGAGTAGCTGCCGCCGGGGATGAAGCAGATTTCCTGGGAATCGGGCTTGGCGGCCAGCTCAAGGCCATGGTCGGCGGCCATGGAGCGAACGGCCGGCTTGCACATCTCGCCTAGCGGAAACAGCGTGCGGCTGAGCTGCTCCTGCGTAAGCCCGAAGAGGAAGTAGGTCTGGTCTTTGGAACGGTCGGCCGGACGCGACAGTACCCAGCGGCCGCGCTCCGGATCGTAGGCATTGCGCGCGTAATGGCCTGTGGCGATGCGCTCGGCGCCGATGCCGCGTGCAGTTTCGAGTAGCTGATCGAACTTCAGGTGATTGTTGCAAAGCGTGCAGGGGATGGGCGTGCGGCCGTGCAGATATTCTTCAACGAAGGGCCGCACGACCTCTTCCTCAAAGCGCTCCTGTGCGTTGACGAGGTAGTAGGGAATGCCGAGGTGCTCAGCAACGTGGCGGGCGTCGTAGACGTCATCGATGGAGCAGCAACGGCCCTGTACCGTTTCCGGCATGCCCTCACGGCCGGCGAGCCGGCGCTGGTTCCACAGCTGCAGTGTCAGGCCGATGACGGCGTGCCCTTCCGCGTGCAACAGGGCTGCTACAGCGGAGGAATCGACGCCCCCGGACATGGCTACGGCAATGGTTTCGCGCTCCGGCATACTCTTCCATGATACGGGTTCGCTACGGGTTTGCTCCGAGTTCGCTATGAGTTTGTGCGTGCTCGCGGGGAGCCCGCTGTGCGTGCGATTCAGGTAACGATCCCCGTTGCGATCCCGGGTTGCGATCCCGGTAACGATCCCGGGTTGCGATCCCAGTTGCGATCCGGGTTGCGATCCCGGCGTCGTGGGCCGGTTCACACATCGCGAACGGAGCCGCGCACATCCATGGTGGTATGCCCGATGCCCAATCGACCATGGTGAGCCCACCTTCCCCCAACGCCGCGCTTGACGTGAACGGCAAGGTGCTGCCGTTTTTGGGGCTGGCTTGTGCGGTCGGGGTGGGTTCGATTTACTACAATCAGCCGCTGCTGCTGGTGATGGGCCATTCGCTCGGCGCTAGCGAGCACGGCATGAGCTTTGTCGCCGTGGCGACGCAGATTGGGTACGCCGTCGGCATGTTCAGCTTTGTGCCAATGGGCGATGTTGCCGAACGACGCGCGTTGATGATGCGCTTGTATGCCGGGGTCGCGGTAGCGCTGCTGCTGGTGGCTACCGCACGGAATCTCCCCTGGATGATCGCGGCGAGCGTGCTGACGGGACTGCTGGCATCCGTGACCCATGTGGCGCTGCCGTTGGCGCCGGAGCTGGTGCCTGAAGAAAAACGCGGCCAAGCGATCGGCACGGTGATGACGGGCTTGCTGTTGGGCATCCTGCTGGCGCGGAGTTTCGCCGGATGGGTGAGCCAGGCGGGTGGCTGGCGGACGGTGTTCTTCGCCGCCGCGGTGATGAACGCCGCGTTCGTGCCGCTGCTGTGGAAGCAGTTGCCGCGGCTGGCGCCGAAACAAAGCCTCACGTATCCCGAAGCGCTGCGTTCGCTGTGGACGCTTTTTCGAACCTTGCCGGTGTTGCGGGAATCAGGCGTGATCGGCGGCCTGACGTTTGCAGCGTTTTCCTGCTTTTGGACGATGCTGGCGTACCTGTTGCAGGCGCACTACGGCCTCGGGCCGGGGGTGGCGGGCACCTTTGGCCTGGTGGGCGCAGCGGGTGCGCTGGCCGCACCCTTTGCCGGTCGGCTGGCGGACCGTCGTGGGACGCGGTATGTGGTGTCGTTCGCCGGCGCGGCGATTACGGCCTCGTTCGTCTGGTTGTGGTTGTCGGACCGGCTGCCGATGCCGCGCTCCCTGCACCTGGCG
>CAXTNA010000188.1:0-4773 GCA_964245535.1 uncultured Acidobacteriaceae bacterium | reverse complement strand
AAAGACAAGCTCCCGCAAGCGAGAACAACGGTTCCGAGAATGAGGATGATGCGTGCGGCGTCCATGATGTTCTTTCAACGTACGGGTCGGCTTGACCGTCCTCGCAAAGATGTGCGGGCCGGCTTTTCCTTCTATCGGCATAAACCCGAAAGTCTTGAGTTAATTTCGCTGAATGTTTGCTTTCCCGCAAGACCCACCGGTAACACTCAACGGTGTAGTAAGCGAACGAAGCGGCAAATCGTTTCAAAATGACGCAAATTTCGAGTTTGCGCGAACAAAAGCGGTATTCTACGCGCACACCGCTCTGCTGCCCGGGTACGTTTTCATGCTGATTCAGTCCGAATACGACATCCAGTTCCAGCTTCCCTTCGCAACGCCGATGGTGGCGTTGCTGCATGTGCATCCGTCACTGGAGGAACGTCTCACAACGCCCGATCGCCTGCAGGTGGAACAGACAACCTCAACGGGAGACGGTGTAAGCATTGGGCAGCTTGCGGTCGAGGACTATATCGACAGCTTCGGCAACCGCTGCGCGCGGTTTATGGCGCCAAGCGGGAACATCCGGCTTTCTGGGACGCATAGGCTTCGAGCGCCCGATGAACCCGATCGGCAGGGCTTGGGGAGGGGGCCAACACCGGTGGAGCATCTACCCTCGGAGACGCTACAGTTTTTGCTCGCGAGCCGCTATTGCCCTGTGGATCAGTTCGTTGGGGTCTCGCAAGACCTTTTCGGTTCCACCATCCCGGGGTGGGACCGCGCGGCGGCGATTCGCGACTGGGTGCACGGAAAAGTGACCTTCAACTATCAGGCAGCGCGGCCCACCAAAACCGCCATGGATGTGTTCACGGAGCGGGTGGGCGTTTGCCGGGATTTTCAGCATCTGGCCGTAACGATGACGCGGTGCATGAATATTCCGGCACGATACGTGACCGGGTATCTCGGCGATATTCGCGTGCCGTTTGGCGGACCTGGCGATTTTTCTGCGTGGTACCAGGTTTGGCTGGACGGTCGTTGGTGGGATATGGACGCGCGCCACAATACGCCGCGTTTTGGACGCGTTTTGATGGCGACCGGCCGTGATGCAGCAGATGTGGCCATCACCACCAGCTTTGGCGTGGCGAACCTGACGCACTTTCGGGTGGAATCCTATGAAGTAGGAGCGGATGGGAAGCCGGTTCCATTGCCGATGGGGCTGGTGGGGGCGCCGAGCCTCGCGGCTGGATAAAACTAAGATTCCCCCAACCGCAGCGAGTAAAAGCGCTCGTTGGGGACCCCGGTTTCGGGAATGACAAAGAAGCGGAGGCTTACACAGCTTAGGAGCTCGGCCTAGAAGCTGAAGTTGCCGCGCAGGGTGAGGATGCGGTTGGCGGCTGTGATGCCGGAGTAGGTTTCCGCCAAAGAAAGCGATTTGCCGAAAAACGGTGAGTTCAGGATGCCGACCGGCACGCTCGCGTTCGTGTGATTGGTAACATTCTGGGCTTCCAGCGAAAAACGCAGGTTATAGCGGGGATCGGGTTTGTGCGATGAGGCGGGTTGGCCCGGTGGTGGCGCTTCTGCCGTAGGCCGGGGGCCGAAACGGAACTCCTTTGCGAAAAAAACATTCAGCGTGGCAAAAGCAGGCGAACTGCCGTAGTTGACAGGAATGATGGTTTGCCCGGCGATGGGAGCTGTGTCGAAGTTGCCGTACCGCGTGCGGACGACGGAAGCGCGCGTGAGGTCGGTGGCAAAGGCAGGGCGGTCATTGAAGATCGTGTCGCCGTTCAGGTCCGTGCCGGTGGTGATGTTGAAGGGGATGGCGGAGTGGCTACGAAGGAAGAGCCCACCGTTGAAACCTTTCGGGCCGTTGTACCAGGTACCGGTAACGAAAAAGATGTTGTTGATGGCGGAGCGCCCGTAGTCCTGCGCGAGATTGTATTGGTTCGAAGGAAAGGAGCCGGAACCGGAGGTGTCCCCTTCCCGTTGCTGCAGGTTGCTGAAGCCCCAGACCGAAAGCCGTTTGGTCGGGTTCAGGTCGACATTGATCCAAAGAGCCTGGGAGCGCCGAGTGCCATCGGAAGAGAACTGGTAGACGTTCTGCGTGCCGCCCAGCGGGCGCGTGCCGCTGGTGGGATTGGCTGGATTGTAGGTGCCAGGTAGGGGTGCGTTGATGTTGCGGGAAAGGTACTGGTGCACCCCGCGCACCCCCATGTAGGTGACACCGACATTGCCTTTGCTGCCGAAGCTGTGCTCGACGGAAAAGCTGGCCATCATGTTGTAGGGCGTGCGCATATCGGGGCTGACGTGATAGGTCGTCGGTTCCACGGACGGCAGGCCTGTGGGCGCAGGGACGTTGGGGTAGAAGTCCGGGTTCTGGAGGTAGTACGCGCTCTGCGAGGCACCGTTTTGCCGCACGGCGGTGAGGAGGTTGCCAACATCGAAGCGGTAATAGAAAAGGCCGAAGCCGGAGCGCAGCACCACCAGCGGCTCCTTGCGTTTGCCCGGCGTGACGGCGTAAGCAAGCGCGATACGCGGCGCGGGATCGAAGTGATCCGGAACGGCGGTTTGGCTTTCGAGGCGTAGGCCGTAGTTGAAGGTGAGATCTTTGTGAAGCTTCCACTCGTCCTCGGCGTAGGCATCCAGTTCGTCGGTGCTGACCTCGGCGGAGGGAATGCCCGCGGTGAGATTGAACTGCGAGGCACCGCCGCCGGCAGCGCGAATCGCAGCCGGGCTGAGGCCCTGGGCCAGCCCCTGCTGGGTGATCCCGTAAGCCTGGAGTGCGGAGAGTTGCTGGCCGTTGACGGTGGTGGGGCTGAAGGTAAAGGAGCCGTTATAGCCGCCGCTGGAGGTGTTGGCTTCGCGCTCGGCGCGGAACCGGCCACCGGCACGCAGGAAATGCGGCCCGAAGACGCGAGAGATGTATTCCTGAAGCTCGTAGTGGTTGCGGCTGTCGGTGGCGGTTTGCGAGGGACTGCCGCCGCCCGAAAAGGACCCTTGCACGATGAGGGTGGGCGCGGTGCTGTTGGGCGTTTGCCGCGTGCGTGTGCGAACGTACTCAAAGCGCGTCTCGATAACGGTGGACGCGCCATGCGTTTCGGTGTCGCCAAGCTGCAGCGTTTGGGTCGTGGCGCTGGAGGTGATGCCCTCAGAGGGAAGCACGAGCAGGCCGACCCCGCTGTTGGACTGACCTGCATTGTTCCACTCGTAGCGGCCGGTGAGGACATTGTTGGCCGTGAACTGGCGATCGAGGCGCGCTGAAAAGGTGCTGTTGTTCTGTGGGTTGGGAACGGCTTCTGAAAGCGGTGTACCGTCCGGATTGAAGGCATTGATGACGGCATTATTTTGCTGGTCGGTGCGGTTGCCGGCGAGGAAAAAAGAAGTCTTATGGCCGATCGGGCCATTAAGATCGGCGTCGAAATACAGGTTATGGTACGGCGGCTGTGGGCCGGTGAATGGGTTGCGGGCATTGAAGCTCTGGTTGTTGCCGGCGACGCTGAAGTTGCCGTGGTAGGTATCGGCACCGGGTTTGGTGAAGACCTCAATGCGGCCGAAGCCGAGCCACTCGTACTGGGCCGAGAACGGATTGGAGTTGATGCGGATTTCGCGGATGGCGGTTTTGGGCGGAAAGCGACCGCCGGAAAAACCGTCGACCATGAGCTGATTGCCGCCGGAGTCGCTATCGCCGCCCCCGCCGGCGATGGCCTGGATTTGCTGCTGAAACGTGGCGTCGTCGTCAGAGAACGTGGCCAGTTTATCGCCGCTGAGGCTGATGGCGGTGCTGTTATTGCCGGCGGCGGTGCCGTCGCTGTCAGCGGAGTTTACGTTGACCTCGGTCATCTCCGCGTTGAGGGAAAGGGTAAGCGGCAGATCGGTGTGGCCGCGGGCCGATACTTGAATCGCCTCGCGATGCAGAGTATCAAAACCGCTGGCGGTGACGCTCAGGGTGTACTTGCCTGCGGCCACGCGAAGGCTGAAGTGCCCGACGGCATCGGTGACGGCATCGTGCCGGCCGCCCTTGCCTTCAAGATGCAGGGTGGCTCCGGGAACGCGAGCACCGGTGGGGTCGGTGATCACCCCTGAGAGCAGGCCCTGCTTGGCGGTGTCGGCTGGATTTTCAGGGGCGGTGTTGGGGGTGTCTCCCGGATTCAGCGTTGGGTTTGCCGCCTGCGCCGCCAGGTGCGCGGCGTGCTGGGCGCTGAGGAGACACACGACCATGGTGGCGACGCGATGCATGCGCTGCATGAAGAAGCCTTTTGTAAAAAGTGCGGGAGCCCCGATGCCGCTTTGACGGCTGCTCGTGCGTGAAGGTCAACTGTGGATGGTCTGCAATCCGCAAAAAGAATTGCTTTAGCTGTTCTCGTTTCACGATAGCTGTGTCATCTCGACCGAAGCAGACCGGGTCCTGCACGATTTGTCGTCTGAGTGTCAGCACACGGGCCTAATTACAAAGGTGTCATCTCGACCGAAGCGAACGGCTTCATCGTTCGCGCAGTGGAGAGACCTGCAGTTTTGCTCGCGACAGAACTACCCAAGGGAGAATGGTTTTAGTTGAAAACACCTCCACATCGGCATGGAGGCCGAAACGCAGATTTCCTTCCACCCCATCGAGCAACAACGCTCGCTGGGAGCCCCGGCTTCGGCAATGACAAAGAAAGCAGACGCGCTTACATACTTACGGGTGCTTACGCTAGAGCAAATTGTCTGTTGGTGTGCAAGAGTCTTTGCTTCCTTTTCTGTCATCTCTGAAGAATCTGCTGTTCCAGACCGCGAAACTGCAGGTCTCTCCACTCTGCGCTC
>CAXTNA010000187.1:0-4833 GCA_964245535.1 uncultured Acidobacteriaceae bacterium | reverse complement strand
CGGCTTGAGTTTCTTCTTCTCTTTGAAGCCGAAGGACTGGTGCAGTTAGTTATTCAGCGTCGACATTTCGCCGAATTTGCCGCCGAGCAGCTCCTGAATGGCCGCCGCGCCGTTTGGATCCGGGCTTGCCGGTTTCTTGAGGGGAATGAGAAGTTTTTCAGAGCGAGTAAACATGGGTGCCTTTCGAAGGGCGTTGGAGCGGGTTCAGGGCTGGTCAAGAGGAGGCAGCGAGGAAAGATGCTGCAGGATGGGGCCGACGTGTGACTATCGTCGGCTGCTTCGTCTTCGGATGCCGATTCCGTGACAGACGTGCTGATCCGTAGCAGACCACTTTGTGAAAAGCCGACTTTGCCGCGTTTGTTGATGCGGCACATGCTTGCCAGGCGCTTACGTATGGGGCGGCCTGGGAGGGGAATTGGGGAGCGGGAAGCCTTTCTCCAGCATTTGGCCGGGCTACAGGGCGAGCTTTAGCCCTCGAATCCTGGCAGGCACGCAAACCTGGGTCTTGCGGCCCAGCCTGGTGTCGATGCGCCGTTGGCGTTAACCCCCTTACGTTGGCGCTAACCCCCATGACGAGGTGCCCTGGCCTTTTTGGGGCGTTTCATGGGTATAGCCTGACCTGTGCGTCGGGCTTTCAGCCCTTTGTTGAATTCCTGCCGGCAACCTGGGGCTTCGCCCCCAGGCTATGATGTGCCGGGCCTTCAGCCCGAAAGCGATGTCTTGTGAGAAAAGCTCTCATCCAACGGCTCGGGGTCCCAGGCGTTGCTGATGTATCCGGCAGAACCCTTTTCAGAGATGATTTTTCCGGGATTGCCAAGGACGACGGCCTTGGGCGGCACATCGAAGTTGACGTACGCACCGGGGGCGATCAGCGCTTCACGGCCAATGGTGATTTTGCCCACAATGATGGCGTTGGGGCCAACCCAGACCCGGTCTTCGAGGATGGGCGCACCTTGACGGGCACCGCGATTGGTGGCGCCGATGGTGACTCCCTGGGCGACGTTCACATTGCGCCCGAGTACGGCGAAGGGGCTGATGACGATGCCGCCGAAATGGCCGATAAAGAAGCCCGGAGCCAACCGGGTTGCCGGTGAGATATCGAGTCCGTAGCGGAAACGGTAGTGGTTCAGCAGAACGCGATGGTAAAGGTAGGGCAGGATGCCGAATCCACGTTTTCGTGGGGCATAGAAGGCGACTTTGCGCAGATACCAGGTGAAGCGGAAACCCGGTTCCCGCAGCCATGCACTTAGGAAGGCGGATGCGTCCGAACGGCCGCGGTAACGGTACACATCGTGCCGCAATGTGCGCCACAAGTCGGCGCGGGTGGTTTTTGTTCCAGGATGGCGCTTTGCTGGATCCACGTTTAAAGCTTTCCCTATTGATGTAGCCCCGAGCTTTGTGTCGGGCTTTCAGCCCTGAAACATCCTTTGATATGCAGCCTGGGCCTTGCGGCCCAGGCTGGTATAGGACGCGCCGTTGGCGCTAAACAACCATGAAGCTTCCAGCCTAGAGCGGATTCGCGGATGGTGTAAAGAAAGACAACAACGAATTCCCTTTCCTTCCATCGAGCAACAGCGCTCGCTGGGGACCCCGGCTTCGGGCAGGAAAATAAAAGGGAGAAGCCCTACAAACGCAGATTCCCTTCGGGAATGACAACAAAAGAGAGAAGTTTTACAAATGCAGATTCCCTTCGGGAATGACAACAAAAGAGAGATGTCTTACAAACGCAGATTCCCTTCGGAATGACAATAAAAGAGAGAAGTCCTACAAACGAAAGAAGAGCCCTCTAAATGCAGATTCCTTGAGGAATGATCACGAAGAGAGAAGTTCTGTACACCACGGACTACGTGTTCCAGGGTTCACTTGGTCACTTGGCAGCATCCGGGTAGAGGCCTTTTAGCGGCTTGTCCGGTTGCATGCCTGTGGGCAGCGCGGGCCGGGGCAGTATGGCGTCGCGCATGGCAGTGTTGTAGAGAAAGACTGCTTCGATGACGGCGGCTTGTTTCATGTCCGGCTCGCTGAGGTGCTCATAGGTGTCGAGCGCGGTGTGGTGGGTGCGGCTTTCGTAGTCGCGTGGATCCTGGATGAACTGGAAGCCGGGCAGGCCGGCCATCTGGAAGGGCACATGGTCTGTGGAGCCGGTGCTGCGAGTGGAGACCGTGGTCATGCCGAGGTCGCTAAGCGGCTTCATCCATTGCGAGAAGATGTCGCCGATGCCCTCGTTGCCTTCCGTGTAGATGCCCAGCAGTTTGCCCGTGCCGTTGTCCATGTTGTAGTAGGCGTCGAGTTTGGCGGCTTCGGGTTTCAGGGTGGGCGGTGCGGTCATGGGCTGGAGAAATAGTGGAGTATCCGCATCCTCCTTCGCGCCCGAGTAGTGGAACGCGGCAAAGTGTTGGTTCACGTACCCCTGCGATCCAAAGATGCCCTGTTCTTCGCCGCTCAGAGGCCAATGCGGATGGTGCGCCTAGGTTGCACACGCAGTGCGGTCAGGATGCGCATGGCCTCCATCGCTACGATGGCGCCTGCGCCGTTGTCGGTGGCGCCCGTTCCGCCGATCCAGCTATCGAGATGGCCGCCTACCATGACGACTTCCTCTTTCAGCTTGGGGTCTGTGCCGGCAATCTCGGCGATCGTGTTCATCCCCGGCACATGTTCCTCACCAAATCGCGTGTTGATGGCGAGGTTTACCGTGACCGGCACCTTGTGGTCGATTAGGCGCTGCATGCGATCCCAAGCCTCGGTGGCGACGACCTCTTCCGGGATGAGCTGCTTGTGTTCCGGGCGGTAGACGAACCAGCCCATGGAGTAGCCGGTGTCGTCGTGCAGGACGCCGCCGGACCCACCGGGCACCAGAATGGCAACCGCGCCTTCGTCGGCGAAAAACTTTCCGACCTTTTCTTTAAATGCCCACCCCTGCACCACCGGCCGGATGAGATTCGGATCTGTGGGCAGCACGGCTTGCTCGCTCATATCGCCGTTTAGCGGATAGTCGGCAATCTCGTGCAGCTTGGCGGCGTCGTAGTGCTCCATTTTGGGTACGCTGTCGGGGTCTACCTTGGGATCGGAAGTGGACGATCCGTAGAGGATGACCTTGCCTTTGAGCTTGCCCTTCCAGACCGCGAACTCCGCCTCGCTCTTCATTCCATGGACAAAAACCACGTCGGCTGTGACAGCCGCTGCCGTTGCGGGCGACCAGGGAGTGGCCTGGGCTGTGAGGACGCTTTGCGAAGGTTTGACCAGCGCCAGCGAGGCGCTCAGCTGCGTCCAGGCCATGCCGAACTCGCCCCAGCTTTCGAGGTGGGCATTGCTGCAGCCCATGGCGGCCAGCTGCGCGCGGGTCCACTCGTTGGCACGGGTCATGGCCGGCGAGCCGGTCAGACGTGGGCCGATGTCGTCGAAGAGAGCGCCGGCGTACTCCATGACATGGGAATGATTGAAGCCCTCGTCACGAATGCGCGAGTACATGTTCAGGTCGAGGACTTCCGTGGCGGAAGGCGCTGTTGCCGCAGCCTGCGTTTTGGTGGCGTGCGCGTTCTGCGTGTGCGCGAGGGAGGGGAACGCGCAGAGCAGGACGGTGACGAGCGTGTGTCGAACGAGAAGCATGAAACCCATGGTAGCGGCGAGAATGACCCTCGCCTACGGTTATCGGCAGTGTTGGAATTTTCTTTAGGGTCGAGTTAGCGAAAATGATGAGTATTTCGCTGTTCGTCCTGAGGGCAGCGAAGGGACCTTGGTATTCGGCCCGACTATATTGGCGCCTCGAAGGAATACAGAGGTCCTTCGCTCCACCCCAACGAGCAAGGAACGCTCGCTGGGGACCCCGGCTGCGCTCAGGATGACAGCGAGTATTTAGGTATGCATAACGATTATCTGGCTGTACACAAGAGGAGCACGCTGGAAGCGCCGCGTACACTGGATTATGGAGAATGGAAGGGCGAGAACGGAAGGGATAGCGATGGCTGACAGCACTGTGAAAATTTCCGCACGCAATCAGTTGCGCGGGACTGTGGAAGAGATTGTTTTGGGAACGGTTACAGCGAAGGTGACCGTGCGTGTAGGAGAAAACCTTATCGAGTCCGTGATTACGCGGCAGAGCGTGGAGGAGATGGGCGTGAAGGTCGGCGATCGCGTGGTCGCGTTGATCAAGTCTACGGAAGTGATGATTATGACAGCGTAATGCCGGTTGCTATGCGGACTGCGGATGGAGGGAAACGATGAGATTGGAACAGGACCTCCACATCCTTGACGAGCAGGAACAGCGGCTGCGCTTCCAGGCGTTCGATGCGGAGACCGCGTGGGTGCTGGGGTCGAAGCTGCGTGTGGCGGCGGTGGACAAAGGTGCGGGGTGCACGATCGAGATCGAGGTTGCCGGGCAGCTTTTGTTTGCGTGCGCGACGCCGGGCGCCAATCCAGGGCAGGCGAACTGGATTCGCCGAAAACGGAATACGGTGCACCATTTGCGCGTTCCTCTTATGCGGTGGGGCGGAAGCTGGAGCGCGATGGCGGAACGCTGGAAGGCCGGCATGCTTTGGCTGAAGCGGATTTTGCGACGCATGGCGGCGGCTTTCCGATCGTGCTGGTGGGCACGGGACCGGTGGGTAGCGTGATTTTTTCAGGATTGCCGCAACGGGAAGATCATGGCCTGGTGGTGGCGGCCCTGGCGGATGTGCTCGGGGTTGATGTGCCCCGGTTGTTGTGATGGGGACGGGGACTGAAGATGTGACTGGATTGGTGCTTCGGGTTTCCCGCCGAGCCGCAGAGCGGCTGCGTGCGGGGCATCTGTGGGTGTACCGGACGGAGTTGGGCGAGGGCGGGGCGGCGGCGGGGCTCACG
>CAXTNA010000186.1:0-4894 GCA_964245535.1 uncultured Acidobacteriaceae bacterium | reverse complement strand
TGAAGTCAGGCGGGAGACCCGGGGAGGTCATGGAACTGTTGGTACAGCCGATGGGCGCAAGGAGAGCAAACACCAGCAACAGCAGCAGAGCACTTCGAAAACGCATGCGGGCCTCCGGCCGCAGAGAGCGTACAGCCGTACTGTTCAGTATGCAGGAGCGGCGCCCCCGTTTGCGGAACGGTCGCCGTGAGGTGGATACAACTTCCCGGTTACACGGGCCGTAGGGGTCGTCGGCGCGAACAGGTGAATGCTGTTAACCAGCCTTCGGACGACCTCGGTGTCGTGTTACGGTGTGAGCGACGATAGTATGCTGATCCGAGCGGGAACCTACTCGCTGTTTGAGATCGATGGACGTGACCCACATCCCGCAGTTGACCGACTTTTCTGAAGCCTCTCTGGACGCGGCCTTCGCTGCGGTGCTCGCCGAAGCTCGTGCTGCGGTGGCCGCAGGGGAACCGGAAGCGTTTCGTTTGGAATGGTTGGGCCGCAAGCAGGGCCGTTTGAAGGCCGTTGCCGATGCCTGGTTGAAAGCGGCCCCAACTGACGCAAAACGGTTGATCGGGCAGCGCTTCAATGCACTGAAAGAGGAGATTGAGGCGCTGGTCGCCGAATCGGCACAGCCGCGGACCGCACGCCCGGTGGAAGGGAGCGTGCTCGATCTGTCGCTGCCCGGTACCGCGCCCCGTCTCGGCGCCGAGCACCCGCTCATCAGCACCATGACCGAGATCGTTGCGGTCTTTGAGCGGCTCGGCTACTCGGTCGCGCTGGGGCCGGAGGTGGAGTCGGACTTTTACAACTTTGAGTCGCTGAACTTTCCACCCAACCATCCCGCGCGCGACACCCAGGACACACTGGTGGTGGCCGGACAGGACGCGAAGCCTTTGCGCGATCGGCTCCTGATGCGCACGCATACATCGCCTGTGCAGATTCGCTCCATGCTGGCGCAGGCTCCACCCTTGCGCGTGGTCATCCCTGGCAAGGTGCATCGCAACGATGCCGCCGATGCGACGCATTCGCCTGTATTTCATCAGGTGGAAGGCCTGTGCGTGGACACAAACATCACCTTCTCCGACTTAAAGGGAACGCTCGATCATGCGATGAAGGCGCTCTTCGGCTCGGCAGTAAAGACGCGGTTTTTCCCCTCGTTTTTTCCGTTCACAGAACCCAGCGCCGATGTCCAGATCTCCTGCCCCTTTTGCGGTGGACGGGGCTGCCGTAAGTGCAAGCACTCCGGCTGGATTGAGCTATTGGGATGCGGCATGGTGGATCCGCATGTCTTTGCGGCGGTCGATCGGCAACGCATCGCGCTTGGCCGCGAGCCGCTGTACGACACGCGCCGCATCGCCGGCTTTGCGTTCGGCATGGGCGTCGACCGCATCGCGATGATGCGGTACGGCATTGCGGACATTGGCCTGCTGTATGGAGGCGATGTCCGGTTTCTCGAGCAATTTGCGTAATTGACGAGATTAGCGAAATTATCATTTTCTGCTAACTTTGCTAATTTTGTTATAAATACTTCAATGAACCGGCTTGAGAACCCGTATGCTCCCGGTGCAGGTGCTTCCCCGCCAGACCTAGTCGGCCGTGACGCCTTGCGCAAGGAGGTCACCCTTTCCGTTCAGCGCCTGCGGTTGGGCCGTAGTGCAAAAAGCACGCTGCTGGTGGGCTTGCGTGGCGTCGGTAAAACGGTGCTGTTGGAGCAGATGCGCCAGGATGTCGAAAATGAGGGCATCATCACGGTCCATGCAGAAACGCCGGAACGGCGGTCGTTGCCAGCGCTGCTTGCTCCCCAATTGCGGTCTGCTTTGCTGAAGCTGTCGCGTTCGGAAGCCGCAAAGTCGTTTGCGCAGCGAGGCTTGAGTGCCTTATCAGGCTTTGCGCGGGGGCTCAAGATGAAGTATCACGATCTGGAGTTGAGTTATGACGTGGAGCCGACACCGGGCGAGGCCGATAGCGGCAACCTCGAGGTAGACCTGACCGCCTTGATGGAACGCGTGGGCGAAGCGGCGAAAGCTGCCGCCACTGCGGTCATTTTGTTTATCGACGAAATCCAGTATCTAGAGGAAGTACAGTTTGCCGCACTGATCTCCGCCATACACCGGTGCACGCAGCGCAAACTTCCCATCGGGGTTGTAGGCGCGGGGCTGCCCCAGTTGCGCGCGCTGGCGGGCAATGCAAAGTCGTATGCGGAACGTATGTTTGACTTTTCCCCAATTGGCCCGTTGCCTCCGGCTGAGGCGGCAGAAGCAATCCGCAAACCGGCGGCGGAGGAGGGCGTGGCATATACCGACGAGGCCATGGCGGAAATCCTCGCCCGCACGCAAGGATATCCGTATTTTCTTCAAGAATGGGGAAAGCACTCTTGGGATGTCGCCCCACGGTCGCCGATCACCTATGAGGATGTTTTGATTGCCTCGGAGTCCGCCATTGCGGCGCTGGATGACAGCTTCTTTCTGGTGCGCTTCGATCGGGTGACCCCGGCGGAGCGGAAATATCTGCGCGCCATGGCGGAGCTTGGGCCCGGGCCGCACCGTTCGGGAGACATTGCTAATGTCGTGGGCAAAAAGGTGAGTGCCCTGGGCCCTTTGCGCGAACGAATGATCGCCAAAGGAATGATTTGGAGCCCGAGCCACGGCGACACGGCCTTCACGGTGCCGCTGTTTGATGATTTTATGAAGCGCATTATGCCGGGTGAGGATTGGAGAGAGGAATGAAGAGGCTTCTGCGGATTAGCTTGGCAGCCTTGCTCACTGGCAGCATAGGTGCGGCGGCGCAGCACCCACGTGACGCGGAAATCCAGGGGCCGGACACGCTGGCCTGGTGGCACACAACCGAGGCGCTTTCCGGTGATGCCATGCAGGGCCGTGACACGGGGACGGCGGCGTATGCACGCGCGGCGGACTACGTGGCCAAGCGCTTCGCCGCGGCCGGGTTGCAGCCCGCCGGCGAGGGCGGCAGCTTCTTCCAGACTGTGCCCATGCACGAGGTCGACCTAACGCCCGAAGGCACCAGCTTCACGATCGTGCGCGGGAATGGCCGGCGGATTTCCCTGCAGTTTCTTTATGAGATCACCGCAACACCCGCGCGGGAAGCGGCGATGCAGGGTGGGGGCGCGCTGGTCTTTCGCGGCTACTGTGGCGCCGAGGCCATGCAGGAGATTGCCGGCAAGATCGTCGTCTGCTTCGGCACGCAGCGACATGGCTTGCCGGGCGGGGGTGAGCGCCTCCTGAATGCCCGCAAAGGCGGCGCGCGCGGCGTTCTTACGGTGGATGACCCGTACTTCACGATCGAGCCGCCACGCTGGCCCTACGCTTACGCGCGCAGCGTGACGCTGTGTGAGCCGCAAAAGGCGCAGGACGCCGGTGCCGGCCGAGCCGCGACGGACATGCTGCCAGCCATGCGCCTTAGCGGAGCGGCGTTTGCCAAGTTGCTCGAAGGCACCGGGCAGGGTGCGGAGGCGATCCTGAAAGCGGGCGGTGCGCAACAGCCGCTGGCGAATTTCGATATACCCGCTCGGTTCGAGGTCAGGCTGCACACGACGGAAAAAGACATCGCCTCCCCCAATGTGTTGGCCGTGCTGCCCGGCGCCGATCGCACGTTGCGCGACCAGTATGTGGTAGTGGCGGCGCATCTGGACGGCTATGGCTTCGGCACGCCGGTTCTCGGCGACAACCTGTATAACGGCACGCTGGACGATGCGGCCTATGTGGCGCTGCTGATCCAAATGGCGGACGATCTCCGGGACGGCCAAGCGTTCCAACCGGACGCGAGTCCGCGACCCAAGCGAGATCAATTTCCGGGCCGATTGCCGGGGCAGCAGCAGGTGACCGGCGTGGCGCTCGCGCCGCCCAAACGGTCCATCCTGTTCTGTGCCTTCACAGGGGAAGAAAAGGGGCTGCTCGGTTCCACATGGTTTGTCGAGCACCCCACCGTTCCCTTGGCGCAGCTGGCCGCGGACATCAACCTCGATCAACTGCGGCCCTTGTTTCCCTTAAACATCCTGACCGCGCTCGCCATTCACGATACGACCCTGGGTGCAACAGCGATGGCGGTCGGTGCAGGGGAGGGTATTGCGTTGCGCGAAGATCGTGAGCCGGAACGCGGGTTGCTGCGCCGCGCCGATCATTATCCCTTTCTGCGTGCGGGTGTACCGGCCATCGGGTTCGTCTTCGGCTTCGACCCCGGCACGGAGGCGGAAACACGCTACCGGCACTGGTATGAAGTGCAATACCATCGCCCGCAGGACGACCTGACTCAGCCGATCGACTTTATCGCGGCCGGCCGGTTCAATGTGTTCTTCTATCGGCTGGTGGAAACGGTAGCGGATGACCCGGAGCGCCCACGCATTCTGCCCGGCAGTGCGTTTGCAGACGCGCGTTAACGCATTCTTTGTGATTCGGCAGCGTACTTTGATTGTCATCCCGTAGCGCACGCTTGTGTCATCCTGTAGCGCAGGCTTGTGTCATCCCGTAGCGCAGGCTTGTGTCATCCAGTAGCGCAGGCATGTGTCATACAGAAGCGCAGGCTTGTGTCATCCCGCAGCGCAGCGGAGGGATCTGCTTTCCTTTGGAGCATCGCAGTCGCACGGGGAAGGCAGCTCCCTCCGCTGCGCTGCGGGATGACAATCAAAGATTGTTTTCTCTCCATTTTTCTACAAACCGCATGAACCCCATCTTCCATCCCGACCAGCTTCCGCAACGCATCATCCTGAGCCGTAAGGGCGCGGACGCAACGTGGGGCGGACGGCCCAGCCTGCGCGTTGGCGAGGAACTCATCAGCCTGCCCATCCCGGAGAGTGCGTCCCGCGCGTCAATAGCCGCAAGTACGGGGGTAGGTGTGCGCTACCGCGATCTGCCGCCGCACCCCCGCGTGGGCCCGCTGCATACCCATCTGC
>CAXTNA010000185.1:0-4952 GCA_964245535.1 uncultured Acidobacteriaceae bacterium | reverse complement strand
GCCATGCGAAACGCTTCATAGTTCCGGGCCAAACGCGTTCCTTCCGTGAGGTGGGCCTGCTGCTCGGCGCTCGCTCGTGAAAGCACATCGAAGTAGGCCAGCAGCCAGCCCCGGTCGCGGGCCAGCAATCGAGCGACAAACTCGGTGGGTGCCGCCGGGCTCACCCCGACAACGGCCCCCCATGCCGGTTCCGCGGCCGACCCGCCCGGCACCAGCACACGCCCGGACCGCACGCTAATCTGGCTGCCGTAAAAGTCGATAGCCGTGGCCACGGCCAGCAGGCTCTTCATCCGCAATGCGTGCGCAAGATAGGTTGCCGTGTCCGCGTCCATCTTGCTCATGCCGGAGTACAACCGCGCCACGGCGGGATCGCTGAACAGAGCGTCCGGCAGATCGTTGGAATGCATCGTCTGCGGCGTGCCCAGGGCTATCCAATCGGCTTTACGGAACAGCACCGGCAGTGTGGATGAAGCGTACGGATAGGTAAACGGCACGCCTTTTTGCAGCGCTTCTTCGAGGTCCGTTAACGGAAAACCGGAGTCCACGGTGAGAAAAGCGCGCTCCGCATCTTTTGTTTCGGTCGCGATTACGCCGCCGCACCCGTGCCGCAGTTGATAGCCCAAGATAAACAGCAGCCGGTCCGCCCCCGCGCAATCGGCGACGCGGATCGTGCCGTCCGCCCCGGCGAGGGCCTGCAGTTCTCGCGCTTGGGTCAGGTAGCGCTCAATCAGCAGTAGGAATTCGGTAGGCGCTTTGGCGCTATAACCGTTTTGGTAGACGTTGCGCGCGAGCAAGGGCAACACATCGGCGGGCCTGGCCTGCTGACTGATGCCCGCCATGCGCAGAAACGACCGCAGCGGGCCGGGAACGACGACCGAATCCGCGGAAGCACTCTGCGCGCTCAGAACTGGCTGCGTCGCTTGCGCCCCAGTTGCCGGTTGTGTACCGGGAACGTCTTGCATGGCCCGCGCGCCGGGAGCGAACAGGCCGAACACGATGCTCAACATCCAAACCCGACGGAACGCGAAGCGAAACGAAGACATCAGCGAAACACCTCACAAAACGTGAGCAGCACAGGCAAGCGAACCGACCTAAACTCCAACCACAAAACACCACAGCAACAGCCAACTGCAGGGGCAACGGAACGGAACGACCCCCGCCTGCGGCACCCTCATGCAAAAGGCTTGCCTGGAGCGTCCTGCCTGCAAAGCGCGGCAGAATCAGCTGTCTTCCGGTGCCTAGGTTTATACCACACGCAGGGGAGCCTTGGGCACGGTCGGTGAAAGGTCCTTGTCGTGTTGGAGTTGAGCTCCTGTCGCAGCGTCAAGACTGTTGGGAGGACTCGTTCCACAACGGTAAATGCAGTTCGGCAATACACCCCTGCCCATCATGCCGGTTCGTCAACAGCAGGGTACCGCCATGTCCTGAAGCGATCTGCTGGGCCAAGGCGAGCCCGATGCCGCTGCCATCCGGCTTCGTTGTGTAAAACGGCACAAACAGATTTGCCGTATTTGCCAGCCCCGGCCCGTTGTCGCGGATATGCACCGTAAGCTCCGTCCGGCTCGCCGTCCACCCAACGCTGACCTCCGCGCTGCCCCTCACACCATCCGCCTGCGCGGCGACGCTCTGCGCCGCCTCCACGGCATTGCGCAGCAGATTGATCAGCAGTTGCTCGATCTGCGCCGGATCGGCGAGCGATACCAGCTCCGGCCCCCCTTCGAGCGTCACCGCCATCCGCGTCTCCAGGCCCACCACGCCTTCGATCAACGCCGGCCAGTGCACCCTTTTCAGGTGGGGCTGCGGCAGCCGCGTCAGCTGCTGATAGGCCTGCAGAAAGCGGTGCAGCGCCAGCGCGCGATCTTCGATAAGGTGCAGCCCGCGGCACAGATCCGCGATCTGCTCCCCTGCAACAGGCTCCTCCGCAATAGGAGCCGCAAAGGGGTCCACGGCAGCCTTCGTCTCCATTCCCTGGAGCCGCTGACGCAAGCTACCCGCCAACGAGCTGATCGGCGTCAGCGAATTATTGATCTCGTGGCTGAGCACGCGCACCAGGCGCTGCCAGGCCACACGTTCCTCTTCGCGTAAAGCCGCTTGCACATCCGAAAGCACAAACAACACATGCGGCACGCCGCCCAACCGGAACGAAGATCGCCGCAGCGACCAGCGCGTTTCGCCGGCCACGCCGGAAACCGCCGGATGCGCATGAACTGCCCCGTCCGCCAAGCGAAACAAGGGCTCGAGCCCAAGCGTCACGGCATGTTGCCCGAGCGCCGTGGAGCGCCGCAGCGCAAAGGCGCTTTCCGCCGCCGGATTCAACAGCCTCAGCGTGCCCTCAGGCGCAAATGCCAGCACAGGGGTGCGCATGGCCGCCATCACGCGTTCGGCCAGCGTCAGCGCGTCGCGTGCGGTGCCGCGCTGCGCTTGCAGCGTGCCGGCAAGCGCGTTGATTTCGAGCGCCAGATCTCCCAGCGAATCGCCGCGCCGCGCACCCCGCGCACGAAACGAAAAGTCATCATCGCGCAGGGCGGCCACGATGTTCGATAGGGTCTGCAGCGGTCGTGTCAGCTGCTCAAACAATGTTTCCGTTGCCACCGCGAAAAAAAGTGTCAGTACGGCAGCCGCAGCCAGTGCCCATAGCAGCGACCCCGCAGAATGCCACACAAGAAAAGACATCACCGCGATCGGGGGCACAGAAAGCGCAAACAGCCACAGGCGCAGCCGCAGATCATAGCTCAACCGGCGGCGATTCGCCTTTAACGGCACACGCCGGCGTTGTTTCGTCGCCTCCGCCGAGGGCTTCACCACCGGCTGTGAGCCGGCAGCGAACGGGGGCTCCATCACGCGCCGAGGCTCTTCAAAGACCATGCTTTTCCATACGCCGGTAAAGCGCACCACGGCTTAATCCAAGCGCTTCCGCCGCTTGGCTTACGTTACCGCTGGACCGCGCCAACGCCTTGCGCACGAGAATGGCCTCGACCTGCTCGAGGCTGAGCTCATCGAGCATTTGATCGAGCACTTGCGGCGAGTTCTGCATTTGCTGCACGGAAAAACCCAAGTCGATCCCCAGATCAGCCGCACCGATCACCACCCCGCGCGCCATCAGCACCGCACGCTCCATCGTGTGGTCGAGTTCGCGTACATTGCCGGGCCAACGGTACGCAAGCATCGCCTGCATAGCCGATGGATCGACGCCCCGTACCGGTCGCCGGTATCGCTCTGCATAGCGGCTGAGAAAGTGCGCCGCGAGCGCACCGATGTCCTCACGCCGCTCGCGCAAAGGGGGCAAATGGATTTCCACTGTGTTCAAGCGAAATAACAGATCGGCGCGAAAGCGGCCCTCGGCTACCTCCGCATGCAGATTGGCATTGGTGGCGGAAAGCATACGCACATCCACCTTGCGCGTGGTCGACGATCCAACGCGTTCCAGCTCGCCTGTTTCAAGCACGCGCAACAATTTCGCCTGTTGCCGCATGGGCACGTTCGCGATCTCATCCAGAAACAGCGTCCCCCGCGAAGCCAGTTCAAACCGCCCCAGACGATCTGCACGCGCATCGGTGAACGCTCCCTTTACATGTCCAAAGATCTCGCTTTCGAACGTGCCCTCGGAAAGCGCACCGGTATTGACCGCCACCAGTGCATGCGCGGCACGATGCGACAGCCGATGCAGCGTTTGCGCGATGATCTCCTTGCCTGTGCCATGCTCGCCCGTGATGAGCACGTTGGCGTCCGAAGGTCCAATGCGCTGCAGCAGCTCCAGCACAGGCTGCATCGCGGGCGCCCTCGCAATGAAATCCGGCGCGCCTTCCGGTCGCAAGGTACGGTTTTCCGCTTCGAGCCACTGCGCCCGATGCTGTGCCCGGTGCAGATCCAACTGCGTGCGCAAAATCGTGAGCAAACGCAAATTGTCCCAAGGTTTCTGGATGAAATCGTTCGCGCCGCGCTGCATCGCCTCCACCGCGAGCTCCACGTTGGCCCACGCCGTCATCACGATCACCGGCAGATCCAACCCACGCTCCCGAATGGCCGCGAGCAGATCGAGCCCTTCACGACCGGAGGTCGTGTCGCGCGTGTAGTTCAAATCAATCAGCAGCCCATCAAAGCGCTTGGCCTCTAAATGCTCCAGCACGGCCGCGGGCGTGCGCGCCTTTTGCAGCTGGTAGCCTTGCGGCTTGAGCAGAAACTCCAGCGTTTCAAGGATATGCTGCTGATCGTCAGCAATCAGCAGCGAGGGCGCCGGCATCTCCTTGCGTGTGGCCTTCACGTTCGCGGTTTGAGGTGCGGAGATCGCGGCCATGGTATGTTTCTCTGCAAGAACTGGGATGAAAACAAGCGCTATCCGATTCTACGCACGCGCGTTGATTGGTTTCTGCCTCGTGCCTGTTTGCCTCAAGCCTCTCACCTGCTCATCTCCACCAACGCGAGCCTCACTGCGGCCTTTCCGCTTGGGCCACCGCCGCCGGTGCTCCGCGACGGGCTGATTCGATTGCAATGCCGTTGGTCTCGAGTGTTCGTCCCACCGCGCGCTCCAATTCCACGCGGGCCTTCTGATATCCGGTACGTGCATCGACCAGCGCTGAATCCGCAGTCGCCAGATCATGCCGCGCCCCCAGCGTTTGCACGTTCGATCCCGCCCCCAGCGCCTGCTCTTTCTGCATGATGTCGAAGGTCTTGGCCGCGAGATCGCGCGCTTTGGCCGCCGCCTGCACACGCGCCAGACTTTCCCCCAACGCATACTGCGCGTTGCGCACTTCGATGCGAATCTGCTTGCGATATTGTGCCAGGCGCAACTCCGCTTGCCGTGACTCAAGCTCCGCACGGTACTGATCGCTCTTTGCCACGCGGTTCCGCAAGGGCAGCAGCAGCGACATGCCCACGTAATAATCCGGTGCCGAGTTGTTGAACGCATTGTCGAGCGCGCCCCCAAAGCCTGGCGGGGCCGTCGAAGGCACCGT
>CAXTNA010000184.1:0-4991 GCA_964245535.1 uncultured Acidobacteriaceae bacterium | reverse complement strand
GGGGACAGGGCACGGGGCACAGGGCACAGGGGACAGAGTGCAGGCAACGGACGCTTCAGGGGACCCTGTACCCTCTATGCTGGGCCCTGTGCCCTCTGATGACGACAGTTTTGACTTCGGCTTCGATTTTGGCGCCAACGATCCCGCCCCGCCGCCGACCGTCACTGCCAATGACGCGAATTCTGATTTCGACACGAGCTTCAACTTCGGCTTCGACTTCGGTCCCAGTGAAGAGATTTCAACCATTGCCGCAGAAAACTCTATCGTCATAGAGAACACGGGTGCCCCATCTTCGGCTCAACTCCGCAATCGCGGAGATGAGGCCAAGGTGGGCGATATGCCGATCAGCTTTAACCCATTCGCGCCCGTGCCGCTGAAGCAAACCGCTTCAGACCGCGGCAATCGGATCACCGAGCAGAACAAAGCCCGGCTCGACCGCATTGTGGCCGCGCAGGAAGGCGACCACAATGCCGCCAACGACGCCGATGCGCGCGCCTTTCGAAAACCCGGCGACCCGGCTACCTTGCCGGAGCTGATCAAATTCTTGAACGAGCGCTCCGGCTACTTGCGCGCGCTCGAGGAAGAAGGCACGCCTGAGGCCTTCAGCCGCATAGAAAACCTGAAGGAACTCGCCAATGCCGCACAGGATGCAACTAGCCGCGGCGAAACGCTGCATGAGTTCCTCGACCATGCGGCGCTGGTGTCGGATGCGGATCAGTACTCGGCTGAAGCGCGCGTGACGCTGATGACGCTGCACGCCGCCAAGGGGCTGGAATTTCCGCTCGTCTTTCTTGCCGGCATGGAGGAGGGCCTGTTTCCGCACTCGCGCTCCATTACGGACCCCACGCAGATGGAGGAAGAGCGCCGGCTCTGCTACGTCGGCATGACGCGCGCCATGGACACGCTGCTGATGACGCGCGCCCGCTATCGCCGCCGTTATGGGAACGACATGCCCGAGACCACGGTGGCTTCTCGCTTTCTCGAAGAGGTGCCCTCGAAGCTGTGCGAAGACCTCGGCTCGCCTGGCTTTGGGCAGGAGGGTGGCGCTTTGAGCTATGGCAATGCCTACGCGACGCCCTACCCGCAACGCGGCGACACCCGGTGGCGGTTTGGCCAAGGGGACAACGACGGTGGGGAACGCCACTATAGCTATGAGGACGAATCGCAGGAGTCTGGTAAAGCCGGCGCGGCACGGCAATATGCCTCGCAGCGCTTCGGGGCGGCTTCGCCCCGCGCCGGCTCCGGGCCGCTGGACAATACGGCTGCTTTTTTCGGAAAAGGGGGCAAGGGACCGGTAGGCGGTGGGAATGGCTATGCGCTGGGCGACAAACGCTATCCCGGCCGCCCCAAGATGGACATCCCGGCCCCGACCGGACGCACCGGCCTGGGCAAGAATACGCGGGTGCGGCACCCCAAATACGGCGAAGGGATGATCGTGGGGCGCGAAGGCGACGGCGAAGACGCCAAGATTACGGTATCCTTTACAGGGCACGGCGTAAAAAAGCTGGTGGAAAAATTCGCCCAGCTCGAACGGCTATGAACTACTCAGGTTTACTCGTTTCCTTGAAGTAGTAACCGAGAACAAAAGCCAGCAAGGGTCCAAACAGTCCTGTTAGCGATACACAAGCCTCTTTTAAGGCACTGATACCCGGTTCCAGCAGTGCTTTTGCGCTTGCCGGATCGTGCCGGTCGAGCACCAGCAGACCAAAAATGCCGAAAAGACATAAACCCACTGTTACGGCGAAGGTCCAGGTGAGAGTCACGGCGAGCCGACTCGCATAGCGTTCCTTAACATCCCGAAATGTCCCTACAGCGCCAGAACCTGTAGAGGCATGAATCCAGGACGCGTTGGGCGTGACACCGGGAGGTGCAGTCACCCGTGGATCTATCAACTTCGGTAAGGTTTGATTCGGTAGAGAAGGATCAGCCACATTCATCCTGCACAAGCATCAAGGTATCAAGACGTTTTCTGTTTTGCCCTTATCGTCGCTGATCTGAATGCTCTGAATGCCGCCATTTTTCGGAAGAACACCTTTAAGGTAGCTGTATACGGCGACTGCGTTTCGAATTACTTCTGCCTTTGAAGCAGCAGGCGTAGTTTCAACCAGCCGTTCCAAGGTATGATCGAACGTGCTATCCGCGTCGAAGATAAGGCGAGGCATACGTCACTCCTGCGTCACAACTGCGCATAAGACAGCATACTTCAAGTCCGGGCATGCAACCAAAAGTCCCGGCAAACAAGGATTTCATGGCAAACACGACCAAGATCACCGACCGCACGGAACGCAAGAAGCTGAAGCGTGCCGCCCGCAAGAAAGCAACCCCCAAAACTGCCCGCACCTGGGCCCGCGGCGAGCACAAGCAGAAGCCGAAGAAGGCCTCGCGCGGCGCATCGAAGCGTTAGAAACCTCCGCAGCGCATCCACTCCGCAGCATGCGAAAGGCGAGGCACCCGCCTCGCCTTTTCGCCGCTTCATGCGCTGCGTTCGCTACGAAACCACTATGGAATGTTTTGGTTACTGAGCCACGACATACCGCGGCGCTGGCTTGCCGGTCTGCGATGCGGCTAGCAAGTTTGCCGCTGCTGCTTCGTAATCGGCGAGCAGCTGGGGATCATGCACGGAGGGCAAAGTCATCGCTTCGCCCAGATCCAAGCCCCGTAGCGACGCTTTCACGCAATCGTCGGTAGTCATGACGACTTCCGGCGGCAAGCTGGACAGCGCCATACCGCTGACCTCCCAGATTTCCGACTCCGTTGCGGCCGGCGCCACGAGTTGGACGATAACGTTGGTGCCTGCGAGCTCTGCCTGCAGGCCGCGTGTGAAGTTCAGCACAAAGGCCTTTGTGCCGCTATAGGTTGCACTGCCGGGATAGCTGTAGAAGCTGAGAACCGAGCCTACGTTGATCATGGCGCCCTGGTTGCGTGCTTTGAAGCCCGGCAACACAGCGCCGGTGAGACGCGCCAGCGCCAGCACATTCACCTGAATCATCGAGGCGAGCGCCGGCCACCGGGTATCGGCAAGCATGCCAACGCTGTTGGTGCCGGCATTGTTCACGAGCAGGGTAATTTCCGGGTTGTTCGCGATTGCATCGGCGACCTTCTCGAGTTCCCCGGCATGCGCGAGATCAGCGGCCAGCGTGCGTACCGTAACCCCCGCGCGCTCGCGAATCTCCTTGGCGAGCGCCTCAAGCCTGTCGGCACGACGAGCCACCAGCAGGAGGTCGTACCCTCGTTGCGCCAAATGCTCCGCATATACCTTGCCGATGCCGGAGGAAGCCCCCGTGACCACTGCCGTCCCCTGCCCTGCGTTGCCGTTTGCGCTGATACTTTTCTGACTCGTTTGCTCGCTCATCCCATCTCCTTGGATGTCCTTACCGGTTGCTGGCAGTCTCAGCCGGTCGCACGATGCGACTGCGGTGATCGGCCATCAAGCCTTATACTCATCAGGCTTTGCTATAGCTTCAAGCATGATACCAATCAGGTTTCATGTCAAGGAACCGCGAGCGCAAGCCGTTTGCCCGTAAGATATCCCTATGCGTTATCCGGCATCCGAAACGGCGGAAAAACATACACGGGCGCTCCAATCCGCGGCACGTTTGTTTCGCGAACGCGGTTTTTCCGGCGCGAGCATCAGTGAGATCATGACCGCGACCGGTCTGACCCACGGCTCCTTTTATAACCACTTCGACTCAAAGGAGGAGCTGCTGGCGGAGGCACTGGAGCATGCCTCGCAAAGCACACTGGCGGCGGTGGACCGGCTCGAACCGTCCCCGGAGGGCAAGCAGGGCATGTTCCGGGACTACCTGAGCCCTTTGCACCGCGACAATCCCGGGGCGGGCTGCATCATGGCGTCGCTGGCGACCGATTTCCGCGACGTCCCGAAGGCGCGCACCGTGGTGACGACCTATGTGCGTGACCTCATTGGAAAAATGAGTGTGCACTTTCCGTGGTCGCCGCGACGCCATGCGCGGAAACAGGCGATCCGCGCCCTAGCTGCGATGACCGGGGCGGTGATGCTGGCGCGGGTGGTGGACGACCAGGAGCTTTCGGACGAGATTTTGCGCGAAGTGCTTGAAGGGCTTTGAGGAACTGTGATCTCTTTCAAAACTGTACGAAAGGCGTACCTCAGCGGCTGAAGCCGCCATGACCATGGCCTATTTACGGCACGGCTGAAGCCGTGCCCTACCCTGTGTCGGATAAATCAGAAATTCTTTAAGCCCTCACCATCGTAAGTCGGGGCTACTGGTTCGACATTTCCATGGCTGGATGGTCCGTCACCTTATAGTCCGCCGGTATCTCGAACAGCGCCGGATTCGCCTCAACCCTGTTCAGGCTGATCACAGTGACGACCGTTTTACTCATGGCGTAGTCCTCCCTCATCTGGTCCAGGTCGATATGCAGCTCCGGCGACGACCATACCTCTTGCACCGTGCTAAGTTCGTGATCGTTGCCGATCGCTCCGGCAGGAATGACGTGCGTTATGCGCTTGCCCTCGGCGTGAATGCCTAGAATGGTTCGTGGTGGAAGCTCGACCACCTCCCTGTCCCGTGGCCGGGCATCAGCCGCGGGTATCTGTGAGCCGGCAGTGCCAGAGTTGGCTGTCGTGCGGTCAGCCGCTGCCTGGGCACGCATCTGGGCACGCGTCTGGGCACCCATCTGGGCACCCGTCTGGGCCCGGCGCGCCTGCTGCTCGGGGGTTTGCGGCCTTGGCTCCGGCACGTGCCTGACCTGCGCGGTTTTGTTGAATGCAACCAGCAGAACCAAGGTGCGGCTGTCCGGATCCCACAACTGAACAGAACGCAGAGTCATTTGCCCGTCCCTTTGCGTGTAGATTTCCGTTCGCATCCGTCCCTGGGCATCGCGGAGCTGCTTTTCGCGATCCGTGGAGGTGATGTGTGAGCCGTCCGGCAGGATCTGCACTCTGATGGCGATCTCCTCCAGAACGTAGGGCAGGTCACGCACCGCTTCCCCGCGCCCCCAGAACCCCCTGG
>CAXTNA010000183.1:0-5019 GCA_964245535.1 uncultured Acidobacteriaceae bacterium | reverse complement strand
GTACGGCGCAGGACGTGATTCTGACGCCCGATCTGAAATTTATGCCGGTGACTAGGGGGGCACTCAATCTCCAGCTGCGCGTGACACCGGAAGGCGATACCTGCGTCGACAATGCCGGCACAGCAGCACCGGTGCTGGCGGTGAGCGATCCGTTTTCCGCGGCCGGGTACCGCATTTTGCCGGGGCAGCACCTGTTGTTTGTAAAAGGCGATGTGCATCGCGTGGTGGACCACGAGCGGTCGCCCTGTGGGTGCCCGGTGGCCGTGCAGAGTGTGGCGGCAAAGAACGGCGCACCGACGACCCCGGCACAGGCTGCGGCAGCCAAGTACCCGTTTCCGCAAGCGCAGAGTGAAGGGCTAGCACCGCCTGCGGCATCGGGCAACGCCGCCCCGGTGGGTACGGCGAGTTCGCAGGTCAGCACGACATTTAACTATGGCGAGGGGAAGAATGCGCCCCCGGCTTACGGTGCTGTGCCGGCGGAGGCTGAACCGGTAAAGATTGCGGCAGCTCCAGTGAACTCCGGGGCTGGTGCTGTGCCGTCGACCGCGGGGCCTGTGGGCTCGAATCCAGCACCGGCGGAGCACGGTTTGGGTGGGGCACTGCGACGCTTTTTTCATCGGCTTTTTCACCCTCACGCCTGAGGGCGTAGCGAACAGGTGCAGCACGGTGCGTGCACTACAATCACTTAGGACGGGATTTCAGCTTTCCAGTGCGGATGCGCGGAATGAGTGCGCGTCTGAAGTCCATCGTTCCAGCTTTTATTTCAGAAACAGGAGTTCCTTTATGGCGATACCCGCCACGCAGATGCGTCCCGGCATGATCATCAAGTTCAAAGACGATCTTCATCTGGTTTTCTCCGTCGAACACCGGACGCCCGGCAATCTGCGCGCCTTTATTCAGGCCAAGCTGCGAAATATTCGCACCGGTTCAATGTTTGTGGAGCGCTTCCGTTCGCCCGATCCGATCGACCGCGTCGTGGTGGATGAGATCAAGATGGAGTATCTCTACAATGACGGCGACGATTATTACTTTATGGACCAGGAAACCTACGAGCAGACGAATTTGAAGCACGATGTACTTGGGGATGCCGTGGAGTTTTTAACCGCCAATCTGCCAGTTTCCGTGAGTTTCTACGATGGCAAGGCTGTCGGCGTCGATCTGCCGCCCTCTGTGGAGATGACCGTGGTGGAAACGGAGCCGGGCATTAAGTCGGCCACAGCAAGCTCGGTATCCAAGCCAGCCAAGACGGAGACGGGACTGGTGGTGCAGGTGCCCGCGTTCATCAATGAGGGCGAGAGAATCCGGGTCGATACCGCGGAAGGCGCGTATATGAGCCGGGCGTAATCGTGCGGGAAAGGAAAGAGCACCGGAGATTCCGGTGCTCTTTTGCCATTCTGGGGGGAAAGAGATTGCGTTAGAAGCGATATACCGCACTGATGGCCGGCTCTTCGGTGGCACGCCATGCCTTGGTGCTGATGGCGGGCTGGTAGAAGTTGGGCGCGCGGTAATAAAGTGACCGGCCGGACACGCGGAAGGCGATGTGCTTATCGCCGGTCGGGATATCAAAGCCGGCTTCGAGCAGACCAGCACCGCGAATCTGGTTCGAGGCGCTTGCCGGGGTGAAGTCGAGCGCGCCGCCGCCAATTTCCAGGTAGGGCTGGAATGGAATGTGTTTGGGGTGGAAAAGATAGCCGCCTGTGAACTCATGCACATCCGTGGTGACGCGGGTTTCACCGGGGGTGGTGCTGTCGGTCAGGCCGTACACGAAGCGTTCCTGATAGTGGTTGAAGCCATAATTTAGCGCGATCCCCGCCCAGGGCTTGGGATGCAACTGCAAGGAAGAAACAAAACCGGCGGACCAAGTGGTGAATTGCTGTTGATTAAAGACCTGATCGGTGTGCGACCCGTTAGGGATGGCGTAGGTGTTGGTCACATACCCGTTATTGGATTCCAGAATTGTGCTGAACTGTCCGGTTCCTCCGACGGACAAGCTTGCCCCGTGGTTCTTGAGATACTGCGCCTGGGCAGAAACCGCCGTCAGGGCCAAGAGTGTGGGAAGTGTGCGACGAAGAAGGGGCATGGTTTTTGAATCTCCTCGGAAGTGTGTCAGGAAAAGGCGGATGCTCACATGGATGTCGGTGTGAGGACTCGACTTTTCGCGGAAGTGAAACAGCCCGGTAAAGCGGTGCTGTTGGCCGGAAAACATGTTCTGTATGAACAGACGCCACGAGGCTAGGTGAGGTTGTCTTTTTTTTGCTCCGGATTTCCATACTTGCTTGCTCTGTATCCATCTGCGACACTACACGTTCATGGTGTCGCATTTTTTGGTTCGTGGACGCGTTCAAGGCGTTGGCTTCCGTTGGTTTGTGCATCGGGAAGCGGCAGAACTGGGATTGCGGGGCACGGTACGCAACACCGATCGCGGTGAGGTTGAGGTGGTAGCCGCGGGAGATGCGGGGGCGCTTGCCGAACTGAAGGCGGAACTGCGGAAGGGATCGCGCGGCAGCCGTGTGGATGCGGTCATCGAGCACGAACTCACGGAAGCCGAGGGCGAAGCGCTTGGGCCGTTCCAGATCGAAGGCGCTTGGTAGTGCGATGCGGAAGCAATTCTTTTGTAAAGAAGGTAGCGAAACTACATTATGGCTGAAATAGATTGTGAGCCGCTCAAAGCGCTCATCCGTACCGTCCCCGATTTTCCCAAGCCGGGCATCCTGTTTTATGACATTACGACCCTGTTAAAGGACAAGGACGGCTTTCGGCAGCTGATCGATGCGTTTGTGGCGCACTACGAAGGCCAGGCGATCGACCTGGTGCTTGGCACGGAGGCGCGTGGGTTTATTTTTGCACCTGCAATCGCTTACCAGTTGAAGGCCGGATTTGTGCCGGTGCGCAAGCCGAAAAAGCTGCCCGCAGAGGCGGCCAAGGTCAGCTATGACCTGGAATATGGTTCGGACGCGCTGGAGTTGCACCGGGACGCCGTGCAGCCGGGTCAACGGGTGTTGCTGGTGGATGACCTGCTGGCGACCGGCGGGACCATGGCCGCGACGGTGAAGCTGGTGGAACAGCTTGGCGGAAAAGTGGTAGGGATCGCGTTTGCGATTGAACTTGATTTTTTGCAGGGCCGCGATAAGCTGACGGGACATGATGTGTTCAGCTTGTTGCACTACGCGGAGTAGGGAAAGAACGGAAAGACGTTCTCAGGTCTTTCTTCTGGTCCTATTTCTGTTACTTGACCCGGCATCTGCAAAGGCGGAGAACCCATCGCCCAGCGACCGTTTGATTGCCGCTACATCGGCCTCCTCACTCCTTGATGCATCGCGGCCATGGCACTTGAAGATGCAGGTGGCGCTTGAAAATGTGCCCGTGAATGGTCCGCTGGGTGTCACCATTGAGCGTTGGCAAAACGGAAAAGATTCCCGTACGGTAAGCACGTATGCGACATCGACGTACACCATACTGGAGCACGAGGGGCACACCTACTCGCTTATCCAAGGCGAGGCGATCCCTGATGCTGCAAGCGCAGCCTTGAAGTCGATCCTTCATCCAGGTCCTTCTCCCGAAGATCTGGCGGGAACGACACCTGAGTTACGGAAACAGAACTTCGGGAAAGCGACACTGGATTGTGTGATGTTGACCCGGCCTATCGTGAACCTAGCATCGGCTCCACTGGGATTGTTTCCGACGTATTGTCTTTCCTCGGGCGACCGTTTGAATGTGAGCTACGATTTCGGGAGTCAGACGGTTCTTCGCAAGCAGGTCGGAAAATTCCTCGATCATGAAGTAACGATGGAATCTTCTGTTCTATCTGGTGAGCATCTGCTTGCAACAGGTAAGGTACTCGCCCTATCTACGTTCGTTCCGAAGCAGGATGAGTTTGAGCCAAGTCCGGAGATGGTTGCTTCGGCGGTTACTGTAATAATTTCAGGTGGTGTTATACAGGGTCAGCGAATTAAGGCCGTACAGCCGATATACCCGGAATCTGCCCGGCGGAGCCGAATCAGTGGAACCGTCCTTCTCAAGGCATGCATTGGGATGGATGGACATGTTCGTTCGTTGACTCCTGTTAACGGTCCTGATCCGAGCCTTGTCCTTGCCGCGATTTTAGCGGTGCGGCAATGGGTATACAAACCTTACCTCCTGAATGGTGTGCCGACCGACATCAATACGACCATCACCGTGAATTTCAACCTTAGGCCCTCGTAGGATTAAGCACCAAGCAGGTAATTCACGGTGTAGGCAAATGCATCCAAGATCGTGAGGACATGATGACCCAAAGTTTTGGATACGCTGCTCAGTCGAAAACCGCTCCGGTGGCTCCTTACTCGTTCGAACGCCGGGAGCCCGGCCCCACCGATGTTGTGCTGGATATTCAGTATTGCGGCATTTGCCACTCGGACATTCATCAGGTGCGAGGGGAGTGGGGGCAGGAACTGTACCCGATGGTGCCTGGGCATGAGATCGTTGGCAAGGTAAAGGCCGTCGGCAGTGCGGTGACGCGGTTCAAGCCGGGCGATGCCGCAGCCGTGGGCGTGATTGTGGAGAGCTGCCTGCAGTGCCACAACTGCAAGGCCGATCTGGAGAATTATTGCTCCAATGGCGGCGCGCGGGATACCTACAACGCGGTGCTGCGCGATGGCGCGCGCACCATGGGTGGCTATGCGAATAATATCGTCACGCCGGAGCACTTCGTGCATAAGTTGCAGCCGGGGATTGACCTGGCCGGGACCGCGCCTTTGTTGTGTGCGGGAATCACTACCTATTCGCCATTGCGGCACTGGGGAGTTGGGCCGAATAAGAAGGTGGGCATCGTAGGCCTGGGTGGGTTGGGTCATTTGGGATTGAAGTTTGCGCACGCGTTCGGCGCGCATGTGGTGCAGTTTACGACTTCGGAAAGCAAGGTAGCCGATGCGAAGAAACTGGGCGCCGATGAAGTGATTCTCTCGAAGGACAAGGAGCAGATGGCCAAGCATGCCGGCAGCTTCGATTTCATTCTGGATTGCGTTTCCGCGCCGCATGATA
>CAXTNA010000182.1:1607-5036 GCA_964245535.1 uncultured Acidobacteriaceae bacterium | reverse complement strand
CCGTCAAGGTCTTTGGTTCTACTCTCAATGCATAGCCCTGATCTAATGACTGCCTACAGCGGTGTTCCGCTAAAATCAGTCACATCCCCACCAAACTCTTTGATTGCAGCCGCTTGTAGTGTGTCCCTTGTAAGCCGGAGGAGAGCCAAATCATTGCCTAGGTCTGCCCGGTCATCCTCGTCCGAACTGGCATAAATGGCATCAAGCCACTTCTGTTCCTGGGTGCTGAGGCTTTCTAAGATATTCCGGCAATCCCATTCTGTGAGATTTATAGTCATACTTTCCTCGTTCGGACGCAGAGCACCGCAACTTCCAGCAGCAAGGCACGGTAGGCTTCGACACTCATGTCAGTTCTAGGGCAAAGTGCATAATGCTCGGGCGCATCGTGTTTTAGAACTAATCCGTTCGGCAAGTGCGTACCCTCCGGAATCTTCCAAAGCCAGGAACCCGTAAACGTGTTGGCGCGTTTCTCGCTTAGCAGACTGATTCCTTTGCCGTTTGCCCTAACGTAGATCACGCCATTACGGTCGTATGTCGTTACATCTTTTCCAGAGCGTACATGGTCTAGTCGGGAAGATGTGAAGTTGCCTAAGCGATAAAGATCCTCCTCGGCCATATACAGGGATGTATTCGAGCTTTGGAAGGTCATTGTGCTTCAGTCTATCTGAACGAAACAGCACCCATTCACGCGCTTCGATGTTGGCTACTCATCGTTGTACCTTCAAAGCGAACTGCAGAATCCGAGGAGCTTGCGCCTCCGTGATCTGCCCGAAAACAGGCGAGTTGATATCGTCCACGGGCAGGATCAGGTTCACATGATTGGTCAGGTTGAAGGCCTCGGCCCGGAACTGCACCCTTGTCTTTTCGCTCAGCGCGAAAGTCTTACTGAACGAGGCATCCAGGCTCCCAAACGCAGGGCCATCGACACTGTTGCGCTGCTCATTGCCGAACTGCCCGGCATTCGCCACAGGATCGAGCCGCTGAAACGCTGACCGGGACACCCACTGCGAAACCGTATGCGGCGCTCCCTTATTGGGATTGCCGACAACATTGGGCCGGTCGCCGAACATCCCGGAAACCCCAGGGTGCGGCGCCTGCAACGACACATTCGCCGAATCGTACACAGTGAACGGTGTGTTGGAGTTCACCGCAAACAGCGCGTCGATCTGCCAGCCGTCCAGCAAAGTGCGCGACACGCCCGTAAAGTTCCGTGCAAACGGAATCGCATAGATCACGCTGGCGACAAACCGGTGACGCGAATCGAACAGCGACCTCCCGTACTCGCTTTTCAGGTCAAGGTTGTTTTGCGGAACGTCCAATTCTCCCACAATCAGCATCGGCGCCGGCCCCGACATGTGGAGACTTGAGGAGTAATCCAGATCCTTGGAAAACGTATAGGCAAGCGTATAGTTCAGGTCGGGCGTCCCGCGCCGCGTCAAGGAAACCTGCGCCGAATTGAAATTGGAGTTCGCATTTCCTTCCACCAGTCCCGCGGTGCCCAATTGGCAGGTCCCCGTGGTCAACGTACAGCCGGAATAAAGGCGCCGGCGACCGGAGTTTGCGAGCGTCGCGCCCGGCTGATAGATCGCCGGGTTGGCCTCCACCAGCCGCGGCAACCGAGTTCCCTTTGCGCCGATGTACCCAACCGACAACACCTGCCCCCCAAGGCTCTGGTCGATCGTCAGGTTCCAATCTTGCGTGTACGGCGGCAGCAGATGGCGATCCAGGGTGAAGGTCGACGCAGGCAAAGCAAACTGGCCGGGCGTGAACGGATTGGCGACCGTCGCGAGCGGATTGCTGTAGTTGATCGCCCCGGTAAGCGTCCGGACCACCGTGTTCGGCAGTGCGGAAGTGGTGGCGCGAAACGGCATCCCCACGCCATTCAACAGCGCGTCGTAAAACATGCCATACGCCGACCGCAGAGCGGTGCGGCTATTGCCACGCGGGTCCCACGCGAAGCCGACGCGAGGCGCCCAATCCGCCTTGAACGTGGGCGCAATCGTGTCGGGCACGCCGGCATCCCCGGGAAACAGCAAGCCCTTCGGCGCGTTGGGATGCACGGTCGATTGCAGGCCTGGCGCAAACGCCATCATGCGATTGTGAATGTCGCGGAACGGCGTCGTGATCTCATAACGCACACCGTAGTTCAACGTAAGTTTCGGGCCAAGGCGGTATTCATCCTGGGCATAGGCGCCGAGCTCCCACCCGCGCAGATCGCGTGTAAAGTCTCCGCCGGCCTGCGTAAAGATATCCGGCCGGCCCAGCAGAAAGTTGGCCATGGCGTTATTGGTATAACCCTGCACAGTGAACGTGAACACCCCCGACGCGAAGTTCGCCTGGTAGCCGTTGATCTGCGTACGGCGGAACTGGCCCCCGAAGCTGGTGACGTGTTTGCCTTGCGTGTGCGCCAGGTTGCCGCTCACGGCATAGTCATTCTCCGTGCTATCGCGTGGATTGATAATCGGATCGCCCACATTGGAAAAGCCCTCGGTCATGATCAACGGTGCGCCCGTAGCCTCAGCCCGAGTAGCCGCATACCCAAAACCGAACGTCTGCGGCGAAAAGCCGGAAAACCGCTTGTCCAGCAAAATGTGGTTTTGAAAGAAGCTGAGGTTCGCCGTCAATACCGTCTTCGCGGAAAACGTGTGTGTCTCGGTCACTCCCCCCAGGTGCGTGTTGGTGTAATTGCCCACCGGAAACCCGGGTACATCCGCACCGAGCTCCGAATACGGATTGAAATTGAACAGCGTGGAGTACGTGTACCGCGCGCTCAAAACATCCGCGCCTCGGAGCAGCCAGTCGGCCTTCGCGCCGCCCTGATCGGTGGTGTACCGGCTCCCGTTGGTGGTTTGTGCGAGGTGCGGATTCTCCGGCGTATTCGGCACGGGAAAGAACTGCAGGTATCGGGCCGTGATAGGGCTGATCTTGCCTGCAAAATTGTTCCCGGCCGGCGTTCTCGTAGCGTTCAGGAGGATGGGCGCGTCCGCCGAAAAATCGCCGCTGCGTTCCGCCACGGTGGGCACAACCACGCCATGCGTGATGTCCTGAATATTGCGCAGCCCTTCATAGTAGGCAAAAAAGTAGGCGTGATTGTGAACGATGGGCCCGCCCGCCGTGCCGCCGAACTGATTCTGCTTCAATGCTTCCTTCTTCGGCGCGAAATAGTTGTTGGCATCCAATGCGTCATTGCGGAAAAAGTCATAAAGCGTTCCATGAAACGTGTTCGTGCCGGAGCGCGTCACGATCGTGGTGATCCCACCATTCGTCCCACCAAACTCAGCGGGTGCAGTGGCAGTCAGGATCCGAAACTCGGCGATCGAGTCAGCCGGCGGTCGAAACGCATACCCGGCATCCATGCGGTTGATGTCGCGCATGCCGTCGACGAGAAAATTATTCGACTCGGGACGCTGCCCATTCACCTCATAATTC
>CAXTNA010000182.1:0-1597 GCA_964245535.1 uncultured Acidobacteriaceae bacterium | reverse complement strand
AGGAGACCGGACGCACACCCGGCTGCAGAATGCCGAGCTGGGCGAAGTTGCGCCCATTGAGCGGCAAATTGGCGATCTCGCGTTCGCTCACCACCGCCCCCTGCGCGATCTCATTGGTTTGCAGGCGCGCCGCTTCAGCACTCACTTCAATAACTTGCTGCGCCGAAGCGGGCGCAAGCTGCACGGCAATCTGCGATTGGTTGCCGACATCGAGGTGCACTCGCGCATCCACCCAGGTCGCAAAGCCCGGCGATCGCACCTCCACACGATATTCGCCAACGAACAACTCCTGGAAAGAAAACTCCCCATGGCCGTCCGCACGCTGTGTATGCTGCTGTGCGGTGTCCGTCGACGTGATCGTCACTTCGGCGCCCGGCACCACCGCCCTCGACGCATCGGTAACAACCCCTCGCAAAGAGGCCGTCGCGCTTTGACCGAGGGCTGCCGGAGCAAGGGGAACGAAGACTGAAAAACCAAGCAACAGCACAACAAGACACAGCACAACACGCTTCATGGGGAAGCCCCTTTTATCAAAAGCTGGGTAGCAGCCAGAAGCCTACCTATCGCTTCGCCTGTCGCGCATCCACCGAAAGGTGGAGCAGAATGCATCTTGGTTCGGATTGTGCATGACTCATCCTCACCAAAGCGATGCAGACCCGCAAGCAAAAAGGCACACAACCCATTGAAGGCTGAATTGTCACTGAACGCGAAAGTCTCCCTGAATGCTGAAGCTTTCTCTTGTAGGCATAGCTCTCATAGGGATAGCTCTCGCTTTCCGGGCTGAAGGCCCGGCACATCATAGCCTGGGGCGAAGCTCCAGGGAAAAGGCAAGAAAGACGACGGAGGGCTGAAAGCCCGACACAAAGGTCAAGGCCATACCGATGAAGTAAAGGCGCTAGATGTTTTCTGGACGCAAAAGTGTATCGACCTACAGACCGGCCCCCGCACACTCCACGGCAAACCCTCTGCCGGCCCATCTACTTCCACACACCGCCCCGTAAACTAACTCCATGCCGTACCCCCTCACCCGTCTCCGCCGCCTGCGCACCTCCAGCCCGATGCGCGCGCTGGTGCGCGAAACGCACCTCCACCCCGGCGCCCTGATCTACCCACTCTTTCTTTGCGAAGGCGAAGGCATCCGCCGCGAAATCTCCTCCATGCCCGGCGTCTTCAATCTCTCGGTCGACGAAGCCGTCAAAGAGGCTGAAGCAGCCGCCGCGCTCGGCCTCGGCGGCCTCCTGCTCTTCGGCATCCCCGATCGCAAAGACGAGCTAGGCACCGGCGCCTACGACGCGGACGGCATTACCCAACGCGGCCTGCGCGCCATCAAAGCCACCGCAGCCTCAAAGCACTTCATCACGGTCGCCGACGTCTGCCTGTGCGAATACACCTCCCACGGCCACTGCGGCGTCGTGCAGCGGGAAGGCTCAGCCGCCGAGGTCCGCGACCTCGAATCCGGCGCCGTCGACGCCTTTTCCATCGACAACGACGCCTCCCTGCCGCTGCTCGCCCGCACCGCCGTTTCGCTCGCGGAAGCCGGGGCCGACATCGTCGCGCCCTCCGACATGATGGACGGCCGTGTCGCCGCCATCCGCAC
>CAXTNA010000181.1:0-5060 GCA_964245535.1 uncultured Acidobacteriaceae bacterium | reverse complement strand
CCCCGATGGCCAGACCCGCCCCGGGCGTATCGCCCTCAGTTGGCGTAATGGTGCTGGCACCGATGCCGATACCCAAAAGATTTAACAGAAGCTGGATGGAAAACGCGATTACGACACCGGCGAGGATCGCGCCCCAGGAGACCCGGTGGGCGGCATGCGGATCTGTAAGCGTGCCGGGGAGGTGTGTTTCGTGTACAGCAAATTCGTTGTGCATAGTCGCTCTTTTCTTAAGGCAGGACAAAAGGCAGGAGGAAAAGCTCCATCGTGCGAGCTAAATAAGGACTGAAACGCAACCTATTAGATTGGCACTTCCAAGGAGAAGTTAGCTGGAAGCGGAACAATGTCGCCAATCAACGACGTTTGCGGAGCACCCAGGTCGTCATGCAGCGAAAATCCTGGACCACGGTCGTTTTTAGCGGATCTACAAGCAATGCATCCAGTTCTTCTGTGAACTCGAGCAGCATTTCTTCGTCAACCAGAAACCACGCCGCCCCGTCGCCGATCTTATACACGCAGCCGTGAATGCGTTCAAAGTCCATGCCGATGCGCGATCCTAAACGGCAAAAGAACAAACCACCGGGCCGCAAAGTACGCCATAATTCGGCCAGCATGGTTTTGAAGTGGTCTTCATCTCGTGCAAAGTGCAGTACGGAGTTACAGATCACGGCATCTGCAAATGCATCCGGAAAGGGCATGCGTTCGATTGCGCCAACCTGAAAGTTCCCGGCAGGCAAACCGGTTTCTAGAGCGGCTGAAAGCTGCTGCACATGCCCCACGGCTTCCGGATCAGCGTCCAGCGCGAAGACCTCGCAACCTGTGCGCAGTAGATATACCAAGTTGCGCCCATACCCACAGCCGGCGTCAAGCACGCGCATGGGTGCGGCTAAGTTGCCGCGCAGAATTTGATCGAAAACATAGATATCGATTTGTCCGAACTGTTCTTGAACGCTCAACGCCAACGTATCACCATCCACAATGAGCTATCGGCACAGAGGCATCTCAAGAATTGAGATACTCCTGATAAGTAAAGCGAAGCCGCATTTCAGCACAGCTTTTGTGCTCCCCCTACCGGCGGCGTAGCAGCAAAGCGACCACAAGGATGAGCACCACTAGCCCCAATCCGCCGGGAAAGATGAAAAATCCACCCCTGCTGGAGCCGCCGAGCACAAGGCAACCGCTAAGCGAAGTTGCTATCAGAAAGCCGGCAAGGAGCAGAAGGAGGTCGCGTGCAGCGGGAGCCAATTTCATAAGATCTTGGATGCATTCTTGGATGCATGGGAGCGCAGACTGAATCGCAAGTATGAAGGCAAAAGCACCCTCGGCCCCGCTTCCAGTCGCAACCGAAGCGGGCCTGTGACGATCGTACCGGATCCTCACAGGCCCGAACGATTAGCCGATCACCCGATAACCAAGCTGAAACGGGTTTGCCGCAAGCACGCCCAGCAGGTACCAGCCGGTGGCGCCAATGTGCAGCGACGGCCCATAGGTGTAGCCGAAGCCCGTATCCATGACGCTGGTTGCCGCGACCAGGCCCTCACCTGCGGGAATCGCCTTGCCGCCGGCAGTCTTGCCGAGGCCCAGTTCGTTCTGCGCCAGGATGGACTGTTCCACCAGCGCCACCGCCGTTTGCACGTCCTTGACTACGCCGGCCAGGGTATCCTGGCCGCGCAGCACACGCGCAATAAGTGCTGCAATGGTGTGGCCTGTGCCTTCCAGCCAGACCGCGTTCGGGTCCGCGCCGGCGATCGTGGGAGCAAGGCTGGCCGTGTCGAAGACGAGGCCGTGGATGGTCTCGGTTCCGGTCAGCTTGCTGTTGGGCGAAGAAGGTGTATCCGTTGCTTCGAGGTGCGCCAGCGCCCAGTCGATCGTCTTCCGATAGCCGTTCTTCAACAGCGAAAGGTATGACCATGTTTGGCAGTCTTCCGGGATTGGCGAGGTGTTAATGGTGACCTGGTCGCCCAATGTGCCTGTGTAGAAGAACGGACCGGCCGCGTTGTACATCGCTTCCACAAAGGTCAACGCATGCGCCGCAAGCGCGACCCAGCTCATGCCGCTCGCCGAATTGCCGTTCTTTGTAATCTTACTCAGCATGGTAAAGAAGGCGTAGCTGTCGATATTGTGCTCGGTCGACTTGCCGTTCGGTGAAGGCTCGGAGCCGTTGTACTGATTGATGATGGTGCCGAAGGAAAAGCCACCCGCGCCCGCGGTGTTATACGTGTTGGCGACAATCCAGTTACCTACCAGCAGCGCGCCTGTGAGAAAGCGGTTATCACCGGTGCGGGCATACAGCTGCGCCAGCGCCATGCCGGCCCACGCCTGGTCGCCGGTGGTGCTGGTGTAGAAGTAGAACGGATACGCTGCCGGGGTGATGAATGCGCCGCTGCCGTCGGCAGCAGCTACGTTGACGAAGTACCCTTGTGCGAAGCGGCCGTCGTTGAAGGGAAAATTGTGAGCCTGCGCATACAGCAGGCCTTCACCCAACACCACGGCGCGCGCGAGCAAGTCGGCGTCCTCACTGGCGAGATAGGCATGGATGGTGACCGCATTATCGTAGGTGAATGCGGTGGCGCCGAGCGCTTCATCGCTGTAGCTTTGCGCCAGGCGCACGGTGGACCCGGTCGCGTAGGCGTCCATCATGAAATTTTGAAAGCTGAAGGCGCGGTCGATGGAACTGGCCAGGGCGGGCAAATCGGCGGCAAGCGGCGAGAGTTTCGCTGAGATTTTTTGCGCCGCTGCCGGTTCTCCGGCGAAAAACATGGGCGAAACAGCGGCAGCCACGGTAGCCGCAGGGGCATAGCCGAGCAGGGCACGGCGTGTAACGGTGGTTCGGGACACGGATCTGCTCCTCCTTGGAGCGGGCCTCACTATACGCTGCGGGAAGGGGCCTGGGCAATAGAACAGTCTTGAGTCCCTTTGGCTTGTCGTTGCTTCGCTTCGTTACGGGATGACAAACGATGGAATGGCGTTTCTGTACGTGAAATCATCATTCACATGGGGGACTCGTTCGGCATCTGCAAATTTACTTAGCACCCAAGACGGCTAATGGAATCGCGCCTGCCTCGGCCCGATAGCCTTCGCCGTTCGGGTGGTAGTTATCGCCGGAGTTATACAGCGGCTGCATGAAGTTCGGTCGCGCCGGATCGGCCAGGGCCTGGTCGAAGTCGGCAATGCTGACGACGCCGGGCAACTGCGCCCCGGTGTGCCGAACCCAGGCGTTCAAAGCCAGGCGTTGCGTTTCCGCGCCGTTCACCGTGCCCGGCGAGCCGCCGGCGTAGGGCGCAGCCGGGCTGGGCGATGGGCCGAAATTTGGCTGCGCCGGGTTGGTGCAGAACGCCGAAGGCGGGATCGTCACCAGCACCACCGGCACCTTGGCTGCGGCAGCCGTGGCGACCATGCGTTGCGTGGCTGCTTCGATCGCCGGCGCCGATTTGCAATCCTGCGAGCGCAGATCGATGGACCCGAAATACGCCACCATCCCCAGCAGATTCGGCAGGCCAAGCACATCTTGCGCGATGCGGTCGTTGGCGTTTTTCACGTTCCCGGTTTGATTGCTGCTGTCCACCGTTACCGTATCGCCCGGCACGCCCTCATTCACCACCCCAATCTGGTATCCGGCTGCTTGCAACCGTTGCGCGACCAGGTCAGAAAGCCGCTCGGTGTGTTGGCCGGCCACGGGTACATTGGGCGTCGGGTATACCTGATTGGAACTATAGTTGGAGTGAAATCCGTCGGTGGTGGAACTGCCGAAGAGCGCAATCGTGCCGCCGTAGTTGCCATACACCTCCACGCCGTTGACCAGCAGCCAGTCCGTAAGCTTTTCGGTGTACTTCGCGCCCGTAGTGTCGGCTGTTTGATCGCCGCTCCCGGCAGGGCTGCGATAGTTCGTAATAAAAAGGGAACTGTGGCGGGATACAGAGCCAAAACCGCCTTTCAGGTATACCGACACTGCCAGGGTCTGCCCATAGCTGAAGGTGAGCTGTGCCGGGTCTGAGACCACCACCTGCCCTGGTGCGAGCGTGGTACCGGGCTGCCCGCCGAAGCTCAACGCGACATCATGCGCCGGGTCTACCGCCGCAGAGCCGTCCTGCCCGATGGAAAGGTGAGCCGCCCCGAGAACCACCGGCGTGGTGCCATAAACATTGGAGAACCGGACGCGCGCTTCCGTGCCGCCAACCGTGGGCGTAATCAGGAAACGGAAGCTCTGGTCGTTGCCGCCGGCGTTGTCGTTCGAGGCATTCGCGTTGGTCATTGCTGCGCCCCAGGCGCCTGCCCAGATCGCGCGCGCCGCCACGACCACGGGTGCACTGGCGACCGGCGAGGATGTGCTTCCGCACCCGGCAAGCAACAGGCACACCGCAAGGAAAAAGGCCAAGGATGGATAGAGCCGCATGTGTCTCAGTGTAGCTGCGCTACATTACATCCGAATAAAGTCGGGTAGGGTGCTCGGCTAGAGTGCTCGGCTAGAGGTATGCAACAAGTCCTTACCGGCCCAGCAGACTGGTCAAGGAGATGGCACTGTTCTGCACGCCGTACCCGGCGCCGTTGGGATGGAAGTTATCGCTCGAGGCAAGGTTTGGGATAAGGAAGTCCGGGTGCGCCGGATAGGCCAGCACCGCGTCGAAGTCCGCGATGCTGACAACGCCCGGCAGCTTCGCGCCGGAGCTCCGAATCCAGTCGTTCAGCGCCCGGCGCTGCGTGGAGCCGGCGTTTTCGGGTCCTGGATTTAAGTCGCCGTTGTAGGGATCGGCCGTCGAAGGCTCCGGGCCGGCGGACAGGCAGTACTCCGCCGGGGGCAACGTCGCCAGCACAACCCGAATGCCTGCGGCATACGCTTGCGCCACAATGGCGGTAAGGGTCCCTTCCACGTTGGTTGCCGGCTGGCAGTCGCCACGGATGTCGATACCGCCGATGTAGATCACGACCGCCTTAATCCCTGGCAAGGCGAGAACGTCGTGCTGAAAGCGATCGACGCCGGCCAGCGCGTTGCCGGAAGCCGTGCCGGCGTCCTCGGCGGCAGGGTCACCGAGCAATCCGGCATTGGCCACACCGAGACTGTAGCC
>CAXTNA010000180.1:0-5098 GCA_964245535.1 uncultured Acidobacteriaceae bacterium | reverse complement strand
GTCCCGCGCCGACAACATACGCCTCGGCGACTGTTTTTCTCCGGCAACCAGGTGCCACCAGACAAGCACCGCCTTCTCCGCGGCGCCCCAGCCACGGTTCACCGGCAATTAACAACCAATAACTCCTACCAGCCTTAAACCTTTCCCCGCATCCCCCAGGCTTCGCGTACCATCAAATCGAGACAGAATATGCGATTGCCCAGCGCTAACCCAGCCGCCCTCCCCGCCGCGGCCCGTGCGCGTCTGAGTGCCGGCCGCGCTCGCTTTCTCTAACTGCGCCATCCAGCTGCGCCTCGGCTCTCACTCTCGCACCTCACCGCGTTCTACCTCATTCGCTCTTCATCACCCGGGGCCGCGCCCAGGAACTCAGAAACCATGTTTGATCGCCTAGACCAAATCGAAGCCCGCTACGAAGACCTCGGCCGGCAGCTTTCCGACTCCACGCTGCTCGCCGACCAGAAAAAGTTCCAAACCGTAGCCAAGCAGCATCGCGACCTCCAGCCAACTGTCGAAACCTTCCGGCGCTTTCGCCAGCTCCAGACGGCCGTCGCGGATGCGCGGACCATGGCCGCCGAAGATGACCCTGAGATTCGCGCCATGGCCACCGAAGAGCTTGCCGAGCTCGAACCGCGCCTTGTCCAGACCGAAGAAGAACTCAAAGTGCTGCTCCTGCCCAAAGACCCCAACGACGACAAAAACATCGTCATCGAGGTCCGCGCCGCGACCGGCGGCGACGAGGCCTCGCTCTTTGCCGCCGAAGTCTTCCGCATGTACCTCCGCTTCGCCGAACAACACCGTTGGAAGGTAGAAATCCTTTCCGAATCCCCCTCCGACGTCGGCGGCCTCAAGGACGTCACCGCCATCTTCGAGGGCGACAAAGTCTACTCGCAGATGAAGTATGAGTCCGGCGTCCATCGCGTGCAGCGCGTCCCGGCTACCGAAACCCAGGGTCGCGTGCACACCTCGGCCATCACCGTCGCCGTGCTCCCTGAGGCGGAGGACGTCGATATCAAAATTGAAACCAAAGACCTCCGCGTGGACACCTTCTGCTCTTCCGGTCCCGGCGGCCAATCGGTCAATACCACCTACTCCGCCATCCGCATCACGCATCTGCCCACGAACACCGTCGTCAGCTGCCAGGACGAAAAATCGCAGATCAAAAACCGCGAAAAAGCGATGCGCGTCCTGCGCTCCAGGCTCTACGAGGTCGAGCAGGAGCGCATTCACCAGCTCCAGGCCGCGGCCCGCAAATCGCAGGTCGGCAGCGGCGACCGCAGCGAAAAAATCCGCACCTACAACTTCCCACAAAACCGCCTCACCGACCACCGCATCGGCCTCACCAACCATCAGCTCGCCATGGTGATGGAAGGCCAACTACAGCCCACCGTCGACGCCCTCATCGCCCACGCCACCGCCGAACGCCTGAAGGCCGAAGCCACAACTGCGTAGCTCTTCGCAGGGTAGAATATGCTTTGTGAATGGACGAACGGGCCAGAACTATGCCACCACCATCGCCAATCTGGATCTTATGCGTTCTGGCGCGGTGTTGCTTGTGATTAATGCTGATCTGCTGCTCTACTTGGGGCCAATGACAAAAGTTGGTCGGTCCGGGCTTGTGGTCGTTAGTATCTTATTCGTGCGTACAATTTTGGTACTCGTGAGGTCGCTGAAACGGAGTAGGAATGATGAACGCTTCTATCTACGCCGAGCTTTTCTTATATGAAAGACTTCGGCTCCGATTCCTTCCTTTATCGAAATGGTAGAAGGTCGCACGCGTGGTCGCTCTCCGACCTCTTTGTTCTAACGACAGGTTTTGTTGCGACCGCGCTTTATTGTTACTATGTCTCGCACAATAGAATACTTTGGTCAGATGAGATATTCGGCTGGCTTCTTGTTACCGACCCGAGCTGGACGCATATGCTCTCCGCGTGGCGGCTGGGTGTCGATGGTGGCGGCTTTGCTTTCTATACATTGTGCAAACTTTGGCTGTTAACCTTCGGGCCTAACTATCTTAACTTTCGGGCTTTCTCTGCCGCGGGATGTTTCCTCGGCCTGGTCGCGACCTGGCGAGTCTTGCAGTTCTTCTACCCTGACTGGATTGCGGCCTGCTGCGTGTTCGCAGTTTGGTTTGGAAGTAAAACGATTCTTTGGCAAATGGTGCAGAATCGCTTCTACGGTCTGCTCCTGGGCGCATGCGCTCTCGCTTTTTGCAGCGCCATTTCGACCAGTATTTACTTGACGGGTAACATACGCAAGCAAAGATCTCTGCTTGCGCTCGCCATTTTCGCGAACATTCTCCTTGTTGAGACTCACCCCTTCGGCGTCCTGTACAGCGCTGCGATTGTGACAGGCTGCTTACTGTCCGACTGGGTAGAAAAGCGTAAACGGTTTGGCTTTTATGTCGCCTCCGTTGGTCCTTGGTTTCTTTTGCTCTTCTCTCGTCAGGCGATGGTCAACTCTGCAAAAGTGGGAAAGCCATGGTTCTGGACCGTACGCCCCACAAAGCAGGATCTACTCTCGCTGTACCAGCCGCACTGGATTCCGCATATCAATCACAGACTGGTCGTGATCGGGACTGCGACTTTGTTCTTGCTCTTGTGGCCAGCTGCAAGACGAAGTTTGGTTCGGTCGTTCCAGGCTCGTCATAGAGTACTGTTACCGGCTCTCGCTCTCACCTTAGTTCCTATACCTGTCTTCTTGCTCTCACAACACGGTACTTCCTATTTTGTAGACCGGTATCTGATTGGATTCCTCGTCGGCGTTGCCGTCCTTATTGCGGAGGTTTGTACACAGGTCCACGATTCCCTCCCGAATCAAACAGCTAGATTCACTGTTCTCGGGGTTTGTTTAGCATTCCTGCTCTTCTCCGCAGGTCAAACAAGTCGAGCTTACGGTCGAGACCTGCTTTTGCCGCCTCTCGACTTCACGCCACGTTTGGCTTCCATGTTGCCTTCCGGCCTCCCCATCGTGTTCGAACGACCGGATGAATTCGACATCATGGTCCAGCAGCAAGGTCCGGCGCACCCCGACTTGCTATTTCTGCTCGACTGGTCCTACACGACAGAACCCACAACGCCTCGCGGCTTGGTTGCTGGTTACCACCAAATGGAGAACTTGAAGATCGCCGGCTACCTGCCCGACTCCGTGCAGCAGGCGGGTCCCTTCCTGGCCGGTACTAATAGGTTCGTGCTCGTGCATGATGACGGTTTTCGATGGATGCAGGAACGGTTGTCCAGTCCAGGATGGCGCTGCACCAAAATCAACGATTTCAAACAAGGGTTCTGGTCGGCAACCATCTGGCTCGTTGAACGGCAACCCTAGCTAGGGTGACATGCTGCCCTGCTAACTAATTCATACGTTGCTCGTCCAATGGGAGTAGGCTGAACCGCACCCATGCCCCCAAAGCGCTCCATCACGTTGACCGAAGCCGAGCTCAGGCTCATGCGCCTGCTTTGGCTGCGCGGCGAGTCGGCCGTCGCCGACTTGGTCGCCGCGCTTTCCGGCGATCCGCAGACGGCCACACTCGCGTACACCTCCGTGCTGACCACCGTGCGCATTCTGGAGCAAAAGGGTTATGTCACGCATCGGCAGGAAGGCCGGGCTTTTCTGTACACGCCCTGCGTCGCCGAGCACGAGGCCAGCCGCTCGGAGGTCAAGCACGTCCTGCAGCGCTTCTTCGGCAACTCCCGCGAACGGCTCCTTCTGTCGCTGCTCGGCGATGACGACCTCACGATTGATGAGCTCGAGCGCCTGAAGCAGGCCATCGCCGCCGCGCCGAATGACCCCGAAGCACATACGGACGAAAGCACCCCACTCTCAGCCGAACCTGCAAGGAGGGCATAGGCGTATGTCCTTCCTGCTACTGCTCTCCTCTGTGCACCTCCTTTTCGCGCTCGGCAGCCTGCTTTCTGGTGTAAACGACGCCCTGGCCGGGCTGCTGCTCGCTTCGGTCTGGCAGGGAACCGTATTGGCCTTGCTGGTGGCCCTTGGTCTTCGCCTCCTGCCCGGCGTGTCCGCAGCGACCCGCTCCGCCATCTGGACCGCAGTGCTGCTGCTGATCCTGCTCAGCCCTGCCATGGCATTTTTCGTCCCATCCACGACCATCGCGGCAACCCCTGCGCATTCGGCAACGCCCGTGCACCTTGGGGAAAACCTCAGCCTCATGCTCATGCTGCTCTGGGCCGCGGCTTCCCTGTGGCGTGGTGTGCGATTGGTACACAGCGCCCTTCGGCTGCACCGCATAGTGCGCAGCGCGCAGCCTGCCCCGGCAAGTGGCGCGGTCACCGCTCTCCTGGCCGGGGCGTTACGGCCAGCACGCCTTTGCACCTCAACGGAGGTCGACCGGCCCAGCGTTGCCGGCTTCTTCCACCCGCGTATTCTTCTGCCCCCGGCGCTGCTGGCCGCGCTCACAGAAGCCGAGTTATCCCAGGTCGTCCTGCATGAACTGGAGCACCTCCGTCGCCGCGACGACTGGACCAACCTCCTGCAGCAACTGGCGCTGGTCGCGCTTCCGCTCCATCCCGTGCTCCTTTGGCTCGACCGCCAGTTGGCGCACGAGCGGGAACTCGCCTGCGACGACGGCGTGCTCGCGGTCACGCGCGCCCGCAAAACCTATGCCGCGTGCCTGGCGCGGGTAGCCGAAAATTCCCTCTTGCAACGTGGCGTTTCCCTCGCCCTGGGAGCTCTCGGAGCGCTGGGCGGTTTCCGGCGTCGCTCGGAGCTCGCCGCCCGCGTCGACCGTATCCTGCACACCGCAGACCCGGCGCCGGACCGTACCCAGGCACGGTTTGCCACCGGCATCCTGCTTGCCGGTGCGCTCGGAGCCGCCGGCCTGCTCGCCCGCAGTCCCCAGCTTGTGAGCTTTGTTCCCGCAACGGCGACTTCGATAGCAGCTGCCGAAACTCCGGACACGGCGCTGTTTCCACCAACCACGTTCCAGCCCGTTGCGCCCCGAACCGAGCTGGCGAAGGCCACCATGCCTTCCCCCTCGTTCGAATTGACTGGCTTTCGACCCCTGACCGCAGCTCACCCTATCCATAGGATCAACCGTCGTCTCACATCGCATCGCACCCGCATTCGCAGGTCGCAACCTGCCTTC
>CAXTNA010000179.1:0-5159 GCA_964245535.1 uncultured Acidobacteriaceae bacterium | reverse complement strand
CGAAGCGGCTCTGCTCCGGTCCCGGACCCGATGATGACCCAGGCAAGGAACCGGATAGCGGACTGGACGACGGCGGCGGCAGCATCGAGCTTTGGCGGCCGTTTCGTGGGGCCGCGGCCGAATGCGTCGGTTGCGGGGCAAAGCCTCCGTCTTCGCGCACACGGGCCGCGGTGGGCTCGGCCGGCGGCGCCTGAAAAATGACCTCGTCGATTTCCAGGCCAAGCGTGTCAATGGCCTCGTGGATGTGATCGCTGTAGCGGTCGCCGATGATCTCGAAGTCCGCCGTGGGCACACGCACAAACAGTGTGCGGCCTTCCACATGCGAAAACCGGGTGGGCTTGAACCAGGCCTCAAAGCTCTGCCGTTTGACCTTCTTTTCCAGCGCACCAAGGATGCGCACCCATTGATTCAGAACGGCGGCTGAGACTGGAACAAATGACATCGCTTATCAATTCCTTCTGTGTTTGGCAGCAAAACAGCCCATACTTGGCTCGGCAGAAATGGCCGAAAATTTGGGCGCAGTTTCTCGCGCGACGCAGCCGTACCGCGTTGCTGTCGATCCCCGATTTTCGAGTGTCAGAGCTCCAACCGATCGCACGGGCGGAGAAGGTGATGCAACGGGAAGCGCTGTGGAGCTCGGCTGCGAAGAGTCGCGATTCCCTGGAACGGAGTCGATAGTAGCATGTCCAACCGGGCTTCCCGAGGCGAAATTTTCAGCGCGAACACGCTTGCACCAGCCTTGGTGAAGAACCTCCGCGCAAGCATCCGGAAGTAACGAGAAAGGCGTCCTAAGCGCGGTGAAAGGGTAAACCGAAGTCACGTGCAGGCGCCCCGTACCTGACGCTTAGCGGGCTTCTCCATTGCCTGTTCCCCCCAGCTTCGCTATACTTAAGGCTTGCTGCCTGAGGCTCATCGCCCAGGGCAGCCGGTCGTTACGCCTCGCATGCGGCACCGGTTTCGCCGGCCCATGGCAGACTGCGCACTCCACATCTTGATTAGGATCCTCCGGAAACCCCATGCCCAAGCGCACTTTTCAGCCGAACCGCCGTCGCCGTAGCAAAGTCCACGGCTTTTTAACCCGCATGAAGACCAAGGCGGGCGCTGCGGTGCTCAATCGCCGTCGCGCCAAGGGCCGCCACAAGATCGCCGTTTCCCCCGGCTTCCGCGACTAGCGCCATAGCCGACGAAGCGATGGCCGGAACGAACCCCAAAAATACATCCCAAGTGCGAGGCAAATTGCTTGGATAAGCCGATCTCTCTTGAGGCTGCGTGTGCAGGTGTTTCGGCCTTCTTTTCTCCTCATGTGGTGGGCCGCGTCAACGATCAGTACCTAAAAGCGGTACGCATGTTGGGCGAATGTCCGTGGCACGCGCATGCAAACGAAGATGAATTGTTCTGGGTGTTGCGGGGCGAGTTGCGCATTGGCCGAAGCGAGGCCGATGGCGGCGATATTTTGGTGCGGCCCGGTGAGTTCTTCGTGGTGCCACGCGGCATACGTCACAACACCTCCGCTCTTCAAGAAACATGGCTCGTGCTGATTGAAACAGTCACCACGGAGCACTTTGGTGGCGAGCAGACCCCAATGGCGCGCTCTATCGAAGAGCAGCTGGCCTGATTTGCTTTGGCCAACTGCCGAGCCTCCACACCTAGGCAATCATCAAGCCGACCATGAAGAGTTCCACCCAGCACCGCCTTCGCAAACATCAGGACTACCAGCGGGTATACGGGTCCACGCGCAAACAGTGGGCCAAGCAGATGGCCTACTTCGCCGTTCTCCGTGAGCCCGGTTCCACCGCCGCTCTGCGTAGCGAAACGCCGGGCCCGCGCATCGGTCTTACCGTGCCCAAGGCGCTGGGCAAGGCCGTCGACCGTAATCGCATCAAGCGCCGTCTGCGCGCGCTCGTCCGTGCCGCACTGCCGTTGCTGGGCGATCTGCCGGTCGATGTCATCCTGCACCCCAAGCGCAGCGTGCTGGATGCCGAGTTTCCCGTGCTGGCGCGTGAGGTGAGTACGATCTTTAAAGTGGTTCATGGAAAGTTACGAAGCGCTGCACCGGCAAACGAGGGCGAACCTGCTCGCGGCTGAGCCCCGTACTCAAGCCACACGGGAGCGGTTCGCGAGTTTACTGCTGCTCGGGTACAAGCGCGGCCTTTCCCCGCTGCTGCACGCCGGCGCCCTAACGCATTGCAAACACCTGCCCACCTGTAGCGAATACGCCTTTGTTGCCGTCGTGCGCCACGGGTGGGGTCGCGGCATTTGGCTGGCGTTGCGACGTTTGGCGCGCTGTCATCCGTTCAGCAGGGGCGGGTTCGATCCGGTGCCTTGACTTCGCCTGTGCCACAGCGAACGAGCCTACCCTTTTCGCCACGGGAGCTTCGACCGCGCGTGCGGTCCACCCTGCATTTATCATAAGAGCAGCATCCCTGCGCGGGTTTGGCTCAGCTTTCAGACAGCGGCGCGCAGGCTTTTTAAGAATAGGAAGTTCCTTTGCCAGAGTATCGAAATCCCAATGCGGGCGGAGCCGGTTCCGGCGGCGGCCTCGGGGGCGGTCAGGATAACCGCTCGTTTTTGTTGCTGATGCTTGTGTTATTCGGCGTCATGTTCGGCCTCCAGTACTGGCGGGCCAAGCACAACCCGCAGACGGCCTCGCCCAACGCGCCCATCAGCGCCCCTTCAACCCCGACGCCAGGGATAGACAACACGGCCGCAATGTCGACAGGCGGGGGCTCGAATACAGCAAGTGCCGCCGGCGCACAGCCGGGAGCACCCGCCGTGCAGGCCGCCAGCCAAACCGAAACCGTCGTTGAAAACGAACTCTACTGCATCACCTTTTCCAATCGCGGTGGGGAAGCGACCTCCTGGGTTCTGAAGCGCTACAAGGACAACGAAGGCAAGCCGCTCGATTTGGTGCATGAGGGTGCTTCGAAGCTTTACGGGTTTCCGCTATCGCTCTACACCTACGACCCGCAGCTGACGCGCGCGTTGAGCCAGGCGCTCTTCGTCCCCTCGGCCACCGGCAACCTATCCTCACCCGCCACGCTCGGCTTCCGCTATCAGGCCGGCGAACTCAACGTCACGAAGACGTTCACCTTCGGCGCTGACTACGTCATCCACGCCGACACCCTCGTCGAGCGCAACGGCGTACCCGTCGCTGCCACACTTGCCTGGCCCGCCGGCCTGGGTGACATGGAAACCGCCGCCGCCTACGCCAACGCTACCGTGGACGCCATGGCCGACGGCAAGGAACGGCACGACACCTTCAAGAAGATCACCGGCGGCGCCACCGAGCCAGGCCCCTTCGACTGGGCCGGCGCGGCCGACCAATACTTCGGTGCCGTCTTTCTTCCCGACCGTGCCGCCGACGCCACCCTCGTCACCTTTCACAACCAGATCGACGTGAACAAGGTGCAGCGCCGCGGGGCGCAGGGGGCACCGGCTAAAGGCACCGCGCTCGTCCCGGTGCTCGGCGCCGCAATGGGCGATCGCACGAACCACGTGCAAACCCGGCTCTTCGTCGGCCCCAAAGACATCCAGGTGCTCAAGACCGTCTCCTCCAGCACCGGCCGTACGCTCGAGCCCATGCTGGATTTTGGCTTTTGGGGGCCGATCGGCAAGTTCCTCTTCCTCGGCCTGCAGTTCATGCATGCGCACGTGGTGTCCAGCTGGGGCTGGGCGATCGTGCTCTTCACCGTGCTCATCAACCTAATTCTGCTGCCCTTGCGCGTCACGTCGATGCGTTCGGCGCTGAAAATGCAGCGTATTCAGCCGCAGATCGACGCGATCAAGGCAAAGTTCGGCAACCCCGGCCCGACCGACGCCAAGACCGCCCAGATGAACCAGGAGATCATGGCGTTTCAGAAGGAGAATGGCGTCAACATGTTCGGCGGCTGCGTGCCGACGCTCATCCAGTTTCCCTTGCTCTTCGCCTTCTTCACCATGATGACCAAGGTGGTCGAACTGCGGCACGCGCACTTCCTTTGGCTGCCCGATCTATCCGCCGCGGATCCCTACCATATCCTGCCGATCCTTATGGTCGTCAGCTCCTTTGCCGTGCAGTACTTCCTGCCGCAGCCCGGCGTCGACCCGCAGCAGCAGCGCATGATGGCCTTCATGATGCCGGCCATTTCAGGCTACTGGACGTGGAACTACGCCTCCGGCCTGGCGCTCTACTGGAATGTCGGCAACATCATCATGATCATCCAGCAGACCGTGATGAATCGCACCGCGTTGGGCCGGGAGATGCGCGAGCTGCAACTGAAGCGTGCGAAACGTAAAGCCGTCGGCACCGGTAACGGTGGGGGCAGTGGTCCTCGCACCATCCAGGCACGCCGCTAAGGTAATTGCGTCCATCCCCAAACTGTGTCAGGACCGTCCCTCCTTTGGGGCGGTCTTTTTTGCTTACACTGGATGAAGAGACGCCTTTCTATCGCCGCAGGCAAGTAACCGGCGCTGGAAAGGCTCGGGGACGACCATGCAAGACCTGGCGCACGCTGCCGAAACTGTTGCATCCCTGATGCGGCTGCTGACCACCACCGGCGGCTTCCGCCTTCATTTCCGTATCCTTGCCGGTCCCGGCGCCCAGGACCCCGACGGTCTGGAGCGCCGCGACATCTACGTGGAGTGCAAGGGCCCGGATGCGCCGCTGCTGCTCGAGCGCGAAGGCGAACTGCTCCGTGCGCTTGAACATGTCGCCGCGAAAACTCTACGGCTTGAGCCCGAAGATCACGACCGGGTAAGCTTCGACGCCAATGGCTTCAAGACGGAACGTGCGGCGGCCCTGCGCCAAAACGCCGAGCGCGCGGTAGCGACCGTCGAAACCACCGGCCGGCCCTACAGCTTCACCCCCATGAGTTCGCGCGAACGCCGCATGCTGCACCTGCTGCTACGCCCGTCCGGCCTGCCCACGGCAAGTTCCGGCGAGGGCGCCCGGCGCTTCGTGGTGCTCTACCCGAAGGGCTACCGCATTCCACAGGAGGGCCTCGCGGAACGGGATCGGCGTGCCAGAAGACCCAACCGCGGTCCGAGGCGTTAGGGACGTTGCGAACTGATTGTGTTTGTCATCCCGTAGCGCAGCGAAGGGTTTGCTCGCGCCGGAAACTTCTAGCGATGTCATCCTGAGCGCAGCGAAGGACCTCTGTATTCCTTCGAAGCTCCTATAC
>CAXTNA010000178.1:640-5193 GCA_964245535.1 uncultured Acidobacteriaceae bacterium | reverse complement strand
AGGGGAGGTGCTTGAGCTACAATTACACGTTCGTCGGCAGCGGGCCGTTCTGGTAGTACTCATACATTGCGGTCAGGTTGCGCCAGCTCTGATCGCCTGAGGCCAGCTTGACTACGCCCGATTCGAAGTAAATTCGAAACCACTCCCACAACAGCAAAAGCCAGGCGGCCCGCACCGGGGGTGAGTGCCGCCCCCAGCCCGGCCGCCAGCTCGTAGGCGCAATGAACATCGCTAGAAAGCCCGCCTCCAGCAACATGCCATCCGACTGGTACTGCGAGAAATCCTGCGCCACGGTCACAAAGCTGAGAAAACACACCCAGCAAACCAGCAGCGCGGCACGCGGCACAAGATTCACCACCACCAGCACGGAAGCCGCCAACCCGACCCACATCAGCCCGAGTAGCGTCGCATCGCTCGGCCCGGGTGGCTTCGCCAACCAAAGCAGGGAAGGCGCGGCAAAGAAACGCTGCTGCCCCAGCGTCCGCAGCGCCGCCAGCATTTGCCCCACCGGCAGGATGCCCTGGTCGCCAATCAAGCCGCGAATCTGAAACAGCAGTGCAAAGAACGCCGAAAAATACACACCACCCAGCGCCCGCAAAAACAACCACCGCGGTACGAAGCGATCCGCAGGACCAAGATTGCGGTCGAAGAGAAAATGCAGCCTGCGAAAGTGCTGCCCCTGTGCCGGTTGCGCCATACGCTAGACTTTACCGAACCGGTCGTTCCGTTCTACAGGGCTCTGATTGACTCGCTCCGTTGTAGGTGCGGGCTTCAGCCCGCACATGAGGTATCAAACTTTAAGGGCTTTAGCCCTGCCCGTAGGTGAGGGAGCAATGGAATCCTCCTCATAGCGATGGAGACAGCACGCCAGAAATCCCTTGCTCAGCCGTCCACCGCATCGTATGCTTGGGAAAGCAAGACGGGCCCGCTCGGCGGCAACCGAACGGACCCGGTGATTTAACGGTGTGTAAACGACTTTATAAGCTCGAATACCACCGCTGCAATAACCGGCAAAAGTAGCAGGACCAATTTCCCTGGTACCTCTACCGAACACGTGCAGCGCAGCTTCAACGGCCGCATTGCATCACCACCTCTCCAGACAAGAATGAATGCCCCAGGGTTGTCGCCTGGGGCATTTCTCACCGCGTCTACGGCAAGATCCTGTACCCCGTGCTAAATGCCCTAACGCTGCCGCTCTGGAGTGGCTAGTCGATCCTCTCATCCCTACAGGAAAGAGTCTGTACCCAACAAGTGGCAGCGGTGCCCACTTGTTTGCTTACGGAACGACTCTCCTGATGAGGAGCCAAGCTTCATAGAAAAATGTAGGGCCGAAACAAATAAGGGCAAGCCCTCACCGGACTCGCCCCTATTAATTTGTTCCTGAAACCTTGTGTTCCATTCCTTGCGGCTCCATCGCAAAGGGTGTCTTTCCTCGGCTACCGCACGGAACAGCAACTTACGCCTGCGCCGCCGTCCCCTCAACCTGCTTGGGCTCCGGCTGTCCGGCGGTTTTGGCCGTCACCTGGATCTGCTTCGGCTTCGCTTCCGCCTTCTTGCCCAGCGTCAGTTGCAGCACGCCGTGCTCGGTTTCCGCCTGCACGCTTTCCGTGTCCACTGTCGCCGGCAGGGTAAAGCTGCGAACAAAGCTGCCGAAGCGCCGCTCAATGCGGCGGAAGTTCTCTTCCTTCTGCTCGCTATCGAACTTGCGCTCGCCCCGAACGGTCAATGTCCGCCCTTCCACGCGAATGTCCAACTCTTCCGGCTTGATGCCCGGAACCTCGAACTTCAGCACAAGTTTCTGCGCATCCTCAAACACATCCACAGCCGGTACAAAGTTCCCGGCAGCCAACTGATCGTGCTGCTCGCCCTCGGGCCGCGCAAAGTCGGTAAAGATCGAGTTCAAGCGATTTTGCAAAACGGTTAAATCATTGAAGCTGCTGCGAAACGGAACAAAGCGCGTCATCGTTGCCATGGTCCTATCCTCCGTGCTACTTGGTTGCAATGTGTGTGGCTTACATCGTCCACACAAAAGTAGATGCGATACCCCGCGCGAGGTTGCATAGATGTGAGCGTTGCTCGCTCATAAAATCTATTCATCTGGGTGTTCCGGTTGCCGGGCAAAGGTGTGTATCGCCCTCCTGCCGCCTTCTTACACTCACAAAGAATCTGCTCGTCGATTCTGAGCGGGCACCATGCCGGCACCTCAAGTAGCTCTTGAACCTCTTGTTTACTTTCCAGGTTCACTTCGGCCACTTCCGCCTTTCTGTAGCCAAGCACCCCCTGCATCCACAATGCGCTCCTAACTGGTATGGCTTTCGCGCTTCAAACTGAGTTCATCGCCGCCAACGGCCTCACCTTCGAGGTCCTCACCTGCGGGCTTACGGGGCCCGACGCCCCGCTCGCCCTCTGCTTACACGGCTTTCCCGAGGTCGCCCTCAGCTGGGCCGCGCAGATGCCGGTGCTGGCTGCGCTCGGCTACCGCGTCTGGGCGCCTAACCAGCGCGGTTACGGCCTCACCACCCGTCCGCCGCACCGGGAGGACTACGCCCTCGAGCACCTCATGGAGGATGTGGCTGCGCTGATCGACGCTTCCGGCGCCCACCGCGTCGTCCTGCTCGGCCATGACTGGGGCGCCATCGTCGCCTGGTGCTTCGCCGCGCGGCGACTTCGTCCCCTCGAAAAGCTGGTCATCATCAATGTCCCGCACCCGGCCTGCTTCGCTCGCGCACTCCGTCAGCCCGGCCAAATGCTGCGCTCCTGGTACACCGGCTTCTTTCAAATCCCGCGCCTGCCGGAGTGGCTGCTGTCGCGCCGCGGTGCCAAGCCGGTCGTCGATCTCATTTTGCGCTCCTCCACCGATCCCGCCCACTTCCCCCGCGAGCTCCTCGAAGCCACCCGCGCCAACGCCGCCCAGCCCGGCGCTCTCAAAGCCATGATTGACTGGTATCGCGCCTTCCTGCGCGGCGGCGGCCTGCGCCGCCAACTCCGCCAAGGCTTCCCCATCATTGAAACCCCTACCCTCATACTGTGGGGCGAGCAGGACACCGCCCTTGCGAAATACACTACGGACGGCACCGAAGCCTTCGTCCGCCACCTCGACCTCCGCTTCCTCCCCGGTGTCTCCCATTGGGTGCAACAGGACGCCACAGAAATCTGCAACGAAGCCCTGCGTAGCTTTTTCCCATCAGGCCTATAACGGGTACCTGTTATTCGCTGCTCCTTACGAAGGATGAGGGTGTTTTTATTCAAATTCCCGACACGTTTGCGGTCAGCGCTAAGTTTTGCAGAATAGCGGCTTCGGCCGGGTCGAGATTAACGATGCAGCGTTTCGGTGTGGGTGATGATCCATCGGCGTAACGCCTCGTCCGCCCGCGTCTGCCAACCCGGCCCGCTGGCGCGTAGCGCCGCAAGCACATCAGGGGAAAGGCGAATGGTTGTAGGAGTTTTGGTGAGGGATTTTTGGGGTCCCCGTTTCCCGTGCTTGGGGGAAAGTGTCCGTTGCAGGCTGGCGGGCAGGTCGCGGAAGCGTACGGATTTGCGGGCTACTTCTTCGGTCCATTCCAGCTCGTCAGGGTTTTCAGTCTTCGGCATATCGTTTCCTCTCTGCTTTCTTCGCCTTTCGCAGGCTTATGGCGCGTATCGCATTTTCGGTGGCTTGCGTGAAAACCAGAACATAAAGCTTCGCGTCCAGGAAGCCCAGAGCGCCGTAACGAACCTCGCCGTAGTCGATGCTGTCATCGACAAAAACATTCGCAGCCAGGAAGTCGAAATCTTCGGCCCGCGCTAGAGAGATGCCATGCTTTTCCCGGTTCTTGGCATCTTTCGCGGAGTCGAAAACTACCTCCATGTACTTAATTGTACAAACAAAAAGACACTCTATCGAGTTCTTTTCACCTAAAAGGAATGCCGCACTGGGCTCGACAGCTGTGCGCGCGTTTATTTTTGCGCGCCGCAAAAGCCCTCCATTTGGCAAACACTGGTTCCGTTTCCAGCAACACTTAAACCAGCACTTCACCCCCTATTTACTTCCATTGTTCCACGTGGAGCAATCAAGGCAGCTATGATGGCCCATACCCTTACACCCGGAGCAAGCATGCGACGCGCTCTTCGTCATCGACCAATCTGGGCTTTCGTCTTCGCATCTAGTTTCGTGGCTCAGCCGCTCCTCGCCCAGGCACCCGGCGCGCTACCCGCAGCCGTCCCCATCCGCGCCGAGCACGACATGGTCGTCACCATCCAGCATGACGCCACCGACGCCGGCCTCAGCATCCTGCGTGCCGGCGGCAATGCCGTCGACGCCGCCGTCGCCGTAGGCTTCGCGCTCGCCGTCACGCTGCCTGCGGCCGGCAACATCGGCGGCGGCGGCTTTATGCTCATCCGACCCGGCACCCCGCAGGGCATGACCCGCGACACCGCAGAGACCCGCGAAGCCGCCAAAACTCTCCCCAACCAGCCCCACTTCCTCGACTTCCGCGAAAAGGCCCCCGCCGCGGCCACCCGCGACATGTACCTCGACGCGCATGGCAACGTCATCCCCAAGCTCAGCACCGTCG
>CAXTNA010000178.1:232-615 GCA_964245535.1 uncultured Acidobacteriaceae bacterium | reverse complement strand
AGGCCTCCGGCGTGCCCGGCACCGTGGCGGGCCTGGTCTACGCGGAGCAGCACTTCGGACGCCTTACCCTCCCGCGCGTCCTGCAGCCGGCCATCCAGCTCGCCCGCGACGGCTTTGTGCTGCTGCCCGAAGAAGCGCACACGCTGCAGACCCCACTGCTCGCCCAGTTTCCCGCCTCGCACCGCATCTTTCAGCGCAACGGGCAGTTCTACACCGCCGGCGAGCGCTTCCAGCAGCCGGAACTCGCCCGCACCCTCGACCACATCGCCCAAAATCCCGACGACTTCTACCACGGCGTTATGGCGCAGCAGATCGCCGCCTTCGAAGCCGCGAACGGCGGTCTCATCACCGCTGCCGACCTCGCCGCTTATGCGGTAAAGGAC
>CAXTNA010000178.1:0-222 GCA_964245535.1 uncultured Acidobacteriaceae bacterium | reverse complement strand
AGCCCCTCGTCAGCCGGTATCGCGGGCTTGACGTCATCACCTCGCCGCCACCCAGCTCCGGCGGCATCGCCCTCATTGAGGCGCTCAACATTCTTTCCGGCTACGATCTCCACGCGCTCGGTCCCGACCGCTCGCCCGCGCAGATCCACCTCATCACCGAGGCCTTCCGGCGTGCCTACATGGACCGTGCCGACTACCTCGGCGACCCCGACTTTACCACCC
>CAXTNA010000177.1:0-5206 GCA_964245535.1 uncultured Acidobacteriaceae bacterium | reverse complement strand
GCGCTATTGAGGTTGCAAGGCACCGCACTGCCATCCATCGCGGGACTAAGAGCATTCGCGGCACCCCAGCCCGCACCGGACTGTGCCGGACCACGCCAGACGCGGCAGGTCGCAAGCAGCAACTCCGTCGTATTCTGCGGAGCGAGCAGGGTAGCCGGATCGAGCAACGCGGCATCGTTGCCGACCTGCGGCTCGCCCACTGTTGCCGGGAAGAGAAAATCCGTTGCGGTGCAGGCATCCCCCACCGGGCAGAGCTTCAGGTTAACCCCTGCTCCGATAGAGACATACCAGTTCGTGGGGGCTGACGGATCAAGCTGAGGGTATCCCCCTTCGCCTGCCGAGAGTTGTGGCCATGGGAGCAGAGCACCGGCCGTGGTGGTCCCAGCCGAGCCAAGGGCGCCCAAGCCTGCCAGCAGCGTGTCCGTAAGTGTCGGATGCTGGGCGAAACCCACCACCTCGGCTAAGGAACCGCCCTTGGCCACCGCTCCGTTTAGATTGTCGAAGTGGCCGGCGTCCGACGCTGAACAAACAGAGCCCGTCTCCGCCACTCCATCCAGCGAGCGCCAAAGCCCGCCATCGTTGCCCAAATACAAAAGCGGCTGTCCCGTGTTCTGCACAACGGCCGCCAAGGCGTGCTGCGCCGGTGCCACCATCGCCGGTGCGTTGCAGCCGTTCCCTGCATTGGTTGTGTTGCGCAAAGTGCATGCTGCGGTGCCTGCGACGAGGTCGCAGCGGTACAAATCAATCGTGCCGGCAAAGAGGATCGTATCGCCATTCGCACCCGGGGCGGCCGCCAGTGTGAGGTCATAACTACCCTGCACGATGGCAGTGGAAGTGCCGGCAACACCCTGCCCAACCTCCAGCGCACCGCCATCCAGCCGGCCTGCGAAGGCCGGTGCAGCATTCGTACAGCGGCCATTCGCGCCGATGGTACAAAGGTCCTGCCAAAGCCCGTCGTCCTGCTCGCTCGCATCGACAGTGAGCGCATACAGATCTCCCGTGATCGGTTGCACGGCAAGCGCACCGCGCAGGATCGGACAATCGGGGCTGCCGCGGCCGTTGACCCCAACTGGGCAATGAGCCGTCGTCAAACCGGTACCGGGCTGATTAGCGAGCCGGCGCCAGGTTTGCCCATCGGGAGAACCATAATAGCCATGACCGGCTAAGGCTGCCACAAAAAGACCACGCGGCGCATCCCAAACAACCGCAGTCGCGGCATTGCCGGCCTGCGGAAAGCCGGGCGGTTCCGCTGTTTGTACGAGTTGACTTCCATCGTAGACCGTGGCCATGTGCCAGGTCACGCCGGCATCGGTTGAGTAGTACAAACCCGGAGCGGAACCGGCAGTGCCCGTTGCATCAACGATGTAACCCTCGAGCGAACTCGACATAGCCGCCACCACCAGTGTGGGCGTTGCCGTGCTCCAGGCGAATCCTGCGGTCGCCAGCCCGGCGAAGGAGTGCTCGCCATTGGCGCCATCCCGAGAACCGATGGCCAGCGTCCAGGTCTGCCCGCCATCCACGGAGCGCAGAATGCCCTCGCCGTAGTAGGAGTCCGTCGCATCGTTTGGATCGCCTGTGCCCGCCAGCACGACTCCCGTGGGCGCCGGCTGCACCGTGACGGCACCAATGGAGAGTGAAGGCACAGTGGTGGCGCCCTCATTGGCCGAAAAAGCTGGAAGTGTATCGGTAAGCGGCGCAAATCTGGCGCTCGCAAGCGGTCCCGCGGCATTTGTGCTCTTCCAAACGCCGCCACCCGTCGTCCCGAGGTAAACGGTATTGCCGGTCGGATCATTCGAATCGAGTGCAATGGAAGTAATCCGTCCAGTAACGGAGCCGAAGGTGGGCGTGGTCACCGCGACAGGCCCCAACGGCTGCCAGGGAACACTGAGGTTCGCGCTGGACGCTGCCGAAGCTACCGCCTGTTTGTTCCATAGCCCTTGTCGAGAAGCCTGTTGGGGTGAACTGGCTATGGTCTTCTGTTCATGTCCGCCTGGGTTTTCCATGGCGATACGACCGGCTAAGAATCGTTTCGCACGCGCGTGGGCCGCAGCAGCGTTTCCTAACGACGACGGGGCTGCCGTAGCTTGGGCGGACATTCCCGTACCAGAAAAGCAGAAAAGAAAAATGCACCACGTCGCTGTCGCGGAGAGAGCCGCCCACCCGGAGGTGCAGAGGGATGCACTCCGGGTGAACAGCGCGAACCAACCACGAATTGTGCTTGCAATGGGTCTCGGCGGCAAGCGATCGTCCTGCGTTGATCTTGAGAAAAAGAAGCGCCGCATACAAGCTGTATCGGCAAGGATGGAAAAAACTTGAGCCCGATCTGCCGGATTTTGCCGACGAATCTCCATCGAGCTCTAAGGTTGCCCTCAGCCTATCCCGCACGCTTTCCTGGAGCACTCCCATAAAGGTGGGAATCCATCGTCAAAGGTGGGACGAATAGCTGTGTCCAAGCACCGGATGCGCCTCATAGGGCTCCTCCAGCCGGCGCATCTCCTCCTCGCCAAGTTTCAGATCCAAGGCGCCCAGCGCTTCTTCGAGCTGATACATCTTGCTTGCCCCGATGATGGGGGAACTAACGCCGGGCTTGGCCATTACCCACGCCAGCGCCACCTGTGCAGGTTTCACACCGCGTGCGGCGGCAATCTCGCACACCCGATCGACAACGTCCCAATCCGTATCGCGGTAGTAAAGTCCATGACCGAAATCGTCGGTCCGGGCGCGCGTCGTTTCGCCCTTCGTAAAATCACGTCCGTCGCCGCGTTTGCGCGTTCCTGTAAGAAACCCCCGCGCCAACGGGCTCCACGGAATGCAGCCCACACCCTCCTCCACGCAAAGCGGGATCATCTCGCGTTCTTCTTCGCGATACACCAGGTTGTAGTGGTTCTGCATTGTTTCAAAACGAGCCAGCCCATTCGTTTTTTGAAAGTGCAGCATCTTCAAAAATTGCCATGCATACATGCTGGACGCCCCGAGATACAGCACCTTACCGGCCCTGACTACAGCGTCCAACGCCTCACAAACTTCGTCGATACGCGTGTTTTTGTCGAAGCGGTGAATCTGATAAAGGTCGACGTACTCCACGCCGAGCCGCTTCAGGCTGTTGTCAATCGACGCCATGATGTGTTTTCGCGAAAGCCCGCGATCGTTGGGTGCCTCGCTCATCGGATTGAAGACTTTGGTCGCAAGCACCAGGTCCTCGCGACGCGGCAAGAACTCGCGCAAAAGTTTCCCCGTCACCACCTCACTCTCACCCAGCGAATACATATCCGCGGTGTCGAAAAAGTTGATGCCCGCCTCCACCGAGCGCTGCACGAAGGGGCGGGCCTCGTCCTCTTCGAGCACCCATTCCCGCCATTTCTTTGTGCCGTAGGTCATCATGCCCAGGCAAATGGGCGAAACGCGAATGCCGGTCGTCCCGAGCGGAACATACTTCATGGTTTGATCTCCTTGCCCTTGGACGCTGATTCTTTTGTATCCGTCCGCATTACCAAAGCACGAACGGGCGTAACCAGCATCGTGAACGTCTTCCGACGAACAGGCTGCATCTGACAGAAGTGTTGGTACATGGCAGCATGTGCCCCGAGACTAGACTTTCGATCGCACCTTGCGTTCGCTCGATTGGTCCCGCGAAAGGAACAACATGCAGATGCCAGGAAAATACTGGATTGCCGCCTCTTTGATCGCTCTTCCATTAACGCTCAGCCCATTGGCATACGCGCAGTACGATCAGCATGCTCATGGAAATTTTTCCCAGGGTGTTTCTCAGGGCGGTCGTGGCGGCAGCTACGATCAAGGCGAAAACTACGGCAATAGCCGAGGCAATTACGACCATGGCAATGACAACCGCGGTAACTACAACCGTGGCAATAACAATCGCGGCGACGGTAATCGCGGTAATGACGGCCAATACCAGGGTCACGGCATCGGCACAGGCCGTGGCGCGCTAATTGGTGGGGGCGGGGGTGCGGCTCTCGGCGCCATCTTTGGTGGCGGCCTGAAGGGTTCCTTAATTGGTGGTGCCGCCGGCGCCGGGATCGGCGCTGTTGCCGGGCATGAGCATCAGAAAACCGTTCGTCGGCACGATTACGAACAGGGCTACGGTCCTCGCTAGAATGTAGCCCCTCACATCCTGCGGCGCAGTCCACGGCTGTCGTCATCCAGGCTGTCGTCCATAGATGGAAGATCCGCCCTTTCAGGGCATCATCCTTACTGACCTTTTGCATTTTTCGGAGCTGACCATGCGCACAATCCTCACCTCGACTGCCCTCGCTGCCACCCTTTTACTTGCCGCCACGCCGCTGATCCATGCACAGTCCGATACACAGCTCCATACACAGATCCATGCACACCTCGATGCATCGCTCCACGCGCAGCAAAGTACCTCAAACATTGCCCCCTCCTCAGCCAGGGGCGAAACTGCAGCAGCCCCCACGTGGACGCAGGATCAACTCCTCACCTCCACCGTCCACCAGGCATGGCTGCTCAGCAACAAGAACGAGGCGACCTTCTTCGAGATGGTGACGCAACTCGCGGAGATTTCTGCAAAAAATCGTAATCTTGAGCTGCCGGAGTCCGCCGACGCGGGCCGGCGCGTGGGCCAGCAGATCAAGCTCGCCGCAAAAAGCGATACCGGGCAGCTGCTCTTCGCTGTGGTGGATGCGGCGGTACGCAAAGTCGGCAAGCCCTTGCCTGTCACCGCAGGTCAATAGCGCCAACAACAAAGGAGCATCACACGGCAATCCTGCTACGGAGAGTCTTGCTATAGTGAGGCTTACCTCACTTTGCAGCGGAGCCGTGCCATGCGTGCTTTCAGGTCTGGAACATCGCTTTTGCTCACAGCAGTTTTGCTTGCAGGCGGGTACGCCGTTGCGCAAACCGGTGGTCCCTCCGCGACGACCCCTGTGGCTCAATCGGCAGATAAATACGCTTGGCTGGAAGACGTTTCCGGCCCACGTTCCATGGCTTGGGTAAAGGCCGAAAACGCACGCACGGACGCCGTGCTTAAGGCGGCGCCCCAGTACGGCCCCAACTTCGACGCTGCGCTCGCCGTCGCACAAGATCCGCATCGCCTCGCCGGCCCCGACCTCCGGGGTGATGAGGTCTACAACACCTGGCGGGATGCCAAAAACCCACGCGGCCTGTGGCGCAAGACATCCGTTGCCGACTACCTGACCGCCGAGCCCCACTGGAAGACCGTCCTCGA
>CAXTNA010000176.1:0-5258 GCA_964245535.1 uncultured Acidobacteriaceae bacterium | reverse complement strand
ACCGATTGCTCGGCCACCACGGGCCGCGTGATGCGCCGCAATACCACCGGCCCCTGCGATGCCGGGGGCGCCATGGTCTGCACCTCGGCGAGGTCCTTGCGATCGCGGGCGGTCAGCGCAGGCAAACTGTAAAGCTCGATCGCCTCCTTGCCCAGTACGGCCAAGGTGCGGCCATCCGGAGAAAGATCGAAGTTTTCCGCCGTGCGCACCGCCGGGTTGCAGAGCACATGCAACAAAAGATCGCCGCTGACGTTCTGGTAAACGCGGATTTCCTGCGTGAGCGGGTCGCCCACCGAAAGTCCATTGATCGGACTGCCGCCGCTTGAGGCGACCAGCCGGCTCAGCGCAAAACGACCCGCCCCGGGCGCGGACACCAGGGTAGGCGGCTGTAGCGTTTCCCCGAAGGCTTCCTCCCAATTCTCATGGCCGTCAAAGCCATACACGGCAATCTGCGGCGTGCTGTCCGAGGCTTTACAGCTGATCGCCATGAACTCGCTGCGGCTGAGCAGATTCAAGCGCGGCGCGCAGGAACTGTACACCGAGGCCAAATCCTGCGGCTTGCCCTCGTACTCGTTGAAGCTGATCGACCATTGGTTGCGCTTCACGTCGTCGGCCCAAAGATAGCCGTCGCCATCCACGGCAAGCCGCAGGTACCCCGGCGCGCCAACGAGGCCGGCGGGCTGAAATGCCGGCGCGTCTTCGGCGTTTTTGGCCGGCAGCAATCGATAAAACTCAATGGTTGTGTGTTTGGGCTTGGGTGCCGCACCGAGCGGCGCATCGTGCTCGCCTTCGTTGCGATCCTGCTGCATCTCCACCGTCAGCACCTGGCCGTCGGGCGAAGCGGCCACCAGCTCCGGCTTGCCCGGCCGGTGCGGCAGGGCGATGCGGTCGAAGGCCGTGTGCGTGCGTAACCCATGCATCGGGTTGAAGGTCGAAAGCTCCTCCCCCTGCCGCAGCAGAAACACGCCCTGGCCGGCGCTCCAAAGGTAGCGGCCGTGATCGTGCAGGTGCCATTCGGTGCGCTCCAGCACCTTGCCGCTGGGCAGCTCGACGATCTCCGCGGCGACGAGGCGGTCCGTATCGTTTTCGTCATCGCCGACCAGCCGCGGCACCAGTTTTCGCAAACTGTAGGTGAACAGGATGTGCTTGTCATCCAGCAGATGTACGGTCGCCATGGACGCCCCCGCGTGCATGAGCGCGACCGTGTACCCAGGAAAGCCGAGCACCCGCAACGGCACGCGCGCGCTGGGCACGGGCGGTTTTTCGCCGAAGCTCGCCGCCCCGGTGACGAATATCCAGGTAACGAGTGTCCAGGTAACAAGTGTCCGGGTAACAAGTGTCCAAGTAGCAAGTTTCCAGGCGACGGCCGCCGGCAAGCCGGCTTTGGAAGTCACCGATCGACTCAATTTCGAAAAGCGCATGGAGATTCAGTCCGTGTTCGCCCCAGTCCCTGTAGGCTCTAGTTTAAACGAGTGGCATGGCGATGCCGAGGCGCACGGAAGCCCTCACCATGACATCATTGCAGCCCGATGAAGTCTTTGTGCGCGGACCTCTATGGTACTCGCCATACATGCAGGATCAGGAGAAGCACTCAATGAATGCACGCATTTGCCGGAACGGCGTACGTTCCGTTCTGGTAGCCGCAACCTTTGCTGCCGCTTTGCCGTTTCTTCCGCAGGCCGCCGCACAATCGACAGCACAATCGGCCTCTTCAGCGCCACCGGCGGGCATCCACGCCCAGCCCGCGCCCGCCTTTGACAGCGCCTCGCTCGATCCCAAGTCCAACCCCTGCAATGATTTTTACAAATTCGCCTGTGGCAACTTCGCCGCGAGTCACCCCATCCCGGCCGACCAGACCGGGGTCGATCAGTTCTATACGCTCTTCAACGTCAATACCGAGCGCCTGCAGGGCATCCTCACCAAATACGCCGGCCCCACGCCGGGCCGCACGCCCAACGAGCAAAAAATCGGCGACGATTACGCGGCCTGCTTGAATACCACGCTCATCGACGACAAAGGCCTCGCCCCGGTGCAGCCCTTGCTGGAGCAGATCGACCACGTCACCAAACCCGGCCTGCCCTACTTCGCCGGCGAGCTGCAGCGGTACGGCGTCGACGTTTTCTTCGGCTACGGCGAGATGCAGGACTTCAAAAATTCCACCAAGCAGATCGCCGTTATCCAGCAGGGCGGCCTCGGCCTGCCGGAGCGCGACTACTACACCCGCACCGGCGAAAAAGATAAGCTGCTGCGTGAGCAGTATGTGGGGCATGTCGGCAAAATGCTCGTGCTCGCCGGCGAATCTCCCGATCGCGCCGCCACAGACGCCCGTGACATCCTCGCCTTTGAAACCAAGCTCGCCGAAGCCTCCTTAACCGTCACCGAAATGCGCGACCCGGCCGCGATCTACCATCCGGAAACGCTCGCCTCCTTCGAGTCGAGCCTGCACGGCATCCCCTTCGCGCCGTTTCTCGAAGCCATCCATTCCCCCGAGATCACCTCGCTCAACAACGCCACGCCGAAGTTTTTTCCGGTGGCCGTCGCTGCCATTTACACGGCCAAGATGGACACCCTGCGAGCCTATCTTCGTTACCATCTGCTGACCACCTACGCCGGCGTTCTACCGCACAGCTTCGACGCGGAAAACTTCCACTTTTACGGCACGGAACTGAGCGGCCAGCCGCAGCAGCGCCCCCGCTGGAAGCGCTGCTCGCAGACCGTGGACGGCGCGCTCGGCGAGGCGCTCGGGCAGGTCTACGTGCAACAATACTTCGCCGGCGACAGTAAAGCCAAGACGCTCGAAATGGTGCACGACATCGAAGCCGCCATGGACCGCGACCTCGACAGCCTGCAGTGGATGAGCCCGCCCACCCGCGTGCGCGCCAAGGAAAAGTTGCACCTCATCACCGACAAAATCGGCTATCCCGAGCGCTGGCGCGACTACACAAAGCTGACGATTTCGCCCAGCGACGCCTTCGGCAACCAGCAGCGCGCCACGGCCTTTGAAAACGATCGTCAGCTCGCCAAAATCGGCCAGCCCGTCGATCGGCTCGAGTGGACCATGACCCCGCCGACCATCAACGCCTACTACGACCCGAGCATGAACAACATCAATTTTCCCGCGGGCATCCTGCAGCCCGCCTTTTACGATCCGCACGCCGACATCGCCGTCAACTACGGCCACATCGGCGGCGTCATCGGCCACGAACTCACCCACGGCTTCGACGATGAGGGCGCGAAATTCAACGGCCAAGGCAATCTGGAAGACTGGTGGACCCCCGCCGACAAGAAGAACTTCGAAACGCGCACCTCCTGCCTCGATAAGGAATACAGCAACTTCGTCGCAGTCGATGACGTGCACGTGAACGGCAAGCTCACCCTCGGCGAAAACACGGCCGATAACGGCGGGCTGCTGCTGGCCTACATGGCCTATCTCGACCGCGCCAAGAAGGACGGCATCGACCCGAACGCGAAGATCGACGGCTACACCGGCCTGCAGCGCTTCTACATCGCCTGGGGCCAGAACTGGTGTGAGAACGAGCGCCCGGAAAATGTGCGCAAAGAAGTGCTCACCGATCCGCACTCGCCCAACCACTTCCGCGCCAACGGCCCGGTCGTCAACCAGCCCGGCTTTGCGGAGGCCTTCGGTTGCAAAGCCGGCGCACCAATGGTGCCGGTCCAGAGCTGCCGCATCTGGTGAGCAGGCCAACGCGAAGCACAGCAGAACGCACAGCAGGCGGCCGCATGCCAGGCAGCCGTGAAACAGGCCGCCGCGCGTTGGGCTTTGCCGCCTGCGCGCTGGCCAGCTTCTTCTGGGGCTGCGGCTTCTTCTTCGGCAAGATCGCGCTCGCCGAAATGAACGTCGGCGCAATGGTCTTTTACCGCTTCGCCTTTGCGTTGCTCGGTTTGGCGCCGCTGCTGTTCACACATCGCCCGCACTTCAGCCGGCGCGAATGGAGCTGGCTGGCGGTAGGCGCGTTTCTGGGCGTGCCCGTCCAGTTCTTGCTCCAGTTCCGCGGGCTTTCCCTCACCACGGTCTCGCACGCCTCGCTGATGGTCGGCACGATGCCGGTCATTCTTGCTGTCGGCGCGACGATTTTTGCAAAGGAGCGCCTCCATGCGCTCGGCTGGGCGGCGCTGGCCGTTTCGACCACCGGGGCCGCGCTGATCGCCCTTGGCGGTCATCATAGCGCCTCCAGCAGCGGCCCCTCGCTTACCGGCGATCTCATGGTCGTCGTCTCCATGGTCATCGCGCTGTTCTGGATTCTTGTCAACCAACGCCTCATTGCCCACCACAGCCCGATCGTCGTCTCCGCCTACGGCCTTCTGCTCGGCTTTCTCATGCTGGCCGCCTGCGTCCCTCTGCTCTATGGCTTGCCGCCGATGCATGGGATATCGTTGAAAGCCTGGGCAGCGCTCGCCGGCAGCGGCTTTCTGTGCACCGCGGCCACGACTCTGCTGTGGAACTGGGGCATGACCCGCGTGCCCGCCTCGCAAGCCGGCGTTCTGCTCAACATCGAACCGCTCGTGGGCTCCATCCTTGGCGTGGCCGTGCTGGGCGAGCGTTTGGGCGGTCTGGCCTATCTCGGCGGCGCGATGATCCTGCTTGCGGCCGCCGTACTCACCGCACGTTCCGCACCCGCAGCGACGGAGGCCTCAGAAGTGCTATCCCCTTCTTGAGAGCCTTCTTGCTACCATCACACTCGCATGCCTGCGCCCTCTTGCGACGACCAGGCCATCACTCCGGAGGTCACCCCAGATGACTCGTTTCGCCCTCGCCGCCGCCGCGGTCCTGTTTGCTGTTTCCACAGCCGCACACGCTCAGGAACCCGGCTCCGCCCCCGAAGCCACGCCGCACACCGCCCAACCGGCACGCAAACAAGCCCCCAAACCGGCCGCGCAGGAAGCCCCCGGCGGCGGTCCCGACAAGGTCTGGATCAACACCAACTCCAGCGTGTACCACTGTCCCGGCGACCGCTTCTACGGCAAAACCGCCCACGGCCGCTACATGACCGAGCCCGCCGCCAAAGCAGCCGGCGCGAAAGGCGTAGGCGGCAAAACCTGCTTCGCCGGAAAATAGCTCGCTCGACATCTTGAATAGGTACAACCGGGTGCCCCGTTCTTTGTCAGTTTTATCGACAAAGGGCGGGGTGCCTTCCTTCATGGCGCCACAAAGCCAAAGTCTGAAAAAATACAGTCTCCTACTGTCATCCTGAGCGAAGCCGGGGTCCCCAGCGAGCGTTCTTTGCTCGTTGGGGTGG
>CAXTNA010000175.1:0-5289 GCA_964245535.1 uncultured Acidobacteriaceae bacterium | reverse complement strand
CGGCAAACGCGCCCCGGAGTACCGTGCCTCCGACTACATCGACCTGGAACACGGTCTAAAGTACAACCCAGACCCATACACCCGCCCCGCATTCTCCGTCGCCAACCGTGCCCGTCGGGCCGTGTGGAATCTCTGTTGGCTGCTCCTGTACCGTCCGTCACCCCGGCCCATGCACAGCTGGCGCGCCTTTCTGTTACGTCTTTTCGGCGCACAGCTAGGTCCGGATTGCCACTTCTACCCCGCTTCAAAGGTGTGGGCGCCGTGGAACCTCCTTTGTGCCGATCACGTGGCCGCAGCCGATGGAGTCGAGATCTACAACCCGTCGCCGATCGAGCTCGCCTCACACGTCATTCTTTCGCAGGGTGCCTTCCTCTGCGGTGCCACCCATGACTACAACGATCCGGCCTTCCCGTTACTCGCATTTCGCATGGGAATCGACCGGTATGCCTGGATCTGTGCCCGCGCCATGGTCGCGCCCGGCGTTCACGTCGGCGAAGGGGCCGTTCTAGGCATGGGCGCGGTGGCCACCCGCGACCTTGAACCCTGGACGGTCTACGGCGGCAACCCGGCTGCCCCGGTGCGATTGAGGACGCCGGTCGCGTCGCCCTCTATTCCTTCCCCCGAGAACGCCAAGGCATGATTTCTGTCCTGATTCTTACGAAAAATGAAGAACAGGACCTGCCCGGCTGCCTCACATCGGTCGCATGGAGCGACGACGTTCACATTTTCGACTCCGAAAGCACGGACAATACCTGCACCATCGCCCACGCCCGCGGCGCCCAGGTCACCAGCCGGGCGTTTGACGGCTATGCCCAGCAGCGTAACGCCGCCTTGCAGCTACCCTTCCGGCACCCATGGGTGTTTGTGCTGGACGCGGACGAGCGCCCCACTCCGGCGCTTTCCGCAGAAATGCAAGCCGCCGTGCGTTCCGCACCGGAGACCGTCGCCGGCTTCCGCATGCGCCGGCGCGATTACCTTTGGGGCACGTGGCTCAAACACGCACAACTGACACCGTATTACGTACGCCTGCTGCGCCCACAACGGGTGCATTACACCCGCGACATCAATGAAATTCTGGAGGTAAAAGGGGCCATCGCCGAGCTTGCTGCCCCACTCGATCACCTGGCCTTCTCGAAGGGCATCAGTCATTGGATCGCCAAGCATAACGCCTACTCCACCAAAGAGGCCGAGTTGCTCGCAAGCGGCGATGCGGTCCGGGCAGCCTCCTGGCGTGCGGCCCTGCTCGCGCCGGATTTCCACGAACGCCGCATTGCCCAGAAAGCCCTTTTTTACGAGCTACCAGGCCGACCGCTCATCAAATGGCTGTACATGATGTTTGTGCGGGGCGCGGTGCTCGACGGGCGTGCCGGGATTACCTACGCCACCCTGCAATCCTTTTACGAATACCTGATCGAGGCCAAAAGGCAGGAAATCCTGCGGCTGCAGGCCGGCAAACCGTTATGACCGCTCCTCCGGCGCCAGCCGCGCTTCGTGCGTTATGCGCGCAGCTTGGCGAGCAAATCGGTGGGATGTACCGGCTTGGCGAGAATCTCAAACTCATGCCCCTGCGCCCGCGCCCGTTCCAGCAGATCGGCCGTGGCAGCTTGACCGGAAAACAGTAGAATCTTGCAGTTGGGCAGCTTGGAGCGGGTCTGGATCGCCGCTTCGATCCCGGTCATGCCCGTCATGATCACATCCGAAATCAACATATCTGGATGAAAGCTCTCCAAAGCGTCAATCGCCTTTTCTCCGCTGTACACGGCGCGCGCCTCAAAACCTGCCTGGTTCAAAATGATGGCCAGGGTGTTGGCGATCACCTGCTCGTCGTCTGCGACAAGAACACGAGGCCTGGTGCTATTTGTGGTCGTCTCTGCCATGGCTACAGTTCCTAATCCCTTCATCAAACACCACATACGATGGTCCAATCCATCGCTTCGGTGCACTGCTCTATGGTACGACACAGGGGTGCCATCCGTTGCACGCCTGCTTGCAAATGATTGGAGTGCAAGGGTGACCTCGACGGCCGATTCCTGCGAGGGATCAGCCGCAGTGCTACCCTTTAGACTGATGGTTGATCTGCACCACCACCTTCTGCCGGGTCTGGATGACGGCTCACCCGATCTCGAAACCTCAGTCGAGATGGCGCGCATCGCGGCAGCGGAAGGGATCACCCACATTGTGTGTACGCCCCATGCCAGCAGCCACTTCACCTTCGATCCGGAACGCAATCAATCGTTGCTGACAGCGCTGCGTGCGGCCCTTCGCGTAGCCAACATCCAAATCACCCTGGCTTTGGGGTGCGACTTCCACATTAGCTACGACAATGTGCAGGATGCCCTGCGGCGTCCTTCCCGCTACAGCCTCAATGGCGGAGAGTACCTGCTCGTCGAACTGCCTGATTTCAGCATCTCGCCCGGAATGCAGGAAACTTTCTACGAACTGCGTCTAGCCGGCCTTACCCCCATCCTCACGCATCCGGAACGCAATCCAACCCTGCAGCGCGATCCGGATCGCCTGCTGCCCTGGCTGCGCGACGGCCTGCTCTGCCAGGTGACGGCCAGCTCCGTTCTCGGGGGTATGGGCCGTACCGCGGAAAAATTTGCCAAACGCCTGCTCACCAACCGGTGGGTCCATTTCCTCGCCACCGATGCGCACAACACCACCTCACGCCGGCCGGAAATGCGCAAAGCACACGACCTCGTCGCCCGGCGTTACGGTGCGGCGTACGCCGATCTGCTCTGCACTGCCAATCCGATGGCCGTGATCGATGGCCGGCCCTTGGCCGAACAGGCAATGCTGGGCTTGGAAACCGAAGATCAAGAAAAGCTGCCAAATTGGTGGCAGCGCCTTTTGCGCATGTAAATCGCCAGGATTGACTAAAATTGATCCCGCGCCGGAGCAATCCGAGGCGCGCTGCGCAGGCAATCCGCCAACGCACCACGCGATTTGAAGACAAAGAACAGCTTATTGTCTGCATCGGACTCAGCCATCAGCGACCGGTGCTGGATGTAAAAAGCGCTGTTCCGATCAAGGTCAATCTCTGCAATATAAGTGTTATTGATCTCGCTGCCATTCGCGTTTCGAATCACGCTGACGTCTCGCATACTCGCAACGGCATTACCCGGAACAAAGAACTTTAGGTAGCCGTCCTCAAGGTAAGGCAGCCGTGACGCTTTCAAATTCGTAGGCCGGTTTAGCGAGACATAGCCGAAGCCGGAGTCGAAAACAATGAGCGTACCGGGAATGCCGAGAATCGCCTTAAAGCCATTCACGAGCTTGTTGGAAGGGTTATGGCGCTCGAGAAACGCTGCATCGAAGCGAGCAACTTCACGTTTGCCGCCCGGGCTCCCCGCAATTGGCGCGCTTGTTGTAGGTGACGGAGAACTCCCCATATTTCCAGCTACGCTGGCCTGCTCACGGCCGGCCCTCACCGAATCGATGTAGTCTGCATAGTCCTGCGCGAGACGAAAGGCAGGCGCAATCGGCTCTGAAGGCTCCAGAACGAACGGCAAAAAGTAATGGTAGGTGTTCGTGAACTCAAATCGTTCATAGCTCTCGTATCCTTTCTGCACCGGACCCGTCCGAAGATCTATGCGGAGAAAGGTTTCGCGGGCACCCGCCGCCGTCGCCCCGACCATGTCCGCCAAACCCAGGTGGATCGACACATCCGGATTGTCGTACTGCAGATGATCCGCAAAAAAGGTGAGCAAGCCATCCTTGTTGCGCAGTGCTACATGCAGCGTTTTCCCGAACGAGGGATGGGCGGCATCGGTTTCGGTTGCGCCCACGGCAGCTCGCTCCCGCTCCGCATCATGCGCTTGCACAAAGGCTTGAAACTGCTTCGCACGCGCCACTGCGGCGTCAACTGGTTCGCCGGGCTGCAGAGCCACCATCAGCAGCTGCTCCTCTTGGCCGATGCTGTTATACCGGCTGCGCAGCAGAGAAGGGTACGAGCGCGTAAATTTCGACTGCTGATTGAGCACAAGGGTAAGGAATGTCTCGCGGGTGCCCGAAAATTCAACGGCGGCAATGTCATCCACCGAAAGCGTGAAAACAAAATCGGGAGACTCGAAACCTACTCCCGCTGAACCAAGGGTAAGCGTCCCGGAGTCTGCAGGGGAAGGGCGACCCACGTAGGCCGCAAGCGTCCTGGAGGGAATCGCAGCCTGAGCATAAGCGATAGAAGGCGCAGGAACTGCCAAGGCAAAGACAACGAGGAGGGTAAGGCAGAAACGAAACGTCGCAAAGGGTCGCATAAGAAGGGCGTGCTACTGAACTGTATCGGCAGAGTACAGGAAAACTTTAGCGGTTCAGGCAAACTTTTCGCGCTACAAACCCAAACCGCCATCAACCGCCAGTAGCTGCCCCGTGATGAAATGCGGCGCCGTCGCGAAAAAGAGCACCGCCGCGGCCACATCATCGGGCGTCCCATTGCGCTTCATCGGCGTGCGCTCCGCAAAAGGCTCATACCCGGCGCTGTGTTCCCCCGAGTTCACGATCATGCCCGGAGCGACACAGTTCACGCTGATCGCCGGCGCCCATGCCTTGGCCATCGTCTGCGACAGCATATGCAGCGCCGCCTTCGAGGTGCAGTAGTGGGCATGGGTCGTCCACGCCCGCATGCCGCCCAGCGAACCGATATTGATGATGCGTCCCCGCGCGACGGTTAAATGTGGGTGGGCCGCCTTTGCGACCAGAAAAGGCCCGCGCGTGTTCGTCGCAAACATCGCGTCCCATTGTTCGGCAGAGATCAATTCCAGCGGCACCGTTTCAAACGCGCCCGCATTGTTGACCAGCAAATCTAGCCCGTCCAGTGCGTCCACCGCGTGCAAAACCGCCGCGTCAACGCTTCCCTCATCCCGAACATCGCAGAAAACGGCGGAGGCTTTGCTTCCCAAAGCTCGAAGATCGGCGACCGTCGCTTCAGCTTCCTTCGCTGAGCCCCGATAGGTGATCACCACCTCAGCGCCCGCCAGGGCCAGGTGCAACGCCAGAGCATGCCCGATCCGCTTGGCTGCGCCCGTCACCAGCACGCGCCGGCCCTCAAGCCGTCGTTCCCCAGGCTGCGGCACCATCGTCTGTGCTGCGGTCACTGCGGCTTGCCCGGCGCGGAGGGCGCAGGCGTACTCCCCTGCACCGTCGCAGGCGTATTAACCGGCGGCGTGGTCTTCAGCGGGGCCAGGGGCGATGTGCCTGCCGGCGGCGGCGCCGGCGGCGCACTTCCTTTGCCGGGGTCGTGTGTTGTATGTTGCTGTATTGCAGGATGGACTTAGGCCGCCCGATCCTGGG
>CAXTNA010000174.1:0-5290 GCA_964245535.1 uncultured Acidobacteriaceae bacterium | reverse complement strand
CGCCGCCGAGGACGCCACAAAAAAGATCATCGAAAACAGCACGCCCAGCCCCAACGGCCCCAGCCGCCCCATGCCGAACGGCACCAGCGTCATCAGCAGCAACACGCCCGCAATCCCATAGGTCGCTACAATCATCGGCTTGCGGCCGACCTTATCGAACAGCGGCCCCAGCGTAACCGGCCCAAAAAAGCTCGCAACCGCAAACGGCAACAGATGCTGCGGCAGATTCTGGTCGGCCACGCCGTAAAACGTCTTCACAATCAGTCCGTACGAAAAGAAAATCGCATTGAAAAAGAATGCCTGCGCCACCATCAACACAAAGCCCAAAATGGATCGCTGCCGGTTGTCCCCCAGCATATTGCGGGCAATCTCCCGCCACGGCGTACGGTCGCGCACTGTAATCTCCAGCTTTTCGCCCTCCGGCGCCGGCAGACTTTCGGGCCTGCCATGCGACACGCGCCGCTCAATCTCCGAAACCACGCGATTGGCCTCGTCCTCTTTGCCGCGCAGCATCAGCCAACGCGGGCTTTCCGGCACAAACAGCCGCAGCACCAGCACAAGAAGTCCCAGCGTCCCGCCAATCCCAAACGCATACCGCCATCCCGTATTTGGGGCAAACCCATGCCCATGCAGCAGATACATGGCCACCAGCGAGCCCGCAGTCGCCCCCACCCAGAACGTCCCATTCACAATCAGATCGACCGACCCGCGCACCCGCCCCGGAATCAGCTCATCCACTGCCGAATTGATCGCCGCGTACTCCCCACCGATTCCCACCCCGGTAAACGCCCGAAAAACGGCAAACGACAGAAAACTCCACGAAAACGCGCTCGCCACTGTCGCCAACGAGTACGTCGCCAGTGTCACCAAAAACAGCTTGCGGCGGCCAAGCCGGTCTGTCAGGTACCCAAAAAACAGCGCCCCGCACACCGCCCCGGCAAGATACGTCGTCGCCGCGCCCGTCACCTGCGCATCCGTCAATCGCAGCCCGGCCTGGCTCTGCAAAATGCCCGAAAGCGACCCCACCAGCGTCACCTCCAGCCCATCCAGCAGCCAGGAGGTCCCCAGCGCCGTAATAATCCGCAGGTGCCACCCGGACCACGGCAGCCGATCCAACCGCTGCGGAATGTCGGTCTCGATCACCGCCCCATCATGGCCGCTGCCGCTTGCAACATCGCCCATCCTTTTGCTCTGCCGCGCGTCATCAGTCATCTATTTGCTTCCTTTGGTGCTCCCCCTTGGGGTGCTTCTCGGCATGCTTCCAGTCGGGCCCGGCATCCCAACCTTCCGGAAGCCCGTCGCCGCTGAGCCTTGAAGCATCGCACGCCCCCATCGCCTCTGACAACCGCGTGAATACGGAGTGCTGAGAATGCTGGTGAGTCAGCGAACAGTGTCCTTGCTTTAGCACAACGTAGATTTTGATAGAGAGTTTCCCCTTTTGTTATCACTTCCGAAACCGGGGTCCCCAGCGAGCGTTTTTGCTCGTTGGGGTGGAAAGCCGGGGTCCCCAGCGAGCGCTGTGGCTCGATGGGGTGGGAGGGAATCTGCGGTTGTTCTTGCTGTTGTCTGTCTTTACGCCATCTGCGAATCCACTCTAGCGCCAAAGGACATCACTGCTCTAAGCGCCAACGGCGCGTCCTATACCAGCCTAGGCCGCAAGGCCTAGGTACGAACCCGGCATAGATTCCAAGGGCTGAAAGCCCGCCCCATAGGTCGCCCACCCGTTTATAGGTTCTCCGACGGATTCGCTCCAGTGATGTGCGGGTTTCAGCCCACACATCCAACATCGGAAAGACCGGGCTTTAGCTCTGGCCCCACGTGGGCGGACACTTCCGATTCCCTACTCCCCCTGATCTTCCTTCTCCAACACCGCCACCCCGCCGTTCCGCTCAACCACGGCAAAATCAACCTCATCCGCACTGCCCATCCCTTTCAAGCGGGAAGCGGCCTCCAGGTCCGCATGATCCACCCGCATGCCGCGGCCAATCTCGTCCTTCCATTGGCCGTGCTCGACCAGCACCAGCGGCGTTCCATCCACCAACTTGCCGATCCGCGGCGAAACGCCCTTCAACCAGGACACAAACCGGTGCAGCAACCCCACCGCCATCACCGCGCAGCAACAGTTCACCAGCGACCGATCATTCCCCACCGTGGCCAGAATGATCACGCCGCCCATCAGAAACACCAGCACAAAGTCGCTCAGCGTCAGCTGCCCGCCCGGCCGGCGCGTCAGTACACGCACCACAAGCAGCAGAAAGAAATACCCCGCTACCGCATGCAAAATGGTCGACATCGGCTAGCTCCTATGGCAATACAACAATCTTGCCCTGGATGGGATCCTGCCCGGCCACACCCACCCGGAACGCGTGGGAGCCAATAAACGACGGCTGCAACGCGAACTGCACCGTCATCGGCAACGAGGTCGCCGGAAACGTATACGTCACGCCACCGTTGCCGATGGTCGAAAGCACCGGCGAAGGAATGACGCGCTGCGTCCCGAGCTTATCGACCATACTGTCAGACACGAACAGCCGCAGCGCCCCGTTCTGTATCGCCGCGGCCCCCGGCAGCACCGTCATGATCGACGGCGTATTTGCCCGCTCCACGCTCTCATACTTCACCAGCAGTGATCCATCCGCCGCGTGTTCTTCCTTCTTCGAAAGCGGTCCACGCCCCAGCAAACCACTCAAATCAGCCAGCAGAATCAGCGCAAACACAATCCAAACGCCACGCTCAAACTTCCACCAACGCCGCTGAAACGCCAGGTCTTCCCCGACAGCCACTGACCCTCCAGCTTTGGCCACGGAATCTCCGACAGGTTTCTTTTCATCTTCCAGCAAGTGCGTCTCCTTCTCCTGCAACGCATGCAGTTGCGTTGTCATCCCGACAGGGATCTGCGGTTGTTCTGGTTGTTGCTTCTTTTGTTTGTCATTCCCAAAGGTATCCGCATCTGCTTTTTTGTTTGTCATTCCCGAAGGGAATCTGCGTTTGCCGTTGCCGTTCTGTCCGTCATCCCCGCAGGAGATCTGCGGTTAGCCCTACTCCTTTTCTTTCGGAACAATGCTGATCTCCCCATTCCGTTCCAGCACCGCCGTTTCGATGGCATCGAGCGTCCGCAACCCTTGATCGCGCGCCTTTTCCATCACATCGTCATCGTGAATACGCATTTTCTGCATCGTGGTCGCCCGCCATTGCCCGCCTTCCAGCAAAATCAACGGCGTCCCATCCAGAATCTTGGCCACGGTAACGGACTTCGTGCGAAGCACCGTTAACAGGTAATGCGCCATCGCAATCGCCACAATCTGGCAAAAGGCATTTGTCAGCGACGCCTCATTCGACACAATGGTCGTCAGCATCAAACCGCCCAAAAAGAAAATCAATATGAACTCAAACGGCGTCAGCTGCTTGCCTGGCCGTCGTCCGACGATCCGCACAATGAACACCAAAAAGAAGTAGCCGAACAGTGCGCGCAAAACCGATTCCGTAGAGTCCATACACCTTCGCTTTTGTGGGCCTTCCATCCCGCATGCTCTGTTGGGATGCAAAGCGGTAGCCGCACGCCGTCCTCACTGCCTACTCTGTTTTTGTTGGGTAAGTCACTCACACCCATTCGAGTACACCGAAGTTTCCGACTGCACGCGCCATTCGTACTGGAAAGCAGCTACTCTTGAAAGGCATTTCGCACAGCTTCCCTCGTGGAGCCGAATGCGGAGCCGCAACACTGCTGAAGGAGCCTCACTTGGCCGTCTTTGTTAAAACTGCAAGCGTCAAAAATGTAAGCGCGCCCGGGTACGACGACGGCCTCGTGCTCAAAACCGACACGCGCGCCATGGCCGTGGCCACCTCGCTCTTCTTCATGGTCGGCTTCCTCACGTGCCTTAACGACGTCATCATCCCGCACCTCAAAGCCATCTTCGAGCTCAACTACGCCGAAGCCATGCTGGTACAGTTCGCCTTTTTCAGCTCTTATTTCATTTTCAGCTACCCCGGCGGCCGCATCGTCGAGCGCTTCGGCTATAAGCGCGCCATGATCGCCGGCCTGGTCACCATGGCCGTTGGCGCCGGCACCTTCGTCCCAGCCTCCTATGTCGCCAGCTTCCCCGTCTTTCTCGGGGCGTTGATCATCCTTGCCGCCGGCATGACGATCGTGCAGGTCGCCATCAACCCATACGTTACCGTCATCGGTCCGCCGGCCACCGCTTCCAGCCGTCTCAATCTCGCCCAGGCCTTCAACTCGGTCGGCACCTTTATCGCACCGTCCATCGGTGCCTACCTCATCCTCGGCGGCGTCGGGCAGATCACCCCCGCCAAGCTTCACTCCTTGCCCGCCGCTCTGCAGCAGAGCTACCGCGCCACCCAGGCCTCCTCCGTCCGCCTCCCGTACATCGGCCTCGCGCTCATGCTTCTGTTGCTGGCCCTCGCCCTTGGCCTCATCAAGCTCAAAACCCAGACCGGCGTCTCGCAACATACCCAGGACTTCCGCCCCGGTGCCTTTTCCGAAGCGCTTTCCCGCCCCGATAGCATCTGGCGCCATCCCTGGCTGCTTTTCGCTGCGCTCGGCATCTTTACCTACGTCGGCGCCGAAGTCTCCATCGGCAGCTTGCTGGTCAACTACATGGGCCTGCCGCAGGTCGCCAGCCTGCGCGAAGAAACAGCCGCCTATTTCCTCCCTGTCTACTGGGGCGGTCTTATGGTCGGCCGCTTCGCCGGTTCCGCCATCCTGCAGCGCGTCCGCACCGGCCTGGTCGTCGGGCTCGCCGCGGTCGCCGCTTTCATCCTCGTTTTGATCAGCATGCACAGCACCGGCACCGGCACGGTCTATACCTACGGCCTCAACCTGCTTGGTCATCACAAAGACCTCATCCTGCCGCGTTCCACCCCCATGTGGACCTTGCTCGCGGTCGGCCTTTGTAACTCCGTACTCTTCCCCTCCATCTTCACCCTCGGCATTCAGGACCTCGGTCCACTCACCAGCAAGGGATCCAGCCTGCTGATCGCAGCTATTCTGGGCGGCGCCTTGATCCCGGAAATCCAAGGCAGACTCGCCGACCACATCGGCCTCCAACCCGCCTTCATCGTGCCTGCCCTCTGCTTCGTCTACATCGCCTGCTTCGGGCTGGCGGCCTCGCGCCGCCGCCCGGCGCAGGATGTGCTCATGCCTGCGGAGATCGTCTAAACCCGTTTACCTGCAGGTGTGACTGCGGTTGTTTGTTTTCGCTGTCATCCTGAGCGTAGCCGGGGTCCCCAGCGAGCGTTTTTTGCTCGTTGGGGTGGAAAGCCGGGGTCCCCA
>CAXTNA010000173.1:0-5355 GCA_964245535.1 uncultured Acidobacteriaceae bacterium | reverse complement strand
TGGTTGTCTGCTCACAAGAAGAATTCTAGGCGACTTCTCCTTTGTGATGTCATCGCTGCTGCGGCTTGCTCGAAGCTGATGTGCATTGGCAGATGCAGCAAATCTCCGGCCGGCGCCAGCGCGAACTCGGCATAGGTTCCCCGCGTGCCTGTCCAGGCGACACGGTCACCCTCGGCGAACCCGGTGACCCCATCGCCGAACGCCTCAACAAAACCCGCGGCCTCCTGGCCGGGAACAAAGGGCAGCGCTGCCGGATATCGACCCTCGCGCAGGTACGTGTCGATAAAATTCACCCCGGAAGACTGGACACGTACCAGCACCTGACCCGGACCGGGCTTCGGTACCGGACGGTCGACCACCTGGAGCACCTCGGGCCCGCCTGTCTGCTGTATCTCAATGGCACGCATGGCTAACGGATCAGGTGCTCCTCTGACGAGCGCATGCGCACTACGCGTTCAATCGTGTAGGGCGAACGCTGGCCTTGGGCAAAGAAATGACGTACCTGTAGCTCTCCCAATAAACCAATGCCGATCATCTGGATACCCGCGAGCAGCAACACCGCCGCGATCACGAACCAGGGCCCGTGCTCACCCACCATGTCGTGCCGCGAAAACAACTTGTACAGCAGAAGCCAGGTGGCAATGCCGCTTCCGCTCAGCAGCGCCAACCCGCCGATGCTCCCAAAAAAATGCAGCGGCCGCGTCATGTACCGAAGCAAGAACCGCAGCGTCAACAGATCAAAGGCCACCCGGAAGGTGCGTCCTAACCCGTAATGGCTTTCACCCGAAACCCGTGCCGGATTCGAGATCGGCACCTCGCAGATGGTCGCGCCATACCAACTCGCCAGCGCTGGGATGAAGCGGTGCATATCCGCGTACAACGGCACATTCTGAATCACTTCACGGCGATAGGCTTTGAAGGTGGTACCGAAATCGTGGATTTCCACTCCTGACACTTGCCGCAAAAGCCAGTTGGCCGCACGCGAGGGCAACCGTCGCAGCATCAGGTTGTCCGCCCGCTGCGCCCGCCATCCACTCACCACGTCATAGCCCTCTTCCAGCTTGGCCATAAACTGCGGGATCTCCGCCGGATCATGCTGTAAGTCGCCATCCATGGACAGAATAAATTCCCCAGTCGCGTGATCGAAGCCTGCCGCCAGTGCTGACGTTTGTCCAAAATTGCGCCGCAATTTGATCAGCAACACGCGTGAATCCACGGCGGCAATCTCTTCAAGCAGCCTGTACGTACGGTCGCGCGAGCCATCGTCCACAAACACCAGCTCGAAACTCTCGCTCACCGACTCCATCACGTCTTTTACGCGATCGTAAAGGCGGGTAACGCTTTGCTCTTCGTTATGAAAGGGGACAACCACGGAGTACTTGAGCACAGGGCAATTCTAACGCGGAGAGGCGGTTTGTAGCTGTCCTGATTCGCTACACAAAATCCGCGTCGCGTGCTCCTGAAGTGCAATTTCGTTCTTCCGCGCGGCCCCTTACTCTCCCAAAAGGAGAGAACCATGGTTGCCGCACACGATAGCTTGCTCTTATTTGGGATGGGCCTTTTGAACATCCTCTTTGCTCTGGCCGTCGCCAGCCTCCGCGCCCAATCGCAAGAGGAGGTCGACCTCCTTCCAAGCGCGCCCGGCATCGAAACGGTCAGCAGCTAAGCTGCGGACGACTACCCTACCTGTCGCAATCGCGAAGAAACCACGAGCCTGGAGTAAGTCCTCGCACACGGTGCAGAATGCAATGTGGTGGCCCGGGCAGGAGTCCAACCTGCGACCTTCGCCTTAGGAGTGCGCCGCTCTATGCATCTGAGCTACCGGGCCGTCTCCGCTATTCTGCCGTATTTTCTGGTGCCGGGAGGGGGGGTCGAACCCCCACGAGGTTGCCCTCGGCGGATTTTGAGTCCGCTGCGTCTGCCAGTTCCACCATCCCGGCGCTCTTCGAGTGTACCGCAACACGCGCCCGCGCCGCACGCCCGAACCTTCGTTTCTACTGCAGCCCTATCGCCGGGCGAAGCGCCACCAATTCCATCGCCGCCGCTACCGCATTCCGAGCCGCGAAACGAAGGTTGTCAGATGCCATCCATAACCAGAATGCCGTTTGCTCCCCTACGCTGCTATTGCTGCTATCGCTGCTATGGCCGCCGTCCTCGCGCACGTCCACAAGCAGGTCGCCCGACTCCGCCGCTGCCAGATTGCTCGGCACAGCCTCCTCCGCGACAACGACCCCACCATGCAAGGCGGAGCGCACGCTTTCGTCCGTGGCACCGGCGGTCAACTCCGCAAACGCGGAAACCGTGTATCCGTGGAACACGGGCGCTTGCACCAGCTGGAAGTGCACCCGACTTGCTGCCGCTTCACCCAGCAGGGCATGGAGGTGCCGCCGAATCGTGTTCCCCGCCGCATGCAGGTCCACTCGTGCCTCCTCTCCCAGCGTCGTCTGCAAATTAAACGCAATCTGCGTATCGAAGAGCTCCTTGGGCACATTTTGAAACGAAAGCAGCCCTACCGTCTGCTGGTGTAACTCATCCAGGCCGGCCTTTCCCGCCTGGGATGCCGGCTCCAGCACCGTAGCCGCCAATCTTGCTAGCGGCAGCCGTCGCGCCAACCGCTCCGCCGCGAGGGCCAGCATCACCGCGGCAGGGTGAGCGGCAACTACGCCAACAGTCATCAGATCGGGCTTGGTGCCACCTTGAATCCACGGGCTGCGCACTAGAAAACCGGCTTCCCCTTCGAGTGCACCGGTCAAATCCACAATGGCCGCTCCGCCCTGTACCGCCGCGCGCCAATGTTCCCGCGCCGTTTCGCCTTCACCCGCAAAAAAAACGAGATCCACATCTTCAAGCGCATCCCGTGTTAGCGGCTGAACCACGGCCGGCTCGTCTCCCGCAGTCACGACCTCGGTCTGCTCCTCGTCCCCTTCATGCAGATAGTGCACACGCCATGCAGCAGCAGCGGAAGCGTTCAACTCCTCAATCAGCTCCTTACCCATCAGGTTGAGCGCTCCCACCACCACAGCACGTCTTTGTCGTCCAGTCATTGCGAAACCTCTTTGAAACCTATTCTGTTCTTTGTTATGCGCCACTATGCAGGCGACGTATGCCTCTGCCACGAGTAGGCCAAACGCGCCAACACACCCGAAAGCAGATACACCATCGCCAGCACAATCAGGGCGTACTGCGACTCAAAGATGACTACCGCGGCCATAAGGGCGAACACAGCGAGCAAGCGCCCCGGCCTGCGTTCGCTCATGTCTAATTCCTTACCGCTCCAAAATCGCCAGTTACTCACCATGAGAAATCCAACAAATCCGATCAAGCCGAGCCACACCAAAGCAAGCCATGGGCTATAAATCGGCGATCCACCCTCAAAATGCACCACGGCGGCCACAACGCCTGCCCCCGCCGGGATCGGCATACCCACAAAGTATTTCCTGCCCGGACGGCCCGGATTACGTGGCTGGGGATCGACGCTCACATTAAACCGAGCCAACCGGCACGCCCCACATAACAAAAATAGAAAGCACACTACCACGCCCAGGTGCATCAGCCGCATCTCGGCGGCGGGATGCCCTGTGGGCAGCACCTGCCGCAAACCCCAAAGATACGCCAAAAGACTGGGTGCCACGCCAAAGGTAATGACGTCCGCTAAAGAATCGAGCTCACGCCCGAAAGCGCTGGACGTGTTCGTCATGCGCGCGATGCGCCCATCCAGTCCGTCAAAGAGGATCGCGAAAAGCACCGCCAGGGCTGCTCGATCAAAGCCGTCCGCATCCGCCGCCACCGAGCCGTGAATGCTTTGCACAATGGCGTAATAACCTGCCGCGATATTGCCCGAAGTAAACAGCGACGGCAAAATGTACATGCCCCGGCGAGCCGGCGGCCGGTGCGGATCACGGTCGGCAGACGCCATTAGCGCGGGTCACCTACCGCTTTCACCTTGTCCGCTCCCGGTGGCATAAACGCCAGCACGGAACTTCCGCCTTTTACGCGATCCCCGGCACGCACCCGCAGTTCTGCCTGCGCCGGCAGCAGCACATCCATACGCGAGCCAAATTTGATGAGCCCCATGCGCTCGCCCCGAACCACCTGATCGCCTTCCCGTAGATTGCAAAGAATGCGGCGCGCCAAAAGACCGGCAATTTGCTTGAAGCTGACGCTGTACCCACCGGCATCGATGGTGACCAATGTTTGCTCGTTATGCACCGCAGACTCGGCGTTCATGGCATTCAGAAACTGCCCTTCGCGGTACTCCGCCAGCGTTACCGTTCCGCCCACCGGCGCCCGGTTCACGTGCACATCGAATACATTCAAAAAAATGCTGATCCGCAGGCCATTGCCGTTTGTGGTCTCGATCCACTCCGCGTCTTCCACCTTGCCGTCGGCGGGCGAAACAATGAGTCCCGGTTCCATCGGCACCCGCCGCGGCGGATCACGAAAGAACCAGACCAGAAACATCGCAAGCAGGACGGGCAGCACCGTCAAAACGACAAAATGCGTCCCGAACCACACGATCACGGCAACCGCAATCAGGGCTACGCCGTAGAAAAAACCATCACGAACCATCGCTGACGATTATACCTTCGCCCACTTCGCGCCCACTTGGCGTCCGGTCCCTTGCAGACACGGCAGCGGCAACCGTTTCACGTCACCAACAGCAGCGCATCAGCAACGCGTCTTCCGTAGGCGAACGATAGTACCCGCGACGGCACCCCTCGACTTGGAAGCCTAGCCGCTGATAAAGCCTCTGCGCGGCCAGATTGGAACGCCGCACCTCGAGCACCGCGTCCGTGGCGCCTTCGTGGGCCGCCCAGGTAAGCCAGTATTTGGAAAGACGCTTCCCCAATCCCTGGCGACGGTCTTCTCTGCGAACAAGAAGCGTTTCGAGTTCCACACTCGCCTCCACGCGCGTCGCCATCAGAACCGCGCGCAGATTTCCCGGTGGGGTATTTGCAACGACAGCAAACGCGATCCTTTCCACAGGCGATGTTGCATCGGGTTCTACAAACGTCGCCCATGCCGTGGACGGCCAGGATGGTGCATCTGGACAAATAGAGAGAAACGCCAGTACGGCCGCAAGATCCTCAGCACCGGATAGCTTGACAATGCGGTCCACTGGCGTCCACTCAGGCTCGGGACACGTGGTTTGCCGCCGCATATTGCCTTGCCGCACGTTACCTTGCCGCATGTTGCCTTGCCGCATGTTGCCTTGCCGCATGTTGCCTTGCATAGATCGTGTCCTCATTGCGAACGTAATTTGCGTCGACCTCCGCCAAAGGCATCCCGCCCTGCGCCAAACCCCGCAAAACAGGTCCAATCGCATTCTTGGCAGTCAGGTCAATGATGCGCAGT
>CAXTNA010000172.1:3868-5403 GCA_964245535.1 uncultured Acidobacteriaceae bacterium | reverse complement strand
GAGGTTGGGTTGGGCCGTGGTGTTTTCCGTGCTCATAGGGGGATTATGGCTGATTTGGGTGTGAGGTAAGGTTGTGCGTTTGCTGAATCTTGAGCGGCGATTGTGGAATCGCGGCAGAGCGAACCTGCAGGTCTTTCCACGACGCGAACGGTGACGCTGTTCGCTACGGTCGAGATGACACTACACGGGGTGGACACGAGCTTACGCGATACGGGTAGATCTGAGCTGACGGTGCATGGGTGGACGTGAGCAGGTGGTGTTGCGAGAAGAGAGTTTTGGGAGGATTTGGGTCGGCACCCTTACTTTTTGCATACAAACGGAAAAGCGGCGCATCGAAAGCAGGAAAAGCCGTTCATGAAGTCGTTCATGGGACTGCCGCTTTTGCGGGACTGATTTTTGTTGTGATGGTGCGTAGGGTTAGGGGAATGATGACGATGGAGAAAGTGCCGTCGCGATGTTTGGGCGTTTGCGCGCTGGCGCTGGTGATGGGCTGGCCGGGATCCCGGGCACAGGGCCAGGCAGCGGGAGCGCAGGCCGGAACGGCACCCAACAGTGCCTCGGGCTCTAGCTCTTCGAGCAATCTGAGCGCCATCACGCAGATTCAGCAGCAGCTTTCGCAGCCCGGGCCGAGTGTAACGCCGAACGGGGCGACCTCGCAGAACTACCGGGGCTCGATTGTGGAAGGCAAGGCGACCAACGGGGTGCTGGATCTGACGCTGGATGAGGCAATCCGCCGAGGGCTGCGGACGAATATGGGCCTGGTAATGGAAAACACAACGATCAAGACCGCCAATGGGCAGCGTTTGGTGGAGTTGCAGCAGCTGTTGCCGACCATCAGCGGGGGTGCCTCCATCACCGTGGAGCAGGTAAACCTGGCGGCGTACGGATTGCGTATTCCTGGGATTAGATCGATTGTGGGGCCGTTTCAGATTGAGGATTTTCGGGCGTATTTGAATCAGAACGTGGTGAATCTGCAGGCGTTTCAGAACTACCTTGCGGCAAAGCATAATTTCCAGGCGGCGCAGCTGAGCGCACAGGATGCGCGGGATTTGGTGGTGCTGACGGTGGGGAATGCGTACCTGCTGGGCGTGGCGGATCGAGCGCGCATCGCGGCGGTGGAAGCGCAGCTGGCGAGTTCGAAGTTATCGCTCGACCAGGCGACGGCGGCGCATGAGGCGGGGACGAGTCCGCGGCTGGATGTGTTGCGGGCGCAGGTGGATTACCAAAACCAGCAGCAGAGTTTGATTTCTACGCGGAATCAGTATGAGAAGGACAAGATTGCGCTGGCGCGGGTGATCGGGCTGCCGCTCGATCAGAACTTTACGTTCAAGGACGCGGCGCCGTATGCGGCGCTCGATACGCCGCAGGCCGAGGCGGCGTTTGAACAGGCGCTGAAGCAGCGCAAGGATCTGGCTGCGGATGCGGAGCGGGTGCAGGCGTCGAAGGCGGCGCAAAAGGCGGCGTTTGATGAGCAGCTGCCGAGCTTGAGTGTTACGGGCGATTTCGGCGATCTGGGACCGACGGTGGGCCATTCG
>CAXTNA010000172.1:0-3858 GCA_964245535.1 uncultured Acidobacteriaceae bacterium | reverse complement strand
ATTCGCATGGTACGTACACGGCGACAGGTGAGATTACGGCACCGATTTTGCAGATTGCGAAAACGCGCGGCGACGCGCAGGCGGCGGCGGCGCAGCGCGAGCAAGCTGAGGCGCAGCTTTCTGACGATACGCAGCAGGTGAGTGCGGACGTGCGCGATTCGATTTTGGATATTCAGTCCGCGGCCAAGCTGGTGCAGGCGGCGCGCAGCAATGTGGATTTAGCCGATGAAGCGTTGCGCGAGGCACAGGAGCGGTTCCGGACGGGTATCGCGGATAATTTGCCGGTTTCGCAGGCGCTGGCGACCGATCAGCAGGCCAATGACCAGTACATCGGGGCACTGTATCAGCACAATGTAGCCAAGCTGGGGCTGGCGCGGGCGCTTGGCGTGGCAACGACCAATTACAAGGATTATCTCGGAGGGAAGTAACGGTGGCCGATCAGAATGGGCAAGGCAATGGGGGCGGCGGAGAGCAGGGAGGCGGCTTACAAACAGCGCAAATCTCCGGCACCGTGCAGATCAAGCCGCAGGGCGGAGAGGCGCAAGGCCAATCGCTCCAAGGAGACCCGAATAAGGCAGTGGAGCCGAAGCCGGAACCACCGGCAAAGAAGCGTGCACGTACGGTGATCATCGTGACCGTGTTGCTGCTGCTGGCGCTGATTGCGGGGCTGTTTTACTGGCGATCGACTTTTACCGAGGACACGGACGACGCGCAGGTGGACGGCAATCTTTACCAGGTGAGCGCGCGCGTGGCGGGGCAAGTGACGCAAGTGTTTGTGACGGAAACCGAGCCGGTGAAGGCGGGGCAGCCAATTGCGCAAGTGGACCCGCGGGATTATGAGGTGGCGCTCGAACAGGCACAGGCTAATCTCGCGAATGCGAAGGCCGAGTATGTGCAGGCCACGGCCAATGTACCGATCACCAATGTGCAGGTGCGGACGACGGTGACGACCTCCGGCCAGGATGTGCAGGGCGGCGAGGCGTCGGTTTCGCAGGCGCAGGCCAATGCGCAGGCGATGCAGGCGCGCATTTTGCAGGCGCAGGCAAATGCGCTAAAGGCCCAGACGGATGTGGACCGGTATACGCCGCTGGTGGCGCGTGATGTGATCTCGAAGCAGCAGTACGATGCGGCGGTGGCGACGGCAACCGCCGCGCAAGCCCAGGTAGACGAGGCGCAACGTGATGCAGCCGGGGCGCAGCAGCAGGTGCTTTCGGCGCAGCAACGGTTGGCGTCTTCGCGGTCGCAACAACAGCAAAGCCAACAGAATGCACCCAAGCAGATCGCGGTGCAGCAGGCGCGCGCGGTGGCGGCAGAGGCTTCGGTGAAGCAGGCGCAGGCGCGGGTGGACCAGGCGCAGTTGAATCTGAACTACACAAAGATTGTGGCGCCGGTGGATGGCATTGTGAGCCGCAAAAGTGTGTCGGTGGGCGACAACCTGAGTGTGGGGCAATCGTTGCTGACGGTGGTGCCGCTGCAAGACCTGTGGGTGACGGCAAACTTCAAGGAAACGCAGTTAAAGGGTGTGGAAAAGGGCCAGCGGGTGGATATCAAAGTCGATGCGCTGGGTGGCCGGCATTTCACGGGCAAGATCACGGAGATCGGGGGCGCCACGGGATCGCGGCTGAGCCTGTTTCCTCCGGAAAATGCGACGGGAAACTACGTGAAGGTGGTGCAGCGGATTCCGGTGCGGATCGATTTCACGAACATGGCCGAAGAGAACAAGGATGAGGCGTTGCGGGCGGGGATGTCGGTGGAGCCGAATGTGCATGTGAAGTAGGCGTGTTGCCGGTGAGGTTGTGGCGGCGGGATGGGAGATGGCGGCCGCAACGTTCGCCATCTTGCATTAGGATTCATTGTTTGCCAGCCAGGGCCTTCAGCCCGGAAGTGGGGGCTATACCTGAAGGAAAGAGCCCTAGGGTGTGGAAGGCCTATTCCAGGAGCCGCTGGAGCGCGATAGGTCGGGCTTTCAGCCCTCAGGTGCACAGACGTCTTGAACCTGGGCCTTGCGGCCCAGGCTGGTATGGGACGCGCTTTCAGCGCTGGGTGAGGCGATTTCGAATGCATGCGTTGCGGCCCAGGCTGGTATGGGGCGCGCTTTCAGCCCAAAAAGCTAGAGCTACACCTATGGAAAGCCAGAGCTATACCCGTATGAGGAAAGCTCCCAGGTCCTAGGGTACAGTTCCAAAACCGAGCAGAACTGCGGGTCTCTCCACTGCGCAGACGATAAGGCTGTCTGCTTCGGTCGAGATGACATTGCATTGGCATACGTACACACTTGTCTTCTGAAGCACTTATCTTCTGAAGCACTTATCTTCTGAAGCGAAGACGCTTTGGTTACATCTATGCCGTAAGGACCCTTGAAGGAGGCAGGCTATGGCGTTTTTGCTGCGGGCGTTTGTGCACCACGCGTATGCCATTCTGTTTGCCTGGGTGCTGGTGGAGCAGGCGGGGGTGCCGGTGCCGAGCGTGCCGGTGCTGCTGGCGGCGGGGACGATGAGCGCGGCGCATCATTTGCACGTGGCGATTGCCTTGCCATTGATTTTGCTGGCTTGTTTGTTGTCGGATTCTGTTTGGTTTTTTCTGGGGCGGAGCTTTGGCACGCGGATCGTGGATCTGCTGTGCAAGCTGTCGTTGGAAGCGGCAACCTGTGTGACGCGCACGCAGGGCAGCCTGTCGCGACGGGGTGGCTATACGCTGCTGTTTGCGAAGTTTGTGCCGGGCTTCAGCACCATGGCGGCGCCATTGGCGGGGCAGGCCGGGATGCGGTACCGGACCTTTGTGCTGTATGACATGGCGGGTTCGCTGGGCTGGGCTAGTGCGTGGTTGTTTGGCGGCCGGTTCTTGGGCGATCTGGTGGAGCGGAGCACTCACCTGTTCAGTTTGCTGGCGCACTTTGCCGTGGCTTTGGTGTTGTTGGCGGTTGTGACGGTTCTGGTGGTTCGCTATGTGCGCCGGTTGCAGTTTGTTCGCGAGCTGCGGGGGTTGCGGCTGGAGCCGGGACAGTTGATTGCGATGATGAAAGATGCGGAGCGAGACGGGCATGAGCCGCCGTTTATCGTGGATCTGCGGCATCCGCTGGATGTGCTGTCAGATCCGGTGGTGCTGCCGCACGCATTGCGCATTGGACCCGATGAGCTGCGGGCGCGGCAGGCGATAATCCCGCGGGATCGCGACATTGTGTTGTATTGCACGTGTCCGAGCGAAGAGACGAGTGCGAAGGTGGCGCTGGATCTGCGGCGGTTGGGAGTGCGGCGGGTGCGGCCCTTGCGCGGTGGGTTGCAGGGCTGGAAGGATGCGGGATATGCGCTGGAGCCGGTTGAAAGTGAGTCGGCGGCGGCTGTGGCTTGAGGCTGTGCGACGAGTGATTTACCCGGCATGACTGCAGGTCTCTCCACTGCGCGGGACGGTGAAACTGTCCCGCTTCGGTTGAGATGACGTGGTGAACGGTGACAGAGTTCACTCGTATGAGGTTGCGATGGTTTGTTGCCCTTCGCTTTCCCTCACCTTCAGCCCACCTTAGCGACGGTGAGACTGCCGCGAAGATGGGGCACCCGTTCCTGGTCACACTACACTGAAGGGCTCTCTTTCCTTGTGCGGCTGTGCCGCGCCAAAGGAAAGCGGATCCCTTCGCTGCGCTACGGGATAACAACTCTGAATTGGGGGTACAGGGAGTAGGCAACCGCTCTAGACTTGAGGTGCGACGGGCTTTCGATGGCGATCGCACGATGGAGACGCATTGGCTTACGACGGGTTGCGGGATTGGTTGCGGGCGCTGGAGCGCGCGGGGGAAGTGAAGCGGGTGAAGGCCGAGGTTTCGCCGATTTTGGAGATGGCGGAAATCGCGGATCGGGCTTCGAA
>CAXTNA010000171.1:5040-5432 GCA_964245535.1 uncultured Acidobacteriaceae bacterium | reverse complement strand
GAGCATTCGACTCTTAATCGACAGGTTGAAGGTTCGATTCCTTCCGCGTCCACCATCTCTTCCCAGGCCTCGCAGAACTCTTGTCAGTGCGCGTTCCTCATCCTGTCCCTGAGCGAAGCCGAAGGGGAAGGCACCCTGGGTTTTCCGTCAAGCAGCCTCACCCGTCCAGGCACAACCGCGAACCTTCCTCCGCATTCCTCAGCTCCCGGTGTAGGTAATCCGCCACACGGAATTCGACGCGTCATCGGCCACATACAAGGCCCCATCGGTTCCCATCGCGACACCCGCGGGACGACCCCACACGGTGCCATCCGCGTTCACAAAGCCCGTCAAGAAATCTTCGAAGTCACCCGTCGCCACGCCGTTCACGACCCGTACCCGCAGCAGCTCAT
>CAXTNA010000171.1:0-5030 GCA_964245535.1 uncultured Acidobacteriaceae bacterium | reverse complement strand
CTCCCATACCCCTTTCGGGTTACGACCCTCCCCCGTTCGTTGTACGAGGCTGCCTCGTGCATCTTTGTTGCGCCGCCCTCTGATTCGGTATTTCTTCGCATGCTTTAGCCTTCTTCTGGCACTCGGCACCTGCCCTCGTTCCCCGGCGCAAGCATCGTACACCGCGTCGCGCGCGGGCGATCTACAGGTCGGCGCCGGCGTCACCTTCGGTCACTCCAACTACCTGACACCCGCGCTCGGAGCAGGCTTCAACCCCCAGATCGTCGGCACAGGAGAGACCCTGCGGGGCATCGACCTCTACAGTACGTTCGACTTCAAACCCCACGTCGGCGTCGAACTGAACTTTCACCAGACCTCCCCGAGCTACGGCGCCAATGTCTATGAACGCACCTATGAGGTGGGCGGGCGATACGTGTACCCGATCCAGAAGTTTCGGCCCTACGCCAAGGTGATGTACGGCCGCGGGGTCTTCAACTATCCGCAAAACATCGCGAACCTCGCCTACAACCTCTACAGCCTGGGTGCCGGTATCGACTACAATTTGCTGAATTCCGTCAACCTGCGCGTCGATTACGAGTACCAGCGTTGGCTAAGTTTCCCCCTGCAGCCCTTGGAGCCCAGCCTGATAACGGTCGGGGTCGCCTACCACTTTGCAGGCACCGGACGATGCACCTTCTGTGCCAATCGCTAGAACTGTTCTTTCACAGATATAGCCGTGTCAGCTCGACCGGAGGCGCGGCCGAAGCCGAGAGACCCCTGTATTCGAGCCGCCCCAGATACCGTGCAGCCTCGCGAACATGAGGTTTAGCCGCTCGGTGAAGGACCGCCTTCAGAAACTAAACGCCAACCCCGCCTGCACCGCACGCGGCGCTTGCGCCAGATAGAGTGTCTCGCCGTCGGGTCCAATGACGGGCTGGTACCCTTCCTCAAGCAGATTCGAAGCTTCCAGAACGGCTTCGAGCCCCTGCAACCGGTTTCCCGACCACAGTCGCTGTCGTAGGGACAAGCCCACATACGCCTGCTCGGCTGCCACATTGTAAGCATCCACTGCAGTCAGGGTTTCATGTGGCTGCCAGCGATATTGCGCCTGAAACGCGGTGCCGGTGCGGGCGACTTTCCCGCGCACCCCGGCACTTACCACCGCTGCGTCACGTGTCCGAACGGCGCCCTGCATGCGGGAAAGTGCGGGGGTCCCCTTGCCGCTTTGGAGAGTGGAGCCAAACTCAGCCTGCGCACAGGCCGCTAGGGTTGCCGTCACATCCTGCGTCCAGGCCACGCTCACGCCCCGCGCTGTATAGCCGCCGACGGCCAGGCGGAAGATTTCACTATTCCGGTCCAAAAGCAACGGCAGCCCCACGGGTTCACCGGACCGCAACGGCCCAATCCCCTCTAAACCAGCGACCGGCAGATCGTCCTGATAGATCGCGACCGTTTCTGTCGTACCTGCATGGTTACGCGACACCGCCAGTTCCTGATGAAGACCGTTCGTCACCATCGGCCGACCCTGGGCATCACTCAGAGCATTGGGTGCGACCTCGGCAGTGTCCGCACCGCCTGCGTCCTGCAGACCTTTCCCAGCCGCAAAGCGGTACATCACCGCGAACCCGGGCACCGGGGTGGCAACAACGCGCAAAAAAGGAGCCGCACTCACGCGACTAGCCACCAGTCGCTCGGCTGAAAGCAAGGTGCCCGCATCGATCATCACCGCATCCCCAAGCACCATATGCTCACTGGCCGCAAGCGTGAGCACCTGCAGGCCGGTCGTACCGGCGCCGGCGATCTCAGGATGAAACGCCAACCCGGCGATCATTTTGACATCACCGCCAAGGGCGGCGTGGTGCATACCGCCTTTTGCCTCAACGGTAGGTCCGCGCGCCGGACCCATCCCTGAAACATCGGGCACACCGACGCTCAAATAAAGAGTTTTCGCTCGTCCATCCGAGCCCGCGACCGTTTCTGTGAAGTTCTCTTGCATGCCGGCATGGGTAAATCCGCCGTTGCCCGCCAAAAACGACGCATGCTTTACCGAGGTCGGCAAAGTGGAAGTCTCGGGCAAGTCCTCCCTCGGCCTGCCATCGCCGTCATTCAAAAGCCGCAACAACGGCCGGTTCGCGCTCGAACGTAATGTCCATTGCCAATCGTCGCCGGGCTCGTCGGCACTCCGCTTCTGAGCTGGAAACCACACACTGGCGTCAAAAAGTGTTGACAAGGTGAGATTCGCTAACGCATGCGCACCGGCATCCAGGCGCAGATTCGAGCGCATCGCAGGCGAAAGGAAGGCCGCGGAGGCACGCAGTTGATAACGACCAGGCACCGCGGCGCTGAGGAGGTAGCGCCCATGATCATCCGTAAACGTGTGCGCCACCACGGCGGCATGCACGTCCAACAATTCAATCAGCGCGCCCATCTGGGGTGTTCCATGGCGGTCGCACACCACGCCCGCGACCGCCGCCCCCGTCTGCCCGGAGGCATGGCGGAGCGCAGGACACAACACCAGCAACAACATCGCCAAACCGGGTACAACTTGCTTCACCGCGCCTGAGCTCCTTCATGCGCGTCCACAGCTCTCCAGAAAACCTGGTGAAACCGCTGACTTGCAAGGCAAGGTTTCACGTTTCGGGGAGTCGCTCTTTGTGTTCCCGGCGACTCTGCCCAAAGAATCGGCAATTTTTCTTCTATCCTACTGCACCACCACAAACGGAGCGCTTTCCGCAATCTGCTGCTTGGAAACCGTGTCGTTCACCTTGATCACCACCTGATACCGGCCCGGCTCCAGACTCCCTAACGGCATCGTCTTTTCCAGCGTCAACTGATCGGCGTTCGGATTCAGCTTCGCCGCGGACTCCTGCGACTCCAGAATCTGCTTGTTCGTCGCGAGATCCAAAACCTGGTACTCAATGGTGGCATCATTCCGCTTATTGTCGCCGATGCCGAGGTTATACACCTGCATCCAGAAGTTCAGGTTCTGCGCCCGATGAAAGGTCACCGGTGTGGAGATCGTGGCCGACACCCGCGGTCGGATCTTTGTATTTCCGATAATAAACGTCCCAGCCCCAATCTCCTTCGAAGGCACCCGTTCCATCTGGTCGGCAAGGATCAACGAGGAGTGCCCCAGACGATCATCGTCGAACTTGGGCACATCGACGCTGCGCTTCCAGGTGCCCACGTGCTCAGGATTATTGACATCCTTGATAGCAATCTCGAGTTTGTATTTGCCCGGAGCCAGATCGAGCGCTGTCCAGTAGACTGAGCTGTTCGTCTTGGTTCGCGTCAGCAGATCGTTTGGTGTTTCTACCTTCACTGTATCTTCAATGGTTCGCACCACATGGTGGTTGATGTTGCTGATCCGGCCCAGAATGTTCACCACGCCGGTGGCGTCGCCATCCTTGGTCTTGTAAGTGATGTCGTTGTTCCGCAACTGTAGGGTCACCGGCACCAGGACGGTGTCGTTGGTCAGCTTCACGTAATCGGTGCGCACATCAAACAAAAATGGGGGCCCGGTAAGGATCTTTTCCGTACCGAGAAACGCATCCAGGTCTGCAAATTTCACCTGCGGCGGCGCCATCAGCTTCGCATACTGATCCAACCGATCGAACTGCTTGCTGTTGACCGAGGCAGAAAGCGGTCCCGGGCCCAACTGCTCAAGGCCGCCGCCTGTAAAGCGGTCCGCCTGTTTGGCCTTACCCATCTGTTCATACATCGTCTGGCCGGCGCCCGGCGTGTGCTTCAAAGCGTCCTTCTCCGAGCGATCGATCGTCGCATGGTAGTCGCCGCACATGCACGTGTCTACAAATTCCACATCGATATTGTCGCCCACGCCCGCGAGGTACCGGTAGTGCCACGTTTCAAAGGGGAAAGTCGACGTCTGGCCGCCACCTTCTTCCATCGGACGGTCATAGTTCCCACCCGATGGGTGCGAATCAATGCTATCCGGCTTCCCAAACGCGATGTAAATGTGACCGCGATCGGTCATCCAGCCGGGCTTTCCGGCCGCAAAGTGCTCATTGGAATACGCGATGCGGGCGTAATGCTCATCGCGAAATTCATTTTCCGGGCTGTCCGGATTGGGGTTGCGGCGCTGCCAAAACATCTCGATGAATTGCTGCCGTTCTTCCTCGTTCGAAAGATTCTTGAACGCTCGGCCCTCTTCGTCCGTAATAATCCAGCGAACATCCTCGTTCAGCCACTTCTTGTCTTCCGGGCTCAACTCGTTCTTGATCGACTTCCGGCGCTGCACCTCTTCGTGGTCGCTCAGGCGGCGCTTCAGCGGATCGGGCCGCTCTTCCACCGGGTCTGCCTTGGTCACGCCACCGCGGTCCACCGCCGCAGGCGCATCCTGTGCGCGCAGTCGCGTTCCTGCATCCAATAAGCAAAACACCGCGACGAACGAAACAATACTGCGAAGGCGCATGGCCGTACTCCAACGTACTTAAAGAGCAAACGCGCTTAGTGTACGGTCTACGCCCATCGACGCACAAGCGCGGCCTTCTGCCCTGCTATCCTTCTAGTTGAGATGAGTGGCAAAAAGATCCTCTTCACTATTCTCGGCGTGCTTGTGTGCGCAGGCATCGTCGTGGGCACCATCCTGCACAGCCGTGCGAGCGTCACGCCCGTCACCACCGCCAAGATCGTCAAACAAGACCTCACGGCCACCGTCAGCGGCATAGGGCAGATCAAGCCAAAGACTTACGTCAACGTCGGCGCTACCTCCTTCGGGCGTATCACGCACCTTTTTGTGAGGGAAGGCGATCACGTCAAGCAGGGTGCCGTGCTCGCCACCGTGGAAAATGTGCAGCCCGAAGCTACCGTTGCCGCACAGCAGGCCACGATCTCCAGCAGCCGCACTGACGTAAACTCCTATCTCGCCGCCGAAAAAACCGCCCAGGCCAACGTGTCGCAAGCGAAAGCCGACCTCGAACAGAAGCAGCTGGATTACGGCCGCGCCCAGCAGCTCTACAACGGCAAGCTCATCGCCAAGCAGGATTTCGATAGCAAGAAAGCCGCTTACGATATGTCAGTGGCCACACTGG
>CAXTNA010000170.1:655-5454 GCA_964245535.1 uncultured Acidobacteriaceae bacterium | reverse complement strand
GGCGCCACCTGCCCCGCATCATTCTGCAGCACATAGCTATAGGTCCCCTGTAGCACACCCGGCAGCCCGCCGCCGATCTTCTGGAACCGGGCTGCATGCTCACCCAGCGCCGTCCCCCGGCCCCCGGCTTCCACGCCGATCAACTGCACCCCGGCATCCGGAATAAACTCATAAAACGCCCCAATCGCATTCGATCCGCCGCCCACACAAGCCACCACCGCATCCGGCAAACGGCCCTCCGCCTCCAGAATCTGCTCCTTCGCCTCTTTGCCGATCACGCGATGGAAGTCCCGCACCATGGTCGGGTACGGGTGCGACCCCAACGCCGAGCCCAATATATAAAACGTCGAGCGCACATTCGTCACCCAGTCGCGCATCGCCTCATTGATCGCATCCTTCAGCGTCGCCGAGCCGCTCTTCACCCCGCGAACATTCGCCCCCAACAGCCGCATCCGGAACACATTCAGCTCCTGCCGCCGCATGTCCTCCTCGCCCATGTACACCACACACTCCAGCCCAAACAGCGCACACACCGTCGCCGTCGCCACCCCATGCTGGCCCGCCCCGGTTTCGGCGATAATCCGCTGCTTGCCCATGCGCCGCGCCAGCAGCGCCTGCCCCAGCGCATTATTGATCTTGTGCGCCCCGGTGTGCAGCAGATCTTCGCGCTTCAAATACACCTTCGCGCCGCCCAGCGCCTCGGTCATCCGCCGCGCAAAAAACAGCGGCGTCGGCCGGCCGCAATAATCATGCAGCAGCTTGGCTAACTCCGCCTGGAATGCCGGGTCCGCCTGGGCCTCGGCATAGGCTTCATCCAACTCCAGCAGCGCCGCCATCAGGGTTTCCGGCACATACCGTCCGCCATACGCGCCAAAACGCCCAGCAACAGCCTTCGCAGGCGCCGCATTCGTCATTTCCACAGGATTTTCGAGGACCGGGCTCATGTTTCGCTCCATGCTGCCGATACCACAATCAGCAGAATTGAAAGGTTGCTGCGGGAAAGCAAAAACCGCGACCTGAAGGGTCGCGGCTCGGAGGTATTGAGAATCTCGCGCGTCGTATCCGCTTTGCGAGGGCTCAGACCACCTTGGCCGCTACCGGACGCCAGTAGCGGCAAGGAAAGCAGTGCGCAAATAGAGCGGAAACCTGCATTGCTCCTGAGCCTACCGCGATCCAAGCACGCTGGCAAGCAAAACTCTTCATCAAGGAGGCCAAAACATCCCTAACCGAACGTGTCATCTCGACCGGAGAAAACCAGAACACCCGAAGAGGGTGTCATCTCGACCAGAGCAAACCAGAACACCCGAGTAGGGTGTCATCTCGACCGGAGCAGACAGTTTCACCGTCTGCGTAGTGGAGAGACCTGCAGCACTACGGCCCTAATTTTGTTTGTCATTCCCGAAGGAAATCTGCGTTTGCCTTTGCGTTTGGGATGTCACGCTCCTATTGTCATTCCGAAAGCATCTGCGATCTAAACTAAACTACCTGAGTGCACTACACTCACATTCCTTGCACCCCTTGAACGATCCAGGCATCCTATGAGACAGGAGATTCCAACTCCACCCCCTCAGGAGTAAACACACATGGCAATTAAATGGGACAAACTGACCGTCAAATCGTCAGAAGCGGTACAGAGCGCCGCAGGGCTGGCCGGCGACAACGGCAATCCCGAGGTACTGCCCATACACCTCATGGCTGCGCTGCTTGAAGACAAAGAGGGCGTCGTCCTGCCCGTGCTTGAAAAGATCGGCGTACCCGTGCAGGGGCTGCTCTCGGGCATGAACACCGCCATCGCCAAGCTACCCAAAGTGAAAGGCGCAAGCCAGCAGCCCGGCATCAGCCAGGCCCTGGCCAAGGTACTCGACCAGGCCTTCAAGGAAGCCGAAAACTTCAAAGACGAGTACGTCTCCACCGAGCACCTGCTACTCGCCCTGGCCGCGCAGAAGGGCGATCCGGTCGCTTCCGCGTTAGCTGCACAGGGCGCAGACTACAACGCCATCCTCAAGGCCCTGCAAACGGTGCGCGGCTCGCAGCGTGTAACCGACCAGAACCCCGAAGGCAAGTTCCAGGCACTCGCCAAATACGCCAAAGACCTCACGGAACTCGCCCGCCGCGGCAAGCTCGATCCTGTCATCGGTCGTGACGAAGAGATCCGCCGCGTCGTCCAGGTCCTTGCGCGCCGCACGAAAAATAACCCTGTCCTCATCGGCGAACCCGGCGTCGGCAAAACCGCCATCGTCGAAGGCCTTGCCCGCCGCATCTTCATGGGTGACGTCCCCGAAATCCTGCGCGACAAACGCGTCATCTCGCTCGACCTCGGCTCCATGCTCGCCGGCGCCAAGTTCCGCGGCGAGTTCGAAGACCGCCTTAAAGCCGTTCTCAAAGAGATCGAAGAATCCAACGGCCAGATTGTCCTCTTCATCGACGAACTGCACACCCTCGTCGGCGCGGGTGCCGCCGAAGGCGCCATCGACGCCAGCAACATGCTCAAGCCCGCCCTGGCGCGCGGTGAGCTACGTGCCATCGGTGCGACCACCCTTAACGAGTACCGCAAATACATCGAAAAGGACGCAGCCCTCGAGCGGCGCTTCCAGATCGTCTACGTGGGCGAACCCAACGTGGAAGATACGGTCGCCATCCTCCGCGGCCTGCGCGAACGCTACGAGACCCATCACAAGGTTCGCATCAAGGACTCGGCCATCGTCGCCGCCGCTGAGCTAAGCCATCGCTACATCTCCGACCGCTTCCTGCCCGATAAAGCCATTGACCTCGTCGATGAGGCCGCAGCTGCCCTGGCCATCCAGATCGGCTCCGTGCCCGTCGAAATCGACGACCTGGAGCGCCGTGCCATCTCGCTCGAGATTGAAAAAAATGCCCTCAGTCGCGAAACCGACACCAACTCGCAGGAGCGTCTGCACGAGGTCGAGCGCGAGCTCGCCGAGGTAGGCGAACAAGCCGCCGCTCTGCGCGCCCGCTGGCAAAAAGAGCGTGGGGCCATCGGTGAAATTGCCACCCTCAAGGAAACCCTCGAAGCCCTGCGCTTTCAAGCAGCCGAGGCCACCCGCAAAGGCGACCTGCAGCGCGCGGCGGAACTCCAATACGGTGAAATCCCCGCAGCGGAACGGCAGTTGCGCGAGCTCACCAACAGCCAAGATGCCGGCGTCGACGCAGCAAAGTCGGGCGACAGCGCCTCCCGGCTCCTCAAAGAAGAGGTGGACGAAGAAGACATCGCCCGCATCGTTTCGAAATGGACCGGCATCCCCGTCTCCAAGATGCTCGAAGGCGAAATCCAAAAGCTGACGCAGATGGAAACCCGTCTCCGGGACCGTGTCGTGGGTCAGGATAAAGCCCTTACCGTCGTCGCCAACGCGATCCGTCGCTCGCGCGCCGGCCTTTCGGACCCCAAGCGCCCCATCGGCAGCTTCATCTTTCTGGGCCCCACAGGCGTCGGCAAAACCGAAACCGCCCGCGCCCTTGCCGACTTCCTCTTTGACGACGAAAACGCCATGGTACGCATCGATATGTCCGAGTACATGGAAAAGCACGCCGTCGCGCGGCTCATCGGCGCGCCTCCAGGCTACGTCGGCTTCGACGAAGGCGGCCAGCTGACCGAAGCCATTCGCCGCCGCCCCTATGCGGTCGTGCTCTTCGACGAGATCGAAAAAGCACATCCGGATGTCTTCAACGTCCTTCTGCAGGTACTCGATGACGGCCGTCTCACGGACTCCAAAGGCCGCACCGTCGACTTCAAAAATACGGTACTCATCATGACCTCCAACCTTGGCGCCACTCAGCTCACCACCGCCTGGGCCGAGGGCGAGGAAGGGTTCGCCGAAGCCAAGCAGCGCGTCATGGGCGAGCTCCGCAAGCAGTTCCGCCCCGAGTTCCTCAACCGCGTGGACGACATCGTCGTCTTCCATCCGCTCGGCGAATCGCAGCTGACGCACATCGTCGATCTACGCCTCAACGATCTCCGGCACATGCTCGAAGGCCGTAAAATCACGCTCGATCTCACCCCAGCCGCGAAGGAATTCATCTTCCAGGCCGGCTACGATCGCGCCTACGGTGCTCGGCCACTGAAGCGCGCCATCCAGCGCACCGTGCAGGACCCGCTCGCGATGCGCATCCTTGACGGACGCGTACAGCATGGCGACCACGTGGTCATCGACACGGACGGCTCCGGCGGCCTGCAGTTCACCACACCTCACCGCATCCCAGCAGCCGGCGAACCAACGGCTGCCGAACCTGCAATGACGGAACCGGTGGCTGCATGATCTAACTCGTGCGTTCAGATCGAACCGCAAGCGAAGCTGGAGCCAATTAGCTTCGGCTTCGCTTGCCTATTCAACAGCCAATACGGCACAGGTACTGTCATGCTGAGCGAAGCTAAGGACCTCTGTATTCTCTCGAGGCGCTTATAAGTCCAGGCAGGATCAAGATACTTCGCTACGTTCGCGACGGTGCAATCCGCGAAACATCTGCGGCTCATTGGTTCTGCGACGGCTACTGCCGCAACGACACCATCGTCACACCCTGCCCGCCCTCGTTATAAGCGGGCTCGTCTACACCCGTCACATGCGGGTGTTTGCGCAAAAAATCCCGCAGCGTTCGCCGCAGAATCCCCATCCCGACCCCATGCACCACCCGAATCTGGGGCAGCCCAGCCAGAAATGCCCGCTCCACAAACCGATCTACCTCAGCCTCGGCTTCATCCGCCGTCCGCCCAATCACATTGATCTCCGACGTTATGTAGTCCGAATCGCCGCCCGCCACCGTAACACCGCCACGCCCCCGGACCA
>CAXTNA010000170.1:0-645 GCA_964245535.1 uncultured Acidobacteriaceae bacterium | reverse complement strand
CAGGGTATTGCTTGCGTTTGGGCAAGAATCGGCGCCGGCCCAGGCTCTCCGCCGAAGGCTCTTTCACCGGCGTTAACTCGGCAATATCAGAACGCCGCACGCGCGTCTTCATCGTCCCGAAGCTCACCTCCAGCGTCTTTGAATCGAGCACCCGCACCACCACGCCCTCGCGGTTCAAGCTCTTCAGCCGCACCAAATCGCCCGCCCGCGGCTCACCCTCGCGCCCCCCGTGCCGGCCGGCCTTGCTATTTGCCCCACCGCCGCCGCCCGCCGCCGGTTCCGCATGCGCCTCCACCGCGGACTGAAACTGCTCCGAAAACTCCCGTCGCAGCCGCGCCACGCGCAAAGCCGAGTCCTTCGCAATCTTCTGCGCAATCGTTTTATCATCGATCGCCTTCACGGTATCCCGCAGTTGCGCCTCAAACTCCTTGATCAGCCCAGAAAGCTGCCGCTCCAGCTCGCGCGTGCGTGCCTGCTGCTCCTTGCGCCCTTCCGCCTGCACAAACGCGCGTTCCCGTTCCAGCTTGCGTGCGGTTTCAGCGTTTTCCGACCGCTCTTGGCCGGCCGCGGTCAGTTGCGCATGTAGCTCATCCAGAAAGCGCCCAATGTCGATCTGCTGCGAGCTCATCTGCGCCCGCGCATCCG
>CAXTNA010000169.1:0-5481 GCA_964245535.1 uncultured Acidobacteriaceae bacterium | reverse complement strand
CTGTCGGAGATCTGTTGCGGCTTGTCGCGGTTGTAAACGAAGGCGAAATCACGGCCCTCGGCAAAGCAGGTGTCGAGCAGCTGTTTCAGCTGTTTGGAGCTGATTTCACCGGCTTCGGTGAGGTCGGCGGCGAGCACGATGCCCTCCAGCGTGACCGGTGATTGCTCGAAGGCGAGGTCGGCGGCCCGCAGCCGCGCGGTGATCTCGCTAAGCAGAATGGCGGCGACCCGGCGTGGGGATTTGGCGAGCCTGGCGGCAAGCTCGAAGCGGTCGGCAAAGGCGCGGTCGGCCGCAATGGTAGCGGCATCCTGCGTACTCAGGCCGTACTCGGCGAGGAGGCGGGTACGGCGCGCTTCGGGCAACTCCGGCATCGCCGCGAGGATGGCGTGCTGCCAAGCTTCGCCAACGATCAGCGGCGGCAGATCGGGCTCGGGAAAATAACGGTAGTCGTGCGCCTGCTCTTTGGAACGCATGGAAAAGGTGCGGCCTTCGGTGTTGTTCCACAGCCGCGACTCCTGCACCACGCGGCCGCCGTCCTCGATGACGCCGATCTGACGTTCAATTTCGTATTCCAGCGCGGCGCGAATGTAGCGGAAGCTATTAACATTTTTCACTTCGGCTTTGGTGCCGAACTGCGCGGCACCCTTAAGCATCACGCTCACGTTGGCATCGCATCGCAGCGAACCTTCCTCCATGTTGCAGTCGGAAACGCCGGTGTAGAGCAGAATTTCCTTGAGCCGCGTGAGGTATTCGAAGGCCTCGTCGGGCGTGCGTAGGTCGGGTTCGGAAACGATCTCAATCAGCGGTGTGCCGCAGCGGTTCAGGTCGATGTAGGTGCGCAGGTTAGAATCCGCGAAGCCGTCGTGAAGGCTCTTGCCGGCATCTTCTTCGAGGTGCAGGCGGGTGATGCCGATGCGCTTCGGCTGACCTCCTGCGTCGGTGACGGCGATGGAGCCGAACTCGGCCAGGGGCTTGTCGAACTGGGAGATTTGGTAACCCTTGGGGGAATCGGGGTAGAAGTAGTTTTTACGCGAAAAGATGGAGGTCTCGTTGATGCGGCAACCGATCGCCGAGGCGGCCAGCACAGCTTTTTCTATGGCATCGCGGTTCAGCACGGGCAGGGCGCCCGGCAAGCCGAGGCAGGTGGGGCAGATATGGGTGTTGGGCTCGCCGCCGTACTCATTTTTGCAGCCACAGAAGTTCTTCGTCACGGTGAGCAGCTGCACGTGCACCTCAAGGCCGATGACGGGCTGGTATTTGGCGAGGATGGTGGGTGAAAGCGCGGCAAGGACGGGCATGTCGCCAGTTTAGCAATCGCCGTGAGCTGGGGAGCCTCGTGTACTTCGGTCTGCTACGGGCTGCATGGGTGCATCCGGCGAACTATAGGGTTCTCTCCATAGAAGGGACTCTGAACACCACGGAAGGTGTACCGATCCACTCACCCCATCGGGTTCCGTCCATCCCACTTCCGTTCTCGAAAAAAGGAAAGCAGAGCTGTATCTTTCCTTATGTTGCAGTAGAATGGAGACAGGCGAATGACGATTGGTAAATCGCATTCAAGAGTTCGCTTCCCTCCCGAAAACCTACTGATCTATACCGGAGATATCCCAGCTTGAATCTGCGTCTACGTGTTACCCGGGCCCTTTCGTCACTTCGTTCGTCCTTTTCCTCAACAAACAGTCTTTCCGGCAAAGCTCTGTCGTCGGCTGCTGTTGGCGTGTACGCCGCGTCTTTGCTGGCCGTGGTAGCCGGCGTGCATGCAGAAGAGCGGCATGAAGCGGCACTCGCCGCCCCCACCGCGCTGCACAGTCCGCTCGAGGCTGCCGGCCAGCGGTATGAGTTGCACCTCCACCATCTGCACACGGGCGAGGACCTCGATGTGGTGTATCGCATCGGCAACACCTATATTCCGAGTGCCATAGCGGAGTTGAACCAGTTTTTGCGCGACCATCGCACGCAGGATGCGAGCCACTACGATGTGCGCGAGTTCGATCTGCTCCACAATGTGCTGGCGAAGCTGGGCCGGCAGGGCGGCACGATTGACATTGTTTGCGGCTACCGGACACCCTGGTCGAATAATTTTCTGCGCACCCGCTCGGCGGTGACGGGTGTGGCGAAAAATTCGCAGCACATGCAGGCCAAGGCGATCGATATCCGCATTCCGGGCGTGACGACCAGCCATCTGCGGGACGTCGCAATGAGCCTGCAGGCGGGCGGCGTAGGCTACTACCCGGTGAGCCAATTTGTGCATGTAGACGTGGGGCCGGTGCGGCATTGGAGCTTCGGCGGCAAAGGCGAGTAAGTAGGTCGCATGGAACAGTAGAGCAAGGGTTCGTACCATGCTGTGCGCCGATCGACCAAGATTGTTTGCTGTACATTTGACAAATGGCGACGATTGTTCCGCAGCTGCTCTACATGTTGGAAGAGGATTTATACAGGTACGGCAACGCGTCCACATCAAGGGTTGATCAGGTAAGAGTCGATGATGTAACTACTTACAAGCTGAATGGAATCATCATGGTTCATGCCACGGGGGGGTATCTCTCTCATCACTGAGGCGCGTCTAAAGAGGGAGCAGGACCGAAGAAAAGGTGCTTACGTCTGGAGATTTCCGGCCAACTTCCAATTGCCCCATGGACTTGCAATCAGCCCCGATACTGCCAAGCTGACACCCAGCGAAGTTCCCGACCACTACCTCCTGTGCCCTGCTTTTGACATGCCAATGAGTGAGTATGTTGGACTACTTTCCAGAGTAGCCATTCGGCTCGAGAGGTTACAGAAGTTATGAGCGTTGAAGTTCCATCTATGACGATTACTCTAGGACGATGGCGGACGCGTTGGATCCTTGAAGCCCTGCGCAGTCTTGACGACAAATGGGAAGGCTCATTGAAAGATACGGTGGACGAAGACCTGCATGCTGATGTCGGCATGGACATTGCTAAGCTACACATGTTGCAGGAAGAGCTTGAAGAAGCAGCCGCAAAGGCTTTCGGACCAGACATCAAGACCTTCTCACGAGAAGTCTTCCAGATCGAAAGCACATTCCCATCGGTTGACAAGTAGCCAATAAATCCACAAGTTGATCTTGTGCAATTTGAAGAGGGTTGTCCTGTAGCGACGTGAGTTCTGCTAGGTAGCTCTGTTACCCTCCTTTCAGATGCGCAAACTCATTGCACTATCTGGCCTGATGCTGGCCAGCGTCTCCGTTTTGGCTCAAGCTGCAGGACCGCCGTCGGCGGCTGATATCAACGCGCGGGTCACGGCGCAGAATGCGCTGTTTGAGCAGTATTACCAGGACGAGCTGCGCGAAAGTCCGGAGCTGGCGACCACGTTGGGCGACTATCGTTATAACGATCGCCTTGGTGAAGTGTCGTTGGCGGCGATAGCGCGGCAGCATGCGGTAGCGGATGCGTTTCTGGCGCGGGCGCGGGCGATTGCAACGGACGGTATGGGCGATACGGATCGTTTGTCGCACGACCTTCTAGTCCGCACCCTATCGCTCGATGACGACCGGTATGCCTTGAAGACGTATGAAATGCCTGCGAACCAGATGGACTCCGCGCCTTTGGAGCTGGCTGACCTGCCGTTGAGCATGCCGTTCGATTCCGTCAAGCATTACGAGGACTACCTGGCGCGGCTGCACCAGATTCCGCGTGTGCTGGACCAGACCACTGAGGTGATGCGGGCCGGTGAGCGTGACGGGCTGATGCCGGTGCGGTTTCTGCTGGAGCAGATCCCGGCGCAGTGCGAGGGCATCGTCAGCAGCAATCCCTTTCTGATTCCCACGACGAAGTACCCGGCGACGATCTCTGCAGCGGACCAGAAGCGGTTGACGGCGGCGATCACGCAAGCGCTCAAAACCGAGGTCTTTCCGGCATACCGCAGCTTTGCCGAGTTCGTGCGTACCGAATACGTCCCGCACGGCCGCACGGCGCTGTCTGTAGAAAGCCTGCCGGACGGCAAGCGCCGCTATGCGTTGGCGGTGCGTGAAGGCACGACCATCACCATTTCACCCGCGGAGGTGCACCGGATTGGCTTGCGCGAGGTAGCCCGCATCACGGCGGAGTTGAATACGCTGGCGGTGGCGCAGGGCTATAAGGACGTAGGCGCCTGGCGCACGGCCATCAACGCCGACCCGCGGTGGCGGCCGGAGAACGACGAACAGATTGTTGCCGATTTTCGAAAATACATTGCGGGCATGCAGCCAAAATTGCCGGCACTCTTTAATCTCTTACCGAAACAGCCAGTGACGGTGGAGCCGATGCCGGCGTTTCAGGCTGCGAATGCGACGCACTACAACCCGGGCAGCCCGGACGGCAGCCGTCCCGGTCGCGTGGTGGTGGCGGTGGCCAATCCGACCAAGCGCAGTTTGGTGAACGATGAGGCGACGGCGTACCACGAGGGCATCCCGGGCCATCACATGCAGATTTCGATTGCCCAGCAGCTTGCCGGCCTGCCCAATTTTCGTACGCGGACCCTCTTTTTCACGGCCTACATGGAGGGCTGGGCGCTGTACTCCGAGGAGCTCGGCAAGGAGATCGGCTTTTATGCAAACCCGGTGTCCGACTACGGCCGGCTGAACTCGGAACTGTTTCGCGCTGTGCGTTTGGTGGTGGACACGGGCATCCATGATCAGGGGTGGACGCGGCAGCAGGTCATCGACTACATGCACGCGAACGACGTGAACGATACGCTGGCGCAGTCCGAAACAGACCGCTATATTGCCTGGCCGGGGCAGGCGCTGGGGTACAAGATGGGACAGCTAAAGATTCGCGAGCTGCGGGAGCGGGCGAAGGCGCAGCTGGGAACGCGCTTCGACATCAAGGCCTTCCATGATGAAATTTTGAATGGCGGGGCCTTGCCGCTCGATCTGCTCGATGCCCGCGTGACGCGCTGGGTTGCCGGGCAGATGCCCGCGAGTGCGCAGCGATAGACCCTAGTCCAAAAGAGGCGGTTTCTGCAAGGAATTTCGTGAACTCCTCGAAGGTTGTAGGCGAATTCTTTGACTTGGGGCGTGTCGCGGGTCTACGCTTCGTGCATGTGTGGGTCGGTTCGGTCGACGCAATGGATCACGGCCGTTGTTCTTGTCTCGCTGGCGGCGCCCGCCGGCGTGGCGCAGCGGCACGAGCGCAAACGCGCAGAACGGGCAGAAATCATCTCCATGGAAGCGGAATGGCGGGAAGCCCAGTTGGCTGAGAATATCCCGGAGATGGATCGTCTGCTGGCGGATGAGTTTCTCGGGATCACCGCCGGCGGGCAGGTCGTCACCAAGGCGCAGCAACTGGAGCGGATGCGTTCGCGGCAGATCGAGATCAAGCGGCTCGACGTGTCCGATACCAAGATTAAAATCAGCGGCAAACTGGCGGTGGTGACCTCACTTGCCAAGCTGGAGGGCACCTCCGGAGGCCAAGCGCTGAGCGGCTCTTTCCGGTACACGCGGGTGTACCAGCATTTGCCTACGGGCTGGAAGATTACAAACTT
>CAXTNA010000168.1:0-5494 GCA_964245535.1 uncultured Acidobacteriaceae bacterium | reverse complement strand
GCAAACTGCCGTTTTCCTGGGAGAAACGCTGGCAGGACAGCGCCGCCTACGGCATGCTGCGCCCCGCATCCGAGCTGCTGGTGCTCGACACGCGCCTGCTGTGGGACGCCGATGGCAAGCCGCACATCCCCGGCACGCTGGAAGTGTGGAAGGGGATTTTGGGGGCGGACACGCACACAAAGCTTGCGCGCACCTGGGCCAGGCGCGCGCAGAACTTCGACCGTCCCGACCAGCTGATCGAAGCCCTCACGGCCTTTTCGCGCACGGAAGCCGCCAGTGGCCCGGTGCAGCTGTATCTGAGCCTGTGTGAGATGGACCGGCGACGGCCGGCCGACCGGCAGCTTTCCCCCGCGATGGTGTCGCTGCTGGCCTCGAAGTTCTCGACGCTGGGCAGCTGGTACCTTGTTTTCTCGGAGTTTCCGGCGCTTGATGATGCTTCGGTGGCGCAGTTGATTGAAAGCGCGGAGGCCGTAGACAGGATCCACGCAGACGACCTGCGCGCCAATGCCCTCGGCTCCTTTCAGGCCAACGTGGGTCTTTGGCAGATTCTGGCGCGGCAGCACGAGATCCCTGCTGCAGCGTTGAACACGTCATGGCGCGCTACGCTGCAGCCCTTTGCCAAGGTGACCTCCTCCGTTCAGCTTTTCGACGCGACTCGGGCGTCCGTGCGCACGCTGCTCGCGGCCTCGGGCAACAGCGCGAGCGCGGAAACGACAGAGGGGGCGGCGACCGTGGCCGCCGGGGAGATTGTGGCCCCAGGCGAGATTGTGGATCGGCTGGCCGGACCCGTGCAGAAGGATGCGGCCGGGCAGCGAGTGCATGGGGAACTCGCCGCGCGGCTGCAAACGGTGCTGGACGATCAGCAGCTGGTCTCGCTCGACACGCTGTTCGCCTTGGGCGACGGTCTTGAAGCAATGGAAAAGACCGGCAAGCCCGGGGATGCCGATCTCGTTTCGCTGGCCGGGGAACTGCGGAACTTCGACATCCCGCGTTCCATTTTTACGCATCAGGAAAAGACGAACTGGGCGCCGGGCGTGTACAAAAGCCGCCATGCCGAGCTGCAAGTCCAAACCGATCTCATGGCGGTGCTGCGTGCCCACCCGGTAGGCACGCAGGCGGCGGGAGCCCAAACGATGCGGGCCCGGCTGGAGATCGCGCGCGGGCAGCTGGCGCCGTACCTCCGCGATACGCTGGTGGGTCTAAATTACGCCTACTATGAGCCGCCCGGGGCGCAGATTCTGCACATCAATCCGCTGTTTGTGCGGGCGCATGACTTTCTCGGACTTTCGGTGATTGGCAAAAAGCACAGCTGGCAGCCGCCGGTGCTGATGGGTGCGGGGGTGTCCGCCGGGGGCGGTGCGTATCTGATGGGCTCGCTGGCCGATCTACCCTACTCCCTGGCGGCGGCCGAGCAGGATTTTATTGTGCCGGAAAAGGTGCAGGCGCTGATCTGGCGGGAGCTGGTGCCTGGGCTCATCGCCGATGCCACGCTGCCGCGCTGGTGGGGCGTGTCGCCGGGGGAGATGCATGCGGTCGCGTTGTATCAGCGTTCGGGTGAAGAACTAGTGCGATCCGCGGGTAGCAACGCGGCGGTGCAGGCACGCGTACTGACCCTGCTCAATGACCGCGTTTCTCCGCAGCGGCTCCGTGAGTTGGAAACGGCCCTGCCGCAGCCAGCGGCGCTGAATCATGCCGTGGACCATCTGCTGCCTTCCGACACCTTCTACCTCACGGAAGCATATCGCCGGAGTTTTCCGGGCGAAGCGGACGTGGCTGGACCGGCAAACCGCGAGCTGAGCGCGCTGATGATCCGCTTGCCGGCTGAAACCGAGGCGAGCCGTCTGGCGGCGGATTTCGGCGTCTCGCATCCGACGCTGGCCGCAACCAACGGCCGGGAGCTGCTTCACCTGCAGCCGTTCCCCTACTGCATGGGATATACAAATCGACTATTCAGCGAATCGCTGGAGTCGGACAATCTGTACTGGGCCCGTTTGGCCGATGAGATGGGGTACGAGCCCGTGGCGCTGAACCGGCTCGTACCGGAATTGACGCGACGTATGGTGGGGAAGATTTTTGCTACAAACGTGGAAGATTGGCCGGCGGTGTTGCGCGCCATGCAGGAGACCGGGAACGATCTGCGAAGGAAGAAACCGGGCGCTTCCCAGGCGACTGCAGGACCTACTCATCCTGAGGAAGCTGCGATGGATGGGGCACGCGGGCAAGTTGTCGCAGTTTCCGCAGTTTCCGCAGTTTCAGAAGATGCTCACGAAACGGCGCATGCGGAAAGGAGAGCCCAGTGAAGCGGTACCGTTGTTTGCTCGCGTTGTTGTCCTTTTTCTTTCCAAATAGCAACGCGCCCGGTCAGGCGGATCCCTCGCGGTTTCGCGTGCAGGTGGTGCTGGTAGAGGTCAATGTCGCCGTTACCGATGCGAAAGGGAATTACGTGACCGGCCTGCGTCCGGAGGACTTCCAGATCGTCGAGGACAAGATCCCCGAAAAAATCGCCACCTTCGAGGAGGGCAATGTTGCGCCGCGTGTGGTTGTGGGCCACGGGGCTCCTTCCGGCAGCGCGGCCAGTGGACCTGCAACAACGGCAGCGAAGGCCCCCAGCGGCGAGGTGACTCAATTTACCGGCCCCAGCCTGCCCTCGTTGGGAAGCGGCAGTGGTACGGCCGGTTCCAACATCTTTGTCCTTTTCGACACGAGCAATTACATGTACCGCGGTTTTGTGTTTGCGCAGGACGCGATTGCGCAGTTCATCCGGTCGCTCGAAGGGGTGAACAAGCTGGCGTTTTACTCCTACAGCCGTGATCTTTCGCGCGTGACGCCGCTAACCGCAGATCGCCAGGAGGTGCTGCGCGGTGTGCGGCAAACCGTAGCCGGCGACGATGCCGCGCTGTACAACGGGCTGTTGCTGACGGTGAAGGATGCCGCGCCGCTGACCGGCCGCAAAGCCATTGTCGTTTTTTCCAATGGTCCCGACACAGCCAGCCTTGTGCCCCCGGAGGACATCGCTGAGCTGGCACAGTCCACAGGCACCATCATCTACATGATCAGCACGCGCGAGGCGCAAACGGAACCTATCTCGAGCGCGGTATTTGAACGTATGAGCAAGGCCACCGGCGGCAAAGCCTACTTTGCCAAAAGCTGGCAGGACGAGGACAAAGCTTTCGCCTCCATTCGTGACGACTTCGCGCATCTATACACGCTGAGCTATTACCCGCAAAGCAACAATAACCGGGGATGGCGCCATATCACCGTGAAACTTGTGGGCAAGGATATGGCGAAGTACCGCATTCGCACGCGGGAAGGCTATCGCGTGTTGCGGCATGCGGAGATCGTCGGCGATCCGACGGCGCTGCCGCCGGTGAGCACATCATCGCAATAGCGGGCCGTCCCCATGCGTGCGACGAAACTTAGCTGGAAGTCCGGGCTCGACGGTGCCCGAAAAGATAAATAAAATATCGGCCTCCACTCGTAGTAGTCTGACACTGGTCAGTACCGGACGTTTGGCCTACCTTTTGGAGGGTCATATGGACCTTATTACTGGCCAGACGATTACCAATGAATGGGTGACGGTGGACGGCAAGCACTTCCGTGACTGCACCCTTGTCAACTGTATGCTGCGCTACAGCGGCGACGCGGTCACCTTTGAGCGAACCCATTTGCTCGGCTGCCGGCACGTATTTTATGGCCAGGCGCGGCAAACGGTGCAATATCTTCAATCGGTAGGTGTGCTCACGAACGAGCCCGGCGAATGGGGTGAATTCGGAGAAGCTCAGGGTCAGCCGAACTAGGCCGAACTGAGGCAGTCGCGCGATACGGAACGAGTGATCGCCTGCGAAAGACTCGTGTGACAAGGCGTTCAGTCGGTTGGCGGCGTTTACTACTGGGGTGCCTTGTCTTTGGTGCTTACCAGAGTTCCGTCGTAGATTACTGGCAATGCCGCTAGGCTGCTCCTGTGCGAGTCAGCCCCAGGGTGACACGAGCGACGCACAGGAGTGTTCCGTGCCGGTCGGTTCTCTTACATTGCGCCAGCAGCAGGTCGCGTCCCTTGTGTACAAGGGGCATAGCAACCGTGCGATCAGCGAAGCTCTTTCCATTTCGGAGGAGACGGTGAAGCGTCACCTGTGCGCCATTCTCGCTGTCACTGCGTGTAAAACACGCGCCGAACTGCTCTCGCAGCGCATCGCCATGCTGGAGCGTGAGGTGTCGCGCTTGGAAGCAATTGGCGGTCGCCTGCCGCCGTTTGAGCGGCCCATGCCATCTTGTGAGCAATCGATATTACGCACATCGTTGCGTTAAGGAAGGTCATAGAACTGCAGCTCGGGGATTGGAAAATCTTTGCGGTTATCCGTCATCAGGGTCATCCCATGCTCGAGGGCGGTTGCGGCGATGATCATGTCCGGCAAAGCGAGCGTTACACCGACGCGGGCAAAGTGGTTCTTCAGTGAGCCAGCAAGCCGTCCTATCTCGGCCGTAATGGGAAAGCATTGGAGGCGCGAAAGGAAAGCTTCCGTTTCTTGCTCCTCGCCAGGTCGCATGCCGGTGTGCACCTCGGCAAGGTTCATCGCCGTGGTGCTCAGCCTGTTGCCTTCTACAACCAAAGCAGCTAGAAGAGAACGGCGATCCTTTCTAGACCGTAGGGTGTCGATCAGAACCGTTGTGTCCAGAAGCAGCGTCACACGTCCGTGCCTTCCGGCTTTTCAGCAATCACGCGGCGGTGGCCCTCTTGCCGAAGAGATCGTACCCAGGAGCAAGTGCCTTCCGAAAGTTCCGGATGGTTTTCATCTTTCCAGGCAGGCTGTTTGTTGTGCAGGAGCTGCAGCAACTGCCGTCGCTGGATCTCCGCCTGCGCCGTTTCGACCAGAAACGCACTTCGGCCAAGTGGACCGACCAAGGCGTCAATTTCCTGAATCAGTGTTTCGGGCAAGACGATGTGTGCGCGTTGTGATCCCATGTAAACTCTTCAGTCCCCATCTATTCGTCTGTGGCAGAGGGAATAGCTCCATCCTAGCTCCCCTTACCGTCATTTGTTTGAAGAAGGCGCTTCCTGCGATAGCGTAACGGCATGCATCCCTTGGTGACCCCTGCCTTCGTGGCGGATCGTCTGCATATGCCCAATCTCGTGTTGCTGGATGCGACGCTGCCGCCCGTGGGTGTTGTGCCCAAGCCTGACATGCAGGCGCGGTATCTCGCCGCGCATCTGCCGGGGGCGGTTTTCTTCGACATAGAAGCCCTTTCGGACCATGGGACGACTCTGCCGCACATGCTGCCCTCCGCGGAACAGTTCGCCGAGGACATGGGACGGCTCGGGGTGGCCGACGATGCGCTCATCGTGGTGTATGAGCAAGCGTCAGTTTTTTCCGCGCCGCGCGCCTGGTGGATGCTGCGCACGTTGGGGGCTCGGGAAGTGTTTGTGCTCGATGGCGGGCTGCGCGCGTGGACCGCTGCCGGTTTGCCCGTGGAGGCGGGCTCGGTCGTACGCGCACCG
>CAXTNA010000167.1:0-5495 GCA_964245535.1 uncultured Acidobacteriaceae bacterium | reverse complement strand
ACACCTTTAGCCAATCTGCTCCAGGCACACAGCTTTGCGTTTCGACAAGGATTGCTTCTTGATTTGTCATTCCCGAAGGGAATCTGCGTTCCTGCTACGGTTCATCTTTATAAATCCCGGTCTGCGCCGCCGCCTGCCCTTCCACCAGCGACGCCCGAAACATCCCCGGCGTGTTAAATCCCCAAGCCAGCTGCCCGTCCGGCGTCATCGCGATCACCCCGCCATCACCCTTCAGCGCCGTAAGCTGCTTGCCGATCACCTCCTGCACCGCCGCCTGCAACCGCATGCCCTTGTACTCGACCAGTGCGCAGATCGTGCGTGCCACCGTCAACCGGATGAAAAACTCCCCCGTGCCCGTTGCCGACACCGCACACGATGCATCGGACGCATACGTTCCCGCTCCAATGATCGGCGTGTCGCCCACACGCCCAAAGCGCTTGGCCTGCGTTCCCCCGGTCGTGGTGCCCGCCGCCAGATGCCCCGCACGATCCCGCACCGCAATGCCCGTCGTGCCCCACTTGTGCGCATCCGGCGTTTCGAGCTCGGCCACCGGTTTTGTCGGCTCGGGAGGAGCACCCGTCGGACGTGGCGGGATCGGGCGGCCCTCCCGCTTCAGCTGCCGCACCAGCCCCTGCCACCGGGGCTCCGTGAAGAAGTACGCCGGATCAACCTGCTCCAAACCCACACTGGCTGCAAATTGATCCGCCCCCGCACCGATCAGCATCACATGCGGGCTCCGCTGCATTGCCGCCTTCGCCAGCGAGATCGGATTCTTCGTTCGTGTCACGCCCGCCACCGCCCCGGCGTTCAGCGAAGCCCCATCCATCATCGCCGCATCCAGCTCATTTTTGCCTTCCGCCGTAAACACCGCGCCCTTGCCGGCGTTAAACAGCGGATTGTCTTCAAGTACCCGCAGCGCCGCCTCCACCGCATCCACCGCCGGCCCGTTCGCTGCCAGCACCCGCGCTGCCGCATGGATCGCTTCATCGAGCCCCGCCCGGTACGCCCGATCGCGTTCCGGCGTCATCGAACTTCGCTCAATAACCCCCGCGCCGCCATGCATCACAACTGCCCACTTGCCCGCAGGCGCCTGTGCCCCATTCACCTTGGTCACCAGCCCTGCGGAAGCAGCACCCTGCGTCGGAACAGTCGACTGAGCCCGCAAAGGCAGCCCTATGGACAAGGGAGAAAGCAAAACCAGGCTGGAAACCAAAGCACGCATCGTCATGCCGCTTATTCTGCCACGGATGGTGACGCGCTCCCGACACGAAACATCCAGTTTCCCGAACCGAGCCGCAATGGTATAGTGAAATCGGATTCGGCCGTTCCCTTGCGTGCGCGCAAGCCTGAGCGGAGGTGGCGAAATTGGCAGACGCACTAGCTTGAGGTGCTAGCGCCGCAAGGCATAGGGGTTCAAGTCCCCTCCTCCGCACCAATCCTTCAACCGCTTGGCGTACGCTGGTGGCGTAAACGCACAAACAGGCGCAAATCGTTGAGGACCTGCTACACCCTCAGCGCCTTCATATAGTCCGCGTCGATGCGCAGCGACTCGAATGGCGCGAGGTTGAAAGCCTCCTGCTCTACAAAGTAGTGCCGAATACCGGCACCCTTGGCCGCCTCAAACACCTGCCTAAAATCCAACGTGCCGCGCCCGAGTTCCGCCGCCGGCGGTGGATCGAGCACCGTGGCTGGATGCGTTGTATGTTGAAAATCCTTCACATGCAACATGGAAATCCGCTGCGGGTAGCGCCGCAAATACGCGACCGGATCGCCGCCGCCCACAAGCACCCAGCCGCAGTCCATTTCAAAGGTGACCAGCGCCGGATCGGTGAGTCGGATCAGCTCGTCAAAGGGCACAACGCCGCCCTGTGGATTGAACTCCATCGTGTGATTGTGGTAACCGAACTGCATCCCTGCGGCTTTGACGGTACGCCCCCAGGCGTTGAAGCGGTCCGCATTCCAGCGGTAATCGTCCATCGTGAAGGACTGCACCTGTGTGCGGAAGCTCTGGTCTTTGAGCTTTGACAGGTCGCGAATGCCCGGAAACGCGCAGATGATGTAACGCAACCCCAGCGCTTGGCCGAAGGCGATGGTTTTGTCTAACGCCCTCTCCAAAACGGCAGCACTGTAGTGCGCGCTGACCAGCTTGAGTCCCGCTGCCCGCACCGCAGTCCGCACCTGCTCGGGAGTGCGGCCATAAAAGCCCGCTGCCTCCACCTCCTGGTACCCAAGGGCGGCAAGGTGCTGCAAGGTGCCTTCGTAACCGCTCGCCAGCTGTTCGCGCACGGAATACAACTGCAAGCCCAGCGGCAATCCCAAAGGGGACGCCTGTGCTCGCGGCACGCGCAGGGCAAAAGCACCGCCAAGTGCAGCCGTTGTAGCGGCGGAACAGAATCGTCTTCTCGAGGTAAAAGGCATCGGCAACTTTCTTTGGAGCGTGGAGTTCCTGTTTGCGTTATAGCGGGGCTTCCATCGGAAAAGCCTCACTTTCCGCCACACGTACCGAGGCGAGCGGGCGTTCCTGAAAAAGCAGAAAGAACAAAAGAAGCGGGATAACCGAAGCGAGTGCCGCAATCAGCCAGATGGGCCGCCAGGCATGCGCACTGATGCCGGTCGCGGTAGCTTGGGTAAACCGGCTGACCACCGCTCCCGAAAGCCACGACCCCACCAACATGCCGGCACCGTAGGTCAGCAACGTGAGCAGGCCTTGCGCGGCGGCGCGCAGCCCCGCCGAGGCCTTCCGGTCAAGGTAAATCTGTCCGGTGACAAAGAAAAAGTCATAACAAATCCCATGCAGCAGGATGCCGAACCAAAGCAGGGACACGCGATCGCCTCCGCCTCCGTACGCAAACAGGACGTAGCGAACCACCCACGCCAGCATACCCAGCACCAGCATGTATTTCACACCCAGGCGACGAAAGAACCATGGAATGAGCAGCATGCAACCGAGTTCGGAAAACTGGCCGCCGGTCATCTTGCCGGCGGCGTTGCTGACCCCGGTTTCGTTCAGAAACAGATTGGTAAACGCGTAATAGAACTGCAGCGGAATGCAAATCAGGAACGAAGCCGCGGCGAAGATTGCGACCGGTCGCTCGGCGAGTAACGCCAAAGCCTCACGCGGAAACAGGTTATCCACGCCCACGCGGCGATCGCGCGCCAACGGCGGTGTTGCCGGCAAGGTCAAGCAGTAGAAGCCCATGGCGGCAGAGGCTCCCGCCGCAATGGCTATCGGCACCGCTGTACTCTCGAGATTCAAGAAGCCCACCAGAAGCCCCGCCGCAATCCAGCCCGCGGTGCCGAGCACGCGAATGGCGCCGAACTCCGTTTCCGGATCGCGCATCTGCCGGAAGGCTAGCGAATTTGTCAGTGCCAAAGTGGGCATGAACGCCAGGCAATACAGCAGTAAGCATGCGTACAAGCCACCGAACGCGGTCTGCCGCGCGGCGACCACCAGCAGGCCCGCGCCCACCAGATGCAGCACGGCAAGCACATGCTTGGTATCGAAGAACCGGTCGGCAACCACACCCACAAAGAAGGGCGCAACGATGGCTCCAACCGCCGTGGCGCCGGCAGCCAAGCCAATTTGCTCGCCCGAAAACTTCAGCCCCAACCCAAGCCAGCTACCCAGTGTGACGTACCAGGCGCCCCAGATGAAGTATTCCAGAAACATCATGCCGGCTAAACGTGCGCGCAGTGTGCCTCCCATCGTCCTCCTGCCTTTTCACCGGCCTTCATGCATTCCATAGATCCATGGCTCCGTATCTCCATCGCGCGCTCCATCTTAGCCGAAGCGAGGGAACGCATACGAGGGGTCTCTCCCCGCTGAAGTAGTGCCAGGCATCCAAGGATGCCTAGCTCACCTCAAAAGGTCGGTTTTGCCGGCGCATCCATGCGAGCATAAAGGTCTGTGCAAAGCGCCGACTGTAGTCGTCCAAAAGCTCGCTCACCTTTTCAACGGACGGCGACTGCCTACACAATGAGCCCCGCATGATGGTGCTTCTGCTACCTGTACACATTTTCGGAGCGTCATAGGCGCCCATATTGGCCGATTCCTGCCGCGCGAGGCAGATAACGCTGCCGGCATAGACATCCCTGCTCTCCGGCAGCACATAGGGCTCGCCCCGCGACAGTGCTACCTCGATGCGCGCCCGCTCGATTTGAGGGTTACACCCGCTTGCGGTCTCGATCACCTCGGCGAGGTACGCTCCACCCGGACGGGCGGCCGTCGCCGGGCACAAAACACTCGACCAGGTATTGACTCGCCTCATCACCGAGTGCTTCCAGAAGCGGCCAAACTGCTTGCGGGTCGGAAATCTCTGTATGCCGATCGCCGAGGCACGGGTCCGCGGCTTCAACATCCACGGCCCCTCTGTGCGCTGCAGAAAATGCCCATGGTGTCTCATGATGCGTTACGCCGCAAGTTGCCGGTACGGCAATCCCTTCGCTTTCCGCTGTTCCCCGCATCGCCAGCTTGTCTCGAAAGGGGCGCACCGCAGAGCGCGTCATGCCCGGCAGGCGCAGGTGTTCCCGCACCAGAGCCGCTGTGTCGAGATCGAACTTATCGAGCGCCAGCACCCTTCGGAAATCACGGTGCTTGGCCAGCCGCGTCACATACGGCAGCACGGCTTCGGGCGCGAGGTCCTCGGGCATGGTTTCGAACGCAGCAAGCCCCATGTGGCCATCCGTATCACGTAGCCGTGCACAGTCAGCAGCGTCACGCCAAGCCGCGCTGCTTCCAGCAGAAGGGCTTGTCCTTTTGATAGGTGTGGATGCATAACAGTTGGGATGTTCCCGTTCCGTTCCTTGCGCCGTGCCCTAGCCCCCTCCGTTTTGCTGTTCCGGCAGTGCTGGAGCTGCTGGGCTGCCCTGCAGCTTACGGACAATACCCGTTGTGGAAAAGCCTTCCACGATCGGCACCAACTCCACACGTCCACCCGCAGCCAAAACGAGTTCATGCCCGACAACGGTTTCCACGACGTAGTCGCCACCCTTGACCAGCACGTCAGGCGCCAGTGCCCGGATCAGTTCCAGCGGAGTGTCTTCTTCAAAAAATGTGACCGCATCCACGGCGCCGAGCGCGGCCATGACACGCGCGCGGTCGCGCTCTCCCACAACGGGCCGGGTCGGCCCCTTCAAACGGCGCATACTGCTGTCCGTATTCAAGCCCAAAACCACCTTGGAACCGAAACGGCGGCAGTCCTCCATCAAGGTCACGTGGCCCACATGCAGCAGATCAAAGCAGCCGTTAGTGAAAACGATCGTCTCGCCCGCGGCACGCCAATCAGCCACACGCGCTAAAAGCTGTTCGCGATCGACAATCTTTTCCGCATCGCCCATCTGCTTGGAAGGCGTCAGCAGTGCCGTGAGTTCGTGATGCGCGATGGGCGCCGTGCCCAGCTTGCCCACGACCACACTCGCGGCGACGTTCGCCAGCTCTACCGCCGTCTGCACCCCCAGCCCCGCCGCGAGCCCCGCAGCCATCGTCGCGATCCCCG
>CAXTNA010000166.1:0-5550 GCA_964245535.1 uncultured Acidobacteriaceae bacterium | reverse complement strand
GGCACAGTGTGGCCGGGGCCGGCGGTGTTTCCGGAGTTTACGCAGGCGCAGACGCGGGCCTGGTGGGGTTCGCTGTTCAAAGATTTCATAGCCGATGGCGTGGCGGGTTTTTGGAATGACATGAACGAGCCTGCGGTGTTCGGCGTGCCGACCAAGACGATGCCGGACAATGTGCAGCACCGGATCGAGGAGCCGGGGTTTGTGAAGCGCACGGCGACGCATCGCGAGATCCACAACGTGTACGGGATGCTGAACTCTGAAGGCACGTATGACGGCATGCTGGCGCTGCGACCGAATGAGCGGCCATTTGTGATGACGCGGGCGAGCTTTGCGGGTGGGCAGCGCTACGCGGTGACCTGGACGGGCGACAACAGCGCCACCTGGAACCATCTGCGGATGACAACGCCGCAGCTGATGAATTTGGGACTGAGCGGGTTTTCGATGGCCGGGGCGGATGTGGGCGGGTTTGCAGGGTCGCCTTCGCCGGAGTTGTTAACCAAGTGGTTGGAAATAGCGGCGTTTCAGCCCATCGATCGCGACCACTCTGCCAAGGGCACGAGACCGCACGAGGTGTGGGTGGATGGCCCGATGCAGGAAGCGATTCGGCGCCGGTTTATCGAGGAGCGCTACCGGCTGCTGCCGTATTTGTATACTGCGGCGGAGGAAACATCGCATAATGGGGTGCCTGTGATGCGTCCGCTGTTTGTGGAGTTTCCACATGCAACAGCGGATGAGCATCCGATCGATCTGGATGCGGGTGGGAGCGAGTTTCTGGTGGGAGCCCGCTTGCTGGTGGCGCCGAATCCATCGCCCGAAGAGATTGCGCCCTATGAGGTGCATCTGCCTGCGGGCACATGGTACGACTACTGGACGGGTGAGCGCTTTGAGCGCGCCAACACAGGGGGAACGCGCGATCTGGAGCAACGCGATGCCCTCCATGCAAGCAAGCCGCTGATGATTGAGCCGAAGCTGGAAACCTTGCCGGTGTATGTGCGCGGGGGCAGCATTGTTCCAATTGAACCGCTGACGCAGAACACGGAAGAAAAACCGAATGGGCCTTTGACGCTGCGTGTGTATCCGGCAAGCGATGCGGCGACCCCGTGTGCCGGCGAGGTGTATACGGATGACGGGCACAGCTTCGGCTATCGCCAGGGCGCGTATGCGCGGGTGCGCTTTCAGTGTGCGGTTGCAGGTGATGGCTCATTGCGCGTGACCGTCGCGCCGCAGGAGGGACAATTTGCTCCTTGGTGGACGGCGTACCGGTTCGAGGTGTTTGGATGGACGCCGAAAGCGAAGCAGGCTTCAGTTGGATCGGCGAAGATGCCGGTCGAGGCGGCTGGCTCGGCTTGGACAGTGACGATGCCGGCGGTGGCGGGTGGGCAGGTTGTGGAACTGCGGTGATTTCGGTCAGACAGGTATTGGCGTGAATCGTGCGAGTTGGACCTGAACTCCTGTGGCGCTTGTCGGAAGAGCACCCCATCCTTTGCGCCGTGAAGCTGCGCAAAGGATGGGGCACCCGAATTTGTTAGCTGTTCGAGCGCGTTCTACTGCGCTTTGTAGGCGAGGGCGGCTTGTGCCTGTGGCGGTAGCGCTTTATCGGCGGAAGCGAGCAGGACCGAAACCTGCCACATTTGCTGTTCGGTGAGCAGTTGGGCATAGGCGGGCATGCCGGCAAGGCGGATACCGTTCTTCACCTTCCAGTACGTTTCGCCGACGGGATCGTCACTGACGCCCACGACGCCGGGGCGGTGCGCGTGCCAAAGCTGCGGCGTGGGAGGGTACATATGGGTGGCGTAGGGCGACGCATGCCCGGGGAGGCCGTGGCAGAAGGCACATTGCTGCGTATAGATGGCCGCGCCGGCGATGAGGTTTGCGGGGGTGGGCTGCACGGGAGAGGATGCCGGCATTTCACGCGCGATGCGGGCGTTGAGCGGCACATGCACGATGGCTTTCTCGTAGGGAAAGGCCGGGTCCGTTACCGCGACAGGCGGAGAGCCCAGCTTTAAATACAACATGCCTGCGGCGGGAACCAGGGCGATTCCGCCGAGGAAGCAGGTCAGTCCCAACCAGATTCTGGTCATCGTTTGCTGGCTCCAGTGTTTCAGGGTTCGATCCGATGGTAGCGAGCGAGGTTTTCCTTTGGCTCGCAGGGGGATGACAAGCTCTTCATCTACACGGTACAGCTCGTTCGCGTTTCGTTGCGTTCTCCTAAGATACCTGTATGCGGGTGCTCGTGATCGAGGACGATGTGGCGATCGGTGACTTCATCGGCCGCAGCCTGCGTGAGGCCGGGTATGTTATCGATCTCGCGCGTTCGGCGCGTGAGGCCGAGCTGTTGATCGTGGAACAGGAGCATGCGGCGATCGTGCTCGATCTGGGTTTGCCGGACCGTGATGGCTTCGATTTGATGGCGTCGCTGCGGCAGCAGGGAACGACGGCGCCGGTGTTGATTCTTTCGGCACGACGATCAGTCGACGACCGGGTTCGCGGCTTGGAACAGGGTGGCGACGATTACATGACGAAGCCCTTTGCAGTGGCGGAATTGACCGCGCGATTGCGCAATCTGGTGAAGCGCAGTGGGAACAATGCGCCGATTGCGACACGTCTGCGGGCGATGGATCTGGAGATGGATCTGCTGCGGCGAGAGGCCTCGCGCGGTTCGCGCAGCCTGCGTTTAACGGCACAGGAGTTTGCGTTGTTGGAGTATCTTTGCCGCAACGCCGGGCGGGTGGTGACGCGGTCGATGATTATGGATCACGTGTGGAAGGTGCGCATCGATCCGGACACAAACGTCGTCGATGTACACATTTACAGGCTGCGCGCGAAGGTGGATGCGGAAGGGGAACAACCGTTGATCAGAACCTTGCGAGGGGTAGGGTATGTCCTCAAAGACCGTTGATCGAAGTTACGGCACGGCGGCCTGGCGCATTTCCCTGTGGAGCGGCGTTGCGTTTGCATTGGGTACAGCGATCGCGTTCTGGTTTTTGCAAAGCTTCCTTGCCAACGACATTCAGAACCGTGCGGATTCATGGCTGACCGGCGAGCTGGGCGTGCTGGCCGATGTGGCCCAGCGCACGCCTTCCGATCAGTTGCACGATGCGGTGGTAGACGAGATTGCGGAGCTGGCGAGCCGTGAAGCGCCACGGGATGAGAGCTCTGCCGGGCCCTTGAATCGCACGGTATTTTTCCTGCAGACTGCGCCTGATGGCACACTGAAGCTGCACACCGGAGCCGGGGTGGGCCAGGCGGATGCTTCGGCGGTGGAGCGGAGCCGCGTAGCGTTGGATCGCCCTTCTTCGGTGCGTGTGGATGGCTTTCGTGTGCCGTTTCGTGTGGCCGAAGCGCGCTTAGCGAATGGGGATCGGATTTATCTTGCGCTATCGACGCACTATGAGCGCCATGTGCTGCGGCGCTTGCGGGTGAAGTTCGCAGGGCTGTGGTGCGGCATCATTGCGCTGGGTACGTTTATTGTGTTCGTCAGCACACGGCGGATGTTGTATCGCGTGCAGGTGATTACGGAGACCGCTGAATCAATTGGGCGACAAAATCTGAGCAGCCGCGTTCCCGCCTTGGAAAGAAGCGATGAAATCTCACGATTGTCTTTGACGTTAAACAAGATGCTGGACCGGATTGAGTCTTCCGTGCAGCAACTACACGCAATGTCGGACGCGTTGGCACATGATTTGCGCAGCCCGATCACCTCGGTCCGCGGCAAGCTGGAACTGGCGTTGATGAGCCCGCAGGCTGAGGTAAAAGAAGAGGCAATTGTGCACTGCATCGAGGCCATTGATCGCTTGTCGTCGTTGGTAAATACATCGCTCGATGTTTCCGAGGCGAGTGCGGATGCACTGCGGTTGCGCAAGGAGACTGTGAATTTGAACGAGACGGTGCGTTCCATGGCCGAGCTGTATGAGCCTTCACTCTCGCATGCGGGATTGCAACTTGTATTGCGGGGTGCGGGAGCGCTGTATATCGAAGCGGATCGCGCGTTGTTGCAGCGGGTGCTGGCAAATCTGTTCGACAACGAACTGAAGCATTTGCATTCCGGTACGACAGTCACGATCACGCTGGAAGAGAAGGCGGAACGCGTGCTGTTGCGTTTGGAGGATGACGGCGCGGGCTTTCCCTTTGAGCTGTTGCCGCGGGTATTTGAGCGGTATAGCAAGGGAGCGCAATCGGAAGGGTATGGGCTGGGGCTGGCGTTTGTGGCGGCGGTGGTGCGCAGCCATGATGGCAGTGTGACGGCGGCAAATCGGCCGGAGGGCGGTGTCTGCCTGGCTTTGGAGTTTCCGTTGCAGCACGCGCCGATGCTGGTTGGGGTAGGGTAGGGCAAGTTTGATTCGCTCAGAACAGCCGCCTCATTCACGATTCCACACTGCTTCCCAAAGGCTCGATCGCTGTGATTTGTCGACGTAGCGGCTGGGCAAGATGTTCCTGCTATGTCGGGCGGCCGTGCCGTGCTCCAACGTACCCGCTTTGGCTTTCTCGTTGAAGAAGAAAGCCCGCCCTTTCTGCGGCAGATACGCCCAAGGAGCCGTACCGATCTGATCTGCCGTCAGCGGCTTGACGGCCGAAATGCAAGTGCTTTGCGAAGAGGACGCCGGTAAAGCTACACCCTCTTACGCACTGAACAACGGTAGGTCATGAAGAAGGCGTTGTCTTTGCAAATGTGCGGAAAAGAGAGTTCATCAGAAGATGGAGCCCGTTTTGCTTTTGTGGAGCGGGTGAGTGTCGGCGGCGGACAAGCAGTGCTTTCGGACGTTGCCGGTCGTCTGCTACAACAGGGCACAAGCGATGCGCGGGAAAAAAGTAAGTCGTTGCGGGAGCATGAAGGGCAAAGTCGCCGTGTGCTCGCGGGGGAAGTTGTCCTTGCGCATCCCGTGCTTTCGGTTGATGCAGGTTGTGAAGAAAGCCTTCCTGTTCCTGCTGTTTTTACTGGGGTATTGCAGCTTAGGGGTGGCCGTTGCTGAAGGGGGTGTACCCCTCAGCCATCAAGCCTGGTCGACGGAAGAAGGATTGCCGCAGGCCAGTGTTCATCAGATACTGCAATCGCATGAGGGCTTTCTGTGGGTGGCGACCGAGGGGGGCGTCGCGCGTTTCGATGGGATTGAGTTTACCGTGCTGCGGCATGAGACCGACGCTGCCTTCACGAGCGACGATGTGAGTGCCCTGGCGGAGGATCGTGCCGGGCATCTGTGGTTTGGAACGGCCGATGGGCTCATTGAGCAGATCCTTGATCCGCAGGGGGCCTCGCTGCACCGCTATGCAGAGAAAGATGGATTGCCATCGGCGCAAATTGTGTCGCTTGCGGCAGCGGGAGATGGATCGCTGCTTGTGCTGACGACGGGCGGCGTAGCGCGTTTTGATGGCGCGAGATTCCGTCCGTTGCAGGATGTCGGGATGCCTGTGACGTCGTTGGTGCAAGCGCCGGATGGGGCTGTTTTCTTGCTCGGTGGACGAGAAACTTTTCGATATCAGCGAGGGGCTGTGACACGCGTGACGGTTCCCGCTATGGACGATCCGATACTAGGTATGGAGACCGGTTCGGCA
>CAXTNA010000165.1:5194-5687 GCA_964245535.1 uncultured Acidobacteriaceae bacterium | reverse complement strand
CCTCTACAATCACCCCTGTGATCGCGCATCTCCGCGGACAAATCTTCGCCAAAACACCCGCCACGGTGATTCTCGAATGCGGCGGCGTCGGCTATGAGCTCGCCATCTCCGTGGCGACCTACACCGAGCTCGGCGAGCCGGGCGCGCAAGCCGCGCTCCACGTCCACACCCACGTGCGCGAAGACGCGTTGCAGCTCTTCGGCTTCCGAGATCTCGCCGAAAAGCGCCTCTTTGAGAAACTGCTCACCATCGCCGGCATCGGCCCCAAGCTCGCCATCACGGTCCTTAGCGGCATCAGCGTCGACCGGCTCGTGGGTGCTATCCGCGGCGGCGATCACGCTACCCTCACCAAGATTCCCGGCATTGGCAAAAAAACCGCCGAGCGCGTGGTGCTGGAGTTGAAAGACAAGCTGGACGACCTCGCCGGCCACACCCCGGCAAGCGAGCCCGCCCGGCCCTCGCTCGGGGCGGTCGCCGACGACGTGCTCAGCGC
>CAXTNA010000165.1:0-5184 GCA_964245535.1 uncultured Acidobacteriaceae bacterium | reverse complement strand
CACCAACCTGGGCTATCCCCGCCCCGCCGCCCAAAAGGCCGTCGAAACCGCGGCAAAATCTCCCGAAGCCGCCTCCGACTTCGAACGCCTCTTTCGCGCCGCCATCGCCGCCGTCCGCTAATCCCCGGGTGCCCCACCCTTCCAGTTTTTATTGGAAGGGTGGAATTACTCTCCTTTCCGAAGGGACTAACGTACATGATTTCCATTTGTTTACCGGGCACTCAACATGATCCCGGTCAACGGTAGAGTGAAGGTAAGGGAGCAAATGGCATGCCTTACCCGAAAGATGAAGAAACGCTGAAAAAGTGGGAGAGGGCCCTTACGGATTCCTTCACCAAGAACCCCCAACCCTGGAACGTCTACGACGATCAGATCGAGGCAGCCGTCGCCGTATTCAACGTTTTCCTTGCCGGCAAAGCCCTCTACGTGCCACTTCAATGGAAGGCAATCAAAGCGATGTGCTGGGTGGAGACCGGGCCGTTTGCGCTCAATGATACGTGGCATACCCGGCCCATGCAGATCGGCAACCCCGGCGACGCCGGTCTCCGCGATCTGCTGACCTCTCCGCAGGGCAAGCTCATCCTGCCCCCTGGCTTCCGTATCGGCTTGACGCAAGGGAACCCGGGTCTGGTTGCGAAGCTGAACATCATCGCCGGGATCGGCTACCTGTTGCGCCGCCTGGCCCGGTTCGGTATTGAGCTCGATCCCGACCTCCCGGTGGATGAGCGCCGGTTCACGCCGGTCACCGATGGGCACGGCATCGTCGGAACGGTGGACCTCCAATCGCATGAAGTGATGGACAGCCTGACGAAAAAGCACATCCCGGTCCAACGTCCGCTGGCCCCCTTGAATGTTCATCACAGCCACTATCCCCAGTACAGGGAAAGGCTAAAGAAAACCGCGCACATGGCGATCACTGGGTGGCAGCAGTTCAGTTCGGAGTTTGCATCGAAATACTACAACGGGGGTGGGGATGGAAACTATGCCGACAAGCTCGATTTCGCCTACAAACTCATTCTGGCCAACCCTTAAGAAATCGGTCCTGGCCGCCCTTTTTCTCTTGGCCGCTGGGGCGTCTTGCCGGGCACAGTCCATTCATGAAACGAAAGCGCAGGTGGAGGCTCGCTTCAAGCGAAATGCATTCCGGCCCGGGCCGAAGCCTCCCGTGCCTCTTGAGGTGGAGGGGGATGGCCGAGCCTGCATGGGCTATGTTCACCTCAAAAAGAACTCATTTTTATGGAAATGGCATTGGGCGACCTGCTACGCCGATGGCTGGACGGTGGTCGAACGTGGTCCGACCTCCTGGACGCTGAAGCTTAAGCAGACCCCGGCGCAGGTGAAAGCCTGCCTCGGCGTCCGCTTCGTCGAGGTGCAGCCCACCTACCTCGACATGGATAAATCCACCTGGTCCTTCGCAGGAAAGGACACTCTCAACGAAGCCGATAAGGACCTGCCGATTGCTTGCAGTTCTATGATGTGACTTCTCTTTGAATCTGCTCGAACGCTGAAGCTCGCCGACCGGGATGAACAGGGATCGGGGCCGCTTACGCAAGATCGTGTGTGCCTTTCTCAGGGACTTACAATGAAACTCCTTTCCGAAATCGGGACACTCCCCCTGGAAACTAAATGCACCCCGCCCTTTGTCAGAATCGACAAAGAACGGGGCACCCACTCACCACGAAAACCTACAACCTATAACCTGTAACCCAGAACCTAAGCCCGGCGCCTATACCGCACCGCAAACTCATACCCCGCATTTGCCGGATAAAGCGCCGCCACCAACCGCAGCCGTTCGGCCAGCGCACCCGGCGCCAGCAGCGGGTAATCCCGCTCCCGCAACTCGCTGTAGTCCACATCCAGCGCCAGCGAGAGCAGATAAATCGCCAGCGCATCGGCAAAAGCGCTCTCCAAAAACGATTCCCGCTCTTTCTCGTCCGCAACCGCAACAGCCGCCGCTGCGCTCAGGCTTTCAAGAGCTGTCCCGCTCACGGCTCCGGAACCAAAGGAACGGTTCGTCAGCACCGTCATCGGTCCTCGGCCACGCCGCGAACTCGTATTTTCAGAAACCGGTGCCTCGGCGGCTATGGGCTGGCCCAGCGCCAGATGCCGCGACTCCCACGCATCCAGGCTGGTTTCTCCGCGCACCTGGTTCTGCGCCTGCCGCCACGCCAGCTCCGCAAAAGCCGGGGGCACGCCCGCCTGCTCCGCAAAGGCATGGGCGACATTGATGAAAAATTCAAAGCTCAGCGCAAACCGGTCGCCCATCAGCCGCGTGGAGATAAACACGCCCCGATGCCCGCTGCCCAGCTCGCGGTCCAGCTCCACATTGCGATGGCAGATCGCCGCCTCGCCCAGGTCCTCCGTCCACGCCGGCGCCACCATCGCCTGGTCGGATTCCTGCCTGGAGCTGCCGTTGGCCCGGCGCGTCGCGGCTCCGTTGCTCTCGGGTTCGCGGCCTTCCGGCTCGCGCAGCGCCAACGGCACAAAGTAATAGGTATTGGTCTTCAGCGCACCCGCAATCGCTGCCGGCACGGCTTCCAGCATCCGGTCGAGGTCCGGCCCCGGCACGCCCGTCTCGCCATACGTGGCAAAACGCACCCCATTCGGCGACCGGCGCACCTCCGCTTCGCGTGCCACCTGCGAGGCACGCACAAGACCTGCCCCTGCATTCCATCCTGCCATCGCACCGTCGCCCATCCGGTTATTCTAAATGGAGTATGGCTACACTCAACCATGTCGAACGGGCACGTCGGGAAGGATCCTTGTTCGGATTGCCGCTGGGCGATCTTGGCTGGTTCCAGTCGTTGCTCATGGGCCTCGCCACCGGCATGGCCGCCTTTTTTCTCGCCACCTTCGCCGCCATCGTCGTTCTGCTCTTCTACTCCGCCACCAGCCATCACATACCGGACTTCGCCCTCACCTACAAGCGCGTCGGCCTGCCCGTCGGGCTCGTTGTCGGCTCCCTGGCCTTGGGCTTTCTCGGCTTCCAATACATCCGGCGCATCGTGCGCAAGGCCCGCGGCCAGTAATACCTACTATGAAATGTGACGGAGAGCCCTTCGGCAACTTAAAGGGTTCCGCTTTTTAGCGTCATTCCCGAAGGGAACCTGCGGTTCCTTGCAGCAAAATCTTTGGGACTTGATCAGACCTCCCTTAGTTATGGGTGTAACGGGTATAGCTTCGGATTGAAGTCCGGCACCTTGCAATCGGATTCAGCACGAAATCTTTGAAACTCCCACCGAGCCCGAGGCGCAGTAATGAGAGGATTAAGCTTTTCCAGTAACGCACAAACATCCTGCGGTCGTATGCTCGCGTTCGCGCTCCCCTGCGCATGGGTTTCCGTGATCTCCATGCCATAAATCGTAGGCAACTCCGTCACAGATTTGAAAAGGGTCGGTCGGTTGGTGCGTGTCCACGATGGAGTCAATTGATCCAGGGTACCCAGAAGACGCTCCATTTCCGGTCGCGATATATACACCGTGCGGCCAGCCATCGCCAAAGCGACGGCGTCGAACTCGCGATTGTTTGGGTCTAGAGCACGGACAATGAGTGGAAGATGGATGTGATTAATCAGAAACGGCTCAAAAAAAAATCGTACTGCTATATCTGATGGAAAGTTCTCTACTGACACTGTCTTCCTTGGGACGGATGTCCTATGGCAAGAGAGGATCATAAGCAGCGCACACAAGGACAAATAGCCCAGCGCACGGAGTGATGAGGAGGACCTCGCTCTCATATCGACACTCACGAAGAAGTAATCGTCCACAATAGGGAGTCCCGTCGCAGTACAGCCAACGCTTGCTCTATTTCAAGGGTGGTGGCTACACGCGGTGGCTGCACATGCAGAACGCCCGAACTATTAACTCTGGTTCCATACGTGAATGCCCCTCGTACCTGAAAGTTCCTTCGAGATCGGTCCGCGTTGCCAACCATTGTGACTGCAGAAAATGTACCCGCTCCATCGCGTGTAAAAGGGATGTCGTCAAAAACGGAATAGGGCGGCTCGACAAGGTACAAAGGACCTTCGTCTGGAGTCAAGCGGTCGACGAAAGCTCCACCGGGGTTTTGACCGACTCCGGTCCTCTTAACTACCTGCGCCCAGAAGCAATTTGGACAACCCAAAGCTTCAGCGGTAATATGCACTCCTGCATCAATTGCACGACCTGCGTTGCCATAATAACCAATATAAGTCACGCGAACACTGATGTTTCCAAGCCGCAACGATGCTGTTCCACTTTGCCCAGGCGCTGCTTTGGAATCGGGTGGTACGTGCACTGGCTACCTCACTTGGGTAAGTTTATAACATTCATGCTCGCCCGCTTTTGTGATTTGCCACGTACGATCAATGTGATGTCGAGATCGTCTGCATCACACTTTTACTTTCAAATCCGCACAGTTTCAACGCGCAATGGCCAGGTGCCCTGCTCGCCTCGCCCGTAAACACCTCCAATATGTCCCACGGCTGTCATACTGACCACACATTCCTCCAGGAGCCTGCCCATGCCCCTTGCGCCCCATGCTGTTCATGACCCCCGTGCTGTCCGTCGCCGTACGTCCACCGCCCTTGCCGCCATCCTCGTCACAGCACTTTCCCACACCGCACATGCAGCCGAGAAGAAAGCACCCGACCGCGACTCCGCAAAAACCACCCCCAGCTACGACGCCCCACAGCCCGCCACCGAAACCCTCGACCTCACCCTCTACGCCCGCATCCGCAGCGAAGGCCTGCAGCACGGCAAGGTGATGCAGTTCGCCGAGGCGCTCAATGACGGCATCGGCCCGCGGCTCACCGGCTCGCCCAACATGGCCCGCGCCAACGCCTGGACGCGCGACACCCTCACCGCCATCGGCCTATCCAACGCCCACCTCGAAGATTGGGGCGAGTTCGGCATGGGCTGGCAGCAGATCAACACCTGGGCCCGCATGGTTTCGCCCGACCCCGAACCGCTCTGGCTGCAGGCCGCCCCCTGGTCGCCCGCCACCAAAGGCCCCGTCACCGGCGCGGTCGTCTACGTGCCGTTGAGCGATGCCGCCGAACTCGACAAGCTCAAAGGCACCCTCGCCGGCAAAATCGTCCTCCTTGGCGCCATGCGCCCCACCCCTGACATCACCGAGCCGCTCTTCCACCGCTACACCGACGCCGAGCTCAAAGAGATGGAAAGCTACGAGGTTCCCGGCCAGCGC
>CAXTNA010000164.1:5281-5695 GCA_964245535.1 uncultured Acidobacteriaceae bacterium | reverse complement strand
AACCACAAAGCGGGCGAAATTGGGCGCAAGCACGGTCCTGCTGGTCGACGATGACGAAATCAACCGGTACCTGTTGCAGGAAGCGCTTGCGCCCTTTGGCTTTCGCTTTTTGGAAGCCCGTAGCGGCCGCGAGGCCATGCAGATGAGCCTGGAAAGCGACCTCAGCATGATCTTCATGGATGTGGCAATGCCCGGCTTTACCGGTTTGGAAACCCTTCGCGAAATTAGGCAAAACTCCGCTTCGGCGAACACACCCGTGGTGATTCACACCTCAAAAGAACTGAATGCGCGGGAGCTGCAGCTGGTTACGGCGTACGGCGCCTTTTTATTTCCCAAGCAGGCGCTCGCGCAACCGGATGCCCCCGAAGCGTTGCGCGCCGTGCTCGCCGCAGCAGGCGTGCTATGAGTGCCGAA
>CAXTNA010000164.1:0-5271 GCA_964245535.1 uncultured Acidobacteriaceae bacterium | reverse complement strand
AAGAAAACCGCTACACCCTCTGCCACGCCCTCAAACGCAACGGTTTCCAAACGGTGGAGGCGGCTTCGGGCGTGCAAGCCCTGGAACTCTCAAAAGACTTGCCCGATGTGGTGGTGCTGGATATCCGTTTGCCCGACATTCTCGGGTATGAAGTGTGCCGTCGTATCAAGGCGAATCCGCAAACATGCCATATTCCTGTGCTACAAATTTCGGTCGCTTTCCAAAGCACGGAAAGCAAGTTGTACGCTCTGGAAAGCGGCGCGAATGCGTATCTGGTACATCCTGTCGATCCGCTTGTCCTGGTGGGGACGGTTCGCTCGCTCATACGCTGGCAAGAGGAGGCACAGCGGGCGCGGGCCACTGCCCAAGGGTGGTCCGCGAGCTTCGATGCCCTCAGCGAAGGCGTTGCGATCATTCAGGCGGAAACCGTCACGCGCTGCAATCGCACCATGACGCAGCTGCTCGATCTAACCTACGGCGGGATCGAAGGCCAGCCGTTTGCCGATCTCCTGCATCGTCATTTTGGGCTCGCAGACACGCTACCCACCACCGCGATCCGCGATGTGCAGGCGGGTAGCCGCTTTTACCGGTTGAGTACGGCGCCGTTACCGCCGGGTGAACACATGACCGGGTGTATCTTCATCGTGGCCGATACGACGCTGCAAAAGCAGGCAGAAGAGGCTCTGCTGCTCAACGAGCGGCTGGCCGCGACCGGGCGCATGGCGCACATCATCGCGCATGAAATCAATAACCCTCTGGAAGCGATCACCAATCTCGTCTACCTTTTGCAGCACGCCAATGCGGAACGGGAACAAGCGCAGGAGTGGCTGGCGATTGTGGCCACCGAGGTCAACCGGGTTTCACAAATTTCTCGGCAAATCCTGTCGTTTCACCGGGAAACACGTAGCCCCATTCCGATTGCCATCACGGAACTTGTGCAGGATGTTTTAGCGCTGAGTGCGCGCGCTGCGGCCGAGCGGCAGGTCACGATCAGGGTGGATGCCGAGCCGGAGCTCCGCGTTTTGGGCTTGCCGGCACGGCTGCGTCAGGTCTTCTCGAACATCATTCGCAATGCGATCGAAGCTTCGCCGGTGCACGGCACCTTGCGCGTTCGCGTTTCGCGCAGCACGGTACGTGCGTACGAAGAAACTACGCCTGCGGTGCGCATCACCGTTGCCGATGAAGGCTCCGGCATCCCCGCGGCTCTGCGGCAACGAATCTTTGACGCATTTTTCACCACCAAGGAGGAAAAAGGTTCCGGCGTCGGCTTGTGGCTCACCGCCACGATCGTGGAGGAACATGGCGGTAAAATTCAGGTTCGCAGTTGCACGACGCCGGGCGCCTCGGGCACCTGCATGTCTGTCTTGCTTCCGGCGCAGATAGGCCGTTAGCGCTGCTTCCCGCGAGGGACCAAGCCTTGTACGCACATGCGCTTCACCAATCGCGATCCTTGCCCATCGCATCTTTGGGTAGCGCGGGACCGAACGAGAACGACTTCACCTGCTCCGCAGGAGAAAATGCATTGCGCATCCATCCCTCAAGCTGACGCTGCAATTCCGTCGCGTCTACCTGCGGTTGCGGGACGACAAAAGCCTTCAGTCGCCCACCTTCGCCAAAGGCAGCCACACGCACGGCAGCATCCTGCACTCCCGGCTGTGTTCGCAGTGCTTCGGCGACGCGCGCGGGATAAACATTGATGCCGCCGACCTGCACTGCAGCATCAATGCGGCCGCCCAACGTAAAGCTGCCATCCTGTTCTGGGTTGACATGATCCTTCAGGCGAACCTGTGCGCCCGAGCTGTGGACCACGGCAGCGCCTTCCGTATCACTCACACCGTCACGCGAGACATTCTCGAAACGCCACTGCGGCATAAGCTGATACTTCGTTTCCGGCCAGCGCCGCAGCCCTATGCCTGCCGTTTCAGACGATCCATACACCTCGAAAAGTGAGCCGAGGCCATGCTCCATCAGCGAAGCCGCGAGCTCCGCAGGACAGGGCGCCGTCGATACCACGCCCGCGACCCCTTCCGGCCAACGCGCAATCGTTCGGTCGAGCCACTGCCAGCGATCCGGAAAGGACACCAGCAGATCGCCGTGGCGCAGATCGGAGATACCACCGCTGCGCTCCCCGTTATCGACAGCATGGACCGGAAGCCGGAGGTGGTCCGGCAGCATGGCGGTGAACAGAAATCCATAGATGTGGTGCGCGGGCGCAAGTGGGATGATGCGGGTTCTGTCGGCGAAAACCTCGCCGAGATAGGTGATCTCCGTCAGCAAATAAGCAAATTCGTGCGTGCAGCGTTTCGGCGTTCCCGTGGAACCGGAAGTCGTAAACGTGATCTTGCCAACGCCACGTTGCCATGCCTCCTCAATGCTGTCGAGCCAGTTCCCCAAGGTTTCGCTCGAAAGCAGCCCGAGCTCTTGAGCTGCCTCATGCAAATGAAACATCTCATTCACCGCCGCAGCCAGGCGCAGCACGTCCAGTGAATCGCAATGCAGCGACGGCATTTCATCCCCTGCAAACTGCAGCGTCTCAGGCCAAACAGCCTGCGGCGGCCCAGCATTTCCATCCGCGACGCGCCTACGCCCTAGGGCCTTCAACTCGCTTTGCAGAAGGCTCGTCAGTACCCGCGTTAACGCCGGTCGTGATAAAAACGGCGTCGTCATTTCGCTTCGCCCACCAAAGCCGGTTGTGCCGAACCGACAACACGGTCACGCCCTGTCCGCTTCGCACGATACAGTGCCTCGTCGGCTGCGGACAGCAGTTCGGTCACATTGCCCGAAGGCGCCGTCAACGCAGCACACCCAAAGCTCGCCGAGATATTGAGACGCTGGCCCCCGGCTTCGATTGTGGTGTCCGCAATCACAGACCGCAGCCGTTCCGCCAACTGCATCGCACCCGCCAAATCGGTCGAGGGCAACAGAGCGACGAACTCTTCGCCGCCAAGCCGCGCAAAAAGATCGCTCGGTCGCAGTACCTGCATGCAGATTCGCGAAAAGACCCGCAGCACCTCATCTCCGGCGCCGTGTCCATAGGTGTCATTGACCTGTTTAAAATGATCGATATCGACACAAATCAAGGCGACGTCGCCGCTATAGCGCTTGGCTCGTTTGCACTCGCGTTCGGCCGTTTCGAAGAAATGCATACGGTTCGAAGCGTTGGTCAGGTGGTCCGTGCGCAGGATGCGCGTCAGCTTTTCGGCATCGGCATGCTGCCGCGTTACATCACGCAAAACCACCGTATACCCCGCCACCGCGTGCCCATCGGTGCCCTGCGTCATATGGCGCACCGCAATCAAACGCTGTCCCCAATAACGGCTGCCATCGGCGCGGCGTTGCTCCCCTTCGGTCAGATACCATCCATCGCGGCAAGCGATCGCAATTTGCTCCTGCGTGCTGAGCGTGCCGGCTGCCACCGGCGGCAATTCGAAGAGATCCAGCGTTTCGCCCAGCACTTCGGCCTCACTGAAGCCGGTCTGCCGCAGAAACGAGGGGTTCGTACGGTCGATGCGGCCGTTCGCGTCTAACGAGAGCACCGCAAAGTCGTTCACCCCGTCCAGCAGCGAGGCGAACCATGTTTCCGCTTGTTTCAGCCGCCGTTCATGGTCGACCTGTTTGGAAACATCTGTAAGCGTGAGAATGAAACGCTCAGGGGAAAGCTTCACCAGGGTGCAGCTGAGGACCTTGGCCCCATAGCCCCACTCATCGGCACCGGGCCGGATGAAGATGCGATGTGCCTCGCAAACCGGGCCCTGCGCGCCGGTAAACCCGTCAACCATGTTGCGCAGTTCCGGCGCATACGCCTCGATGATGTCGAAGAAATTGACAATCATCGGGGTGCGCGCGATCGGCAGCAGAAACTGCATCGCCATCGGATTGATCATCAGGATCTCCCCTTCAGGCGCGACCTCGGCCAGCCCCACCGGACAGGCATAAAGAAATTGCAACAGCTGCGTGTGTTCGCCTTCCAGTTGGGTATTCATCAATGCACTCGCACTCATAGGAACTTTGGGGGGATCGCTGCGAAAGGCTCGGCATGCAACAGGTTTAACGGGGTTCAGCGAATCAGCGTTGGATCAAAACGTAGCGGCGGGTCACCGTGGCACTGCGCAAAAGCCGCAAGCGAACGGGCGTGGGCCGCATGCGCAGGGTCAGGACGTAATCGAGAGCCGCATCGAGCTCGGGTTCATCCTCGATCCGTTGCGCGACCAGATAGTTGTTCATGCATTGCGCGGTGTTGGAAAAGAAGTGCGTTCCAACCACGCTTTCGAGCGGCAAACCGGCTGCCTGCGCTTCCGTTCGGTTATATACCTCCACCCGTCCGTCGGGCGATAAGCCAACCACGCCATAGGGCAGGCTATCGGTTTCTTCCGCGCTCATGCGATCTAAAACAGACAATGGTATCTGCGTAAAGCCGGTACCCGGCAACGTACCCCCAGCGAACATCAAGCCTCTCCCTCATCATCCGCCCAGAGCACACCTTCGCACGGATGCCTGGGGTCACTTCGCGAGTATCGGCAAAATTCCGCCGGCACGATATACACCCTTCGGTGCGTGTTGTTGGTTCTGCGAACATTTCCAGCAACCTTCAGGAAAGACATGAAAGTCAGCGGCCCGGAATGTCGATTCCAATACAATTGGCTGCACGCGCAAGGTTTCTGGCGTTGACGCTACTTCCTTCTACTCCTGCTGCGCCGATCCCGAAAATGCATTGACCGCATGGAACTGCCGCTAGGCGCACAGGGCAGTTCTTCGTAACAATGAGCCGATACGCGTTGTTCGCCGCACCTGCGCCAGCAGGTGTACCTCTGCACTTCTGCCCTTGGAGAGTCCATGATTTCCGTTCGTCCCCGTGTTTTGCTGTTTCTTCTTTTCATTTTCGGTGCCGGTCTCATCGCACCCGCACAATCCACCCTCGGTGGCGTTTCAGGAACCGTCCGTGACGCTTCCGGTGCTGTCATCCCTAACGCCACACTCACCCTCCATCGCGACGAGTCCAACACCAACCGCACCGTCACTGCCGACAGCACCGGCAACTACAACGCGCTGAACGTCGATCCCGGCACTTACACCATCATCGCCACCGCGCCGACCTTCTCCAAGCAGACCGCCACGGGTATCCACCTTGATGCGCGGCAGCAGCTCCAGTTCGACATCACCTTAAACGTCAACAGCACAACCGAGGTCACGGTCGATGCGACCTCCGCCGGAGCCATCAACACAGACGACGCCTCCATCGCCGCCTCGCTTTCGCCGGAATCCGTGCTCGAC
>CAXTNA010000163.1:0-5778 GCA_964245535.1 uncultured Acidobacteriaceae bacterium | reverse complement strand
GCCAGATCCGGCTCTCCGGCATACTGGTGTGAGATCGACTCACGCTCTGCCATCTGCTCCGCATGCTGTACAGCCGCCCGGTGTAGCGCGTCATCCCACTGCAACGCCGACAATCCCCGTTGCACCCGCTCCGCGTTGGCAGCCTGAAAGAGGTATTGCTCCGCCACCGAGGAGGGTCGTTGCCCCCACCCCAGCAACGAGCTAACCAGCAGCAACGAGCTCACAAGCAGCAACGAGCCAGTCCGGACAATCCACATAGCTGCAAAAACCCCAACATACCCAAAAAGCTGCGCAGCCTGCGGGCCCTCACTCCTACGGGGGCGCCTGACGAAACACCGCAGACGTTGTTACCTGAGCTCCCATATCTGGTTGCGGCGAGACCAGCATCGGCAGCCGATCGCGATATCGCACCATCAGCCGCAGCAGCTTGCGCGCGTCCCAGTATCGCGGCACATACCGCATCGGCTCCGATGCCGATCGGAAGGCCCAACCCAGGTAACATCGGTCTGCCCACACCGGAATGTACACCTGGTCGCCACTCAGAAATGCGATGGCCGCCCCTATGCAGTGGATCGCCGGCAAATAACTGAGGCGGCGCTTGAGATAAAGCCCCAACCGCTCCTGCGTGCCCCCACCCACCGTCACAACAATGTGCCGCGGACGGACCCGCTCAATGCGCTCCAATAAGCCCGCATCTTCTAAGTCCGCATTTTGAAGACGCGTCCCATACTGCGGCGCAACGTACACGCATTCGCTCGGCACCTCGAGGCCCTCATGCGCGAGCCATCTAACATTCCGTTCCGCGCTTGCCTCGCTTGCCATCACCCAAAGCGTCTTACCGGGTTCACGCACCGCGGCATGCCCTAGAAGCGCGCGCAGGTATTCCAGGCCTGAGATACGCGGCATGCGATCCCGTTGCAGCCGATTCCAGATCATCACCATAAAGGCTGAGTCCGGCAGCGCCAGATCGGCCGCCAGCAGCGCTTCCCGGTACGCCACATTTGTCTCAACATCCTTCAGCGCCGGGGCCGCAGGAACCACCAGTAAGCCTCCGTGACACATGCGCTCCACGGCTTGCATCACTGTGCCGCTGAAGAAATCTATGCCTAGAATCGTTGTTTCTTTGGATTGAGTGCCTGCCATGCCCGCTTACTGTGCCCTTTTGCGCTTGTGCCGGTTGCCCACTACGTCCCTTTTGCGCCGGAAAGCATTTCCTGCTCAATCCAGCGATATGTTGTTTCGAGCCCGTCCCGCAGACGAATGGAAGGCTCCCACCCAAGCCGTTCCTGAATCATCGTGTTATCGCTGTTGCGGCCGTTTACTCCTTTGGGCGCGGAAAGATCGTAGTTTCGCTTCAGCCGCACGCCCCCAATCGCCTCCGCTACATCCACCAACTGATTGATCGTCACGAGTTCGCTGGATCCCAGATTGATCGGCTCGTCAATCGCGCTCTCCATAATTGCGTGCGTGCCTTCTACACAATCTTCGATATACATGAAGGAGCGCGTCTGCTGACCGTCTCCCCAGATATCGATCTCATGCCGGCCTGAGCGCTTGGCCTCGATCACCTTGCGGCAGATTGCCGCCGGCGCCTTTTCCCGTCCACCCGCCCACGTTCCGTGCGGTCCATACACATTGTGATATCGCGCCACACGGCATACCAACCCAAAATCTTCTTCAAAGTGGCGGCACATTCGCTCACTGAAAAGTTTCTCCCAACCGTACCCATCTTCCGGCATCGCGGGATACGCATCGCCCTCGTGCAAGGGCACGACATCGGGGCGAATCTGCTTTTCGCCGTTGTACACACACGCTGAAGATGAAAAAAAGAAACGTTCAACAGCCATCTCCTTTGCCGCCAGCAGCATATGTGTGTTCGTCAGCACGCTCAACATGCATAGCGCTTTGTTATTTTCGATGAAGCCCATGCCGCCCATGTCGGCCGCCAACTGATACACATGCGTCGCACCCTCCGCAGCCCGCAGACAATTCGCCCTGTCCTTCAAATCCAGCGTCAAATTCTCGACACCCTCGGTCCGTTGGTACCACTCATCCAGCGGCTTCAGATCGACTGCCCGCACAACCTCAACCCCGCGCGCCCTGAGTCCCTTGATGAGATGTCCCCCAATAAAGCCGCCGGCCCCGCAAACGACTGCCCTCTTGCCTTGCACATTCATCCCGAGAAGCTCCCCAAGCCAGGGCAAAAAGGTATCCAGCGGTACAGTCGTATCGTCCGGCAATACACCTTTGTTTCTTGATCCTTTATAGGAGTGTCCGTGTTGGAAAAAAAGCTGTCAAGACGGGGAGGTGCATCGTCAGGTACAAACCCAGAACCGTCAAACCCTTTCAGAAGCAGTCCTTGTAGCCTTAAACGACGTGCAGCCTATGAGTAGATGGTCGTCGGCCTTCCCCTTTCGTGGTAGCTTCAGCCGCTTTTCTCTACCACTTCAGTCGTACCCATTGCTGACTGCAGGCAGCGTCCTGCTCTTCTTTTTTGTCGTTCTCGCCGCCGCCGCTCCATGGATCGCACCCCACGATCCCGCCCGCATCGAGCTCACCGAACGTCTAACGCCTCCTTCCACACGCCATGTATTCGGCACCGATGCCCTCGGGCGTGATGTTCTTTCCCGTGTCCTATTCGGCGCCCGCATCTCGCTGGGCGTCGCTGCCGCTGTGGTAACGCTTTCGCTGAGTGTCGGCATTGTGTTTGGCGCATTGGCGGGCTTCTATGGCGGCTGGATCGACACGGTCGTCAATGTCTACCTGGGAAACGCCTTTCTGGCTCTGCCCGGCATCCTGCTGGCCGTTGCCGTTGTCGCGTTTCTGGGACCAACCCTGCCGGATCTCATCGTCGCACTGGCCCTTCCGGCATGGGTGGGCTACGCCCGCCTCGTTCGCGCGCAGGTGGCCGCCGTACGACAACGCGAGTTCGTCGAGGTCGCCCGATCCCTTGGGGCCAGCGATCTCCGCCTCCTCACCCGCTCCATCCTTCCCCACGCGCTGCAACCGTTGCTGGTGCAGGCAGCGGTGGGCATGTCTGCCGCCGTATTGGCTGAAGCGACCCTTAGTTTTCTTGGGTTGGGCGTGCAGCCTCCCGCTGCTACCTGGGGCGCCATGCTCAATGACGCCCGCTCTCATCTGTTTGAATCTCCCTCGCTTGTGTTCTTCCCTGCTCTCGCCGTCGCACTCTGTGTCTTTGCCTTCAACCTCGTCGGGGATGGGCTCCGTGACCTGCTCGATCCCCGCACCCAGCCCTCCAACCGGACTGCCTCTACCCCAGTCGCTCTGGTCCAAAATCCTTCCACCGATCTACCCGCGCGGAAGGCGCAGAAAGCACAGCTATGACCGTCGGCATTCTTTCCGACACACACGGCCTCCTCAGGCCGGAAGCGCTCGCCGCCCTGCGCGGTGTCGAGCACCTCATCCACGCCGGCGATGTCGGTAATCCGACAATCCTCCATGACCTTCGACAACTGGCCCCACTTACCGCCATTCGCGGCAATATCGATCGTTCCCCTCCCTGCTCCGACCTTCCCGCCACGGAAGCCATCGAACTTGCCGGACATCTCCTCTACATCGTTCATGCCCGCAACGACCTCGACATCAACCTGGTCGCCGCCGGCGTTGGCGTGGTGATCTTTGGCCATAGCCACAAGCCACTCACCGAGTGGCATGATGGCGTGCTCTACCTTAATCCCGGCAGTGCCGGTCCGCGGCGATTTTCACTTCCTATAAGCGTCGCCCTCCTGCATCTCGAACCCGGCCTCATCCGCGCCGAAATCATCCCGCTTGACATCCCAAAACCCTGACACCATCTCGTGTCGCTCATATTCGCTGTTTCTCTTCGGAAGCCCCGCTTACCGAGTTCCCTGCGCAACACTCGACAACGCCGTACGTTCGCCGCCCGGTTGCGGCTCCGGCACGGCTTGCAATCGGGGCACCGGCACCGGATGCGGCTCTTCTTTGGTCCAGTCGAGCCTTACTGTGGACAAAATGTCCGTCATCCGGCTGTCGATCTGCTCCAACTCCCGATCCGTGAGGTCCGCTGCGCCGCTTGACACCGAACAGAAGGTATTCATCGCTAGATCAAAGCGATAACAAGATCCCTTCCGGTAAGCCGTGTACACCTCATCCCGTGCCTCCACACAGATGCGTCCATGCTCGTCATGGCCGTGCACAAAGTTCATGCCGCCAATATCCTGCGTGTCCCGCACGTGTGCGAAAGGGCCCGTTGCCTGGTTCGCGCACTCCGCGTCGGTCGTGTGCTGTTCTACGCTGAAGTAAAACAAGGCTCCGCTAAAGGTCGAAAGCGGATACGGATTGAATTGAATCGCCGCGACACTGCGCATTTTGGTGTGCCGCGGCGCCGTGCGGGCGTCGAGATGGAAGGTGCTCACCTCCCCGTCCTTGCGGTTCAACGCCCATCCTTCCGGTACATGGAAACGCACACCGAAATGTCCGTCCCGAAAGACCTGCGTCTTCGCCTCCGGCGGTGGAAGGGCAGGCACAGACACCTGAGCTGCCGCCAAGCCGCACGGCAATGCCAATAGGAGCGGCCAAGTGCGACGCCATATGGAAAAGCAAACTCTGAAAATCCAATGTCTGATAATCCAGACCCTAAAAGTCCGGACTCCGGAGATCAAAACAAAGGCACGAGCTCGAAAATTGGGGATACGATCTCGGGGAGTCATGCTGCTCCTTAGCGGCGCGTTCGGGGATCGGCTACAGCGTATAACGAGTCGGTACAGAAATTCACGATCACGTAAGTAACCCCGATCGCAAGAATGCAGCCCTGCACCAATGGGTAGTCCCGGTTGCTGACTGCCGACAGTGTGAGCCGCCCCAAACCCGGCCATCCGAAGATCGTCTCGGTCACGATTGCGCCGGCCAGCAGCGAACCGAACTGCAGCCCGAAAATGGTTAAAATGGGCGTAATTGCGTTTCGCAGGGCATGCCGATAGATGACGGTCCGCTCCGGTAATCCTTTTGCCCGCGCCGTTCGGATGTACTCCTGCCCTAGCTCTTCCAGCATCGCGCTACGCACCATCCGGGTCAAAATCGCAGCCACGCCCAAACCTAAAGTAACCGCCGGCAGCAAAAGGTGCCGCGAGAAATCCACCGTTCCCACACCCGCACCCGACACCGGCAGCCAGCCCAGGCGGATCGACACCAGCAAAATCAGTACCGGCCCCAAGGCAAAGTTCGGCAGCGAAAGCCCCACAAGGCTTCCAAAGCTGAGGACCCTATCCATCCATCGGCCCCGGTGCCGCGCCGCGGCAACCCCCGCCGGGATGGCCACCCCTGCTCCCAGCACCATCGCTGCCACTGTCAATGCCAAGGTGTACGGGTAGCGCTGCGCAATTAAATGCCACACCGAATCATGCAGCCGCAAGGATCGGCCCAGATCGCCCCGCCCCAGCCCCTGCCAGTACCCGAAGTACTGCTCGCCGAGCGGTCGGTCCATGCCGTAGCTGTGCCGCAATGCCGCCACATCGTCTGCCGACGCACCCTCGCCCAGCATCAGCACGATCGGGTCCCCCGGCACCAGGTGAATCAGCAAAAACACCACCGTGACCACAAGCCATACGGCCGGCACCGTGATGAGAAATTGCCGTAACGCCCGCCCAAAGAGTGACCGCAGCCCCGCCCAAAGTTCCCCAGAACCCCGCCTTGCACTCACCCTTGAACAGCTGCCCCCACAGGCTCCCAAAATGTCTTTCCAGCGGTCTCCGACTCCTTCTCCGAATCTGTCGTCGGCACCAGCATGCTGTCCACACG
>CAXTNA010000162.1:0-5857 GCA_964245535.1 uncultured Acidobacteriaceae bacterium | reverse complement strand
TCGCTGCGCTACGGGATGACAACGAATGCGCTATGGGATATCAAACTCTATGGTAGGTCAATACAGGGAAGGCTCTTCCTATCGCATACAGCTGGGCCTGCAAAAGTTATTTACGCCGTGGCTGAGCTTCAGGTTTGCTGCCGTGAAATGGGGCCAGCCGGCGCTGCCGTTCGGCATCGAAGGCAAAAAGGTTCGCCTGCACCTTTTCTTCCGTATCGCATATCGGGTGCGGGGGCGGTATTACCGAAAGCTTGATGGCCCCATCGCGGTCCAGTTCGGAAAAGATGAACAGCAGCGGCGCCCCGAGCCGCCCCGCCAAACGAAACAGTTGCGGTTTCAGTGGACCGCCCGCGTACTCATCCGTCAGCGAACCAAACGTACGGCCGCTTTGGATTTCACGCCGGATGCGAACCATAGTTTTGGCCCCGGGCGGCACCGCCGGTATGCGCTCCCGCAGACCGGGAATGGGATAACAGCCATCGGCGCCGATGGCTCCGGAAAGCGCCATCACCAGCGGCGGCGCGGCGTCGATCTCGCGCAGCACCCGCACCTGCGCCGAAAAAAGCGGCACGTGCGCCGTGCAATACAGGTACCCTCGGGCGCTGTTGTCGGGTCGGGGTAGATGTTCGGTGCCTTCCGTGCGGAAGCGGATGGGAAACGGCCCATACCGCGTCAGTTCCAACAAAAATAGATCGAGAAAAACCGCATGGCGTAACAGAATGTCGGGACGCCACCAGAGCAGGCGGCATACTCCCCATTGCAGCCGGGTCAGGGTCACCGCCGTGCTGTACCATCGCGTGGGCGGCAGGTGCTTGGCGATCAGGCGGGCGCGCCGGGAGAGTGGCATCCATCCCCGAACGCGTCGGAGCGCACTTTTACCGAGCACATTGCACCCCTGAACACCCCTCGCAGACTTGCTTCCATAGCTTCGCAGAATAATCAGCTGCCGCGCTCTCCTTCGTTCGCGTCGGAGCCCTGATTCTTTTGGGGGACAGTCTCACAGCAGGTGTACCTATCTATACATACGGCATGGCGCACCTAGGGGATGTACCCATGCGCTCGCGGTCGGCATAATGACGTTATGGAGATCGTGGAAACAAAGCTGCGCGATGTGAAACTTGTGCGCCCCCGCAAGCATGGAGACGAGCGCGGCTGGTTTGCCGAGGTATTCAACGCCCGTAGCTTCGCCATAGCGGGGTTGCCGGACCGTTTTGTGCAGGATAATCAATCATCTTCCCGCCGCGGCGTTCTGCGCGGCCTGCACTACCAGCTAGGCGAGCCGCAAGGCAAGCTGGTGCGCGTGCTTTCCGGCCACATTTGGGATGTGGCGGTCGACTTGCGGCCGGGCTCGCCTGATTTCGGCCGTTGGGCCGGCTTTGATCTCACTGGGGAAGAGATCGAGTTTCTGTGGATTCCAGAAGGCTTTGCCCATGGCTTCGTCGTGCTTTCCGAGACGGCCAATGTACTCTACAAGACCACCGGTTTTTATCTGCCCGCCGGCGAGCGCTGCATTCGCTGGGACGACCCCACGCTGGGCATCACCTGGCCCCTCGCAGGCCTGGGCACACCGGCGGTTTCGGCAAAAGACGCAGTTGGTTCGCTATTTCAGGAGGCGGAGCTGCCGCCCTTGTATGCTTTGGCGGAGTGAGAGCGGCCGCAGAAACCTTTCGGCTTCTGTGGCCTTCCGTAAGGCATAACGCTCATGGAAGCGTGTTAGTTCTTGGAAAAGACACGACACTCGCCTCGCCACCAAGACCTAGACCGATCTTTGCGATCGAGGCGTCATCAGCCTTAAGAGCTGCTGGAATCCAACCAAGCCACGGCCGCGGGTCATAGACCAGTACAGCTGTGCCTTCTTTCTGCATTTGGGTGTAAGTCGCAGCAGGAAGAGCGATATCGGTATTTTGTGCTATGACTCGCTGGGTCAGAGACGACATGGTGGAGCGATCGTACCGCATTTCGAGTGGCATGGAATAAAGGCACCGGATGCGCGACTTGTAGAGTGGTTCTCCGAAAAAGGGATAAAGCAAACATTCATCGGTGGTCAGGTATACCGGAAGACTTGGATAAGCCGAAAGAAAGCTTCGTACCGGCGCGGAAGCTCTGTATTTGTTCGCCACGATGCTAGTCGTCACCTTTTGATCTCTAAGCATCGTGCGACATCGAAACACCACGGCAAGGATCAAAAGGATCGTGCTTACATATACTCCCGATTGACGAAGGCGACGGCTAAACCTCGCGAGAGTAGCAGCTAAAAGCCCCACAATTCCGGCAATACATGGAATGGCATAGCGAGGCGCATAGTAGTGTGTGGCAAAGTATGCGATGGTAAGCGCCGGTACCGGGTAAAACGTAAGTGCAACGAGTGAAGCCCAGACAGCTTGCCGCATAGGAAGGGAGCCGGCCACGCGTGATGAGGGCCTAGAGCGCGGAAAGCTGCCGAAGATTGCGAGAAAGAGTAACACCGCGACAAAGACATCTTGGCCGAAACGCCACTCGTTAAGCAGCCGGGGTGCCCGGATCAGGCCCCATTCATAGGTGGCGGCGAATTGGTCTTCGCCGATATTCATTCTGTAGGCCGATGGCGGTCGATACGGCCGAACCGCATGCGCAAAGGGCAAATCGAGCAGTACCGACACCATGCCGATGAGAAGTGCGAGCATAACACCCAGTTTGGGTTTACGATGCTCCCCAAGGCTCAGAACCGCTTCCGCGACAGCTATGGGAAAGATAACCATAGCACCAAGAAATTGGCTTGTGGTTGCTAAAGCCATCGTGATGCCGAGTGCCAGAACGATGACTTCAGGGTGCCGTGAACAGGTGTGTGCTCGATGCCAAAGGACGAGAGAAGCCATGGTCAAGGCAGTAAGAAACGCATAGGGTCGGGCTTCTGCGCCATAACTCACAAACAAGGTGCCAAGCAAACCGGCGGCTGCCAGCAGACCCGCACGGCGGCCGCCCAGCACCGTTGTGATGCGGTATAAGAGCCATTGGGTGGATAGAAAAAAGAGAATTGAGGGTATACGAAAAGCCCATTTCGAATAGCCGAACATCTGAGTTACGGCCCATAACAAAATGTCATGCGTAGGTGGTTCTAGAACGATCGGCGTTGTGAGTTGGAAACGGAGTAAGCCTGCGAGACTGCGATGATGTACCGTATAAAAGGTAAGTGCCTCGTCACCCCAGAAAGCTTTCGCTCGCGAGTAGAAGACCAGATAGGCCGTAGAAAAAAGAAGGATCATGCCGAGTGGCAGGAGCTGTCTCCGTGGCAAGCTTCTTCGAGCGGCAGCCGGTAAGTCTACGTGAGTTTTAGAAAGCATATCTCGCCATCGTACAGGAGGGTTGCCGAGGCCTAGCCATGTCCGAAGTTGAAGCCTCCCAAGCGCAAAATTGGTTCTTCCCCGCGCGTGTCGGCATGCGCCAGCTCCGTAACCAGGGTGCGGGTTTCTCCGGGCATCAAGGCAAGGTAGTTGTCTTCGTAAAGCGCCGGCAGGATACGCTCGCCGGTAGTGGCGCCAACGGCGGTGAGCCGGAGAAACAGGGCTGGAACGGCGGAGGTATTTTCGAGTGTGGTGGTGAGGCGCCAGCGGGTGCCCTGCCGCTCGGCGGCGGTATGGGCGCGTACCTCGGCCCGAGGAAGGGTGCGGATAGCGCGGTAGTCGCCCTGTGCCGTGCTGCGTAGATAAAAATTGCGGGAGCGGACCATGCCATTTTGAGTCAAGGTGAGACGAAGCAGGTGCACGGGGCTGAGGCCGGCCGGGTAGGTCATCGTGATCGGGGTGGCGACGCTGTCTTCGGCGCTGTCGAGCGGTGCGGATTGCTTGCCCATGCTGCGCCCGTCGAGGTTGATCAGTTCCGCTTCGGCGAGCAGGCCGCGAACCTGGCCCGCGCTGTAATTGACGACCTCGATGGTGTGGGCAAACGAGTTCCATTGGATGTGCAGCGGCTCGGCACCGAGTTTGCAGGCGAAGTAGGCGGCGGTCGGCGCGAAGTAGAAGTCATAGGTTTGCCAGACGAACGAGGGCCAGCAGGGATGGCTCATCCATAGCAACACGCCCATGCGGTAGCGGCTTTGCGCTTCCATCATGGCGCGATAGGCCTCAAAGCTGGCGATCTCGCCGAGCGTGACCCAGTCTTCGGCATTCGTGGCGCCGCCGTAGTTTTCGGCGATCAAGGTTTCAAAAGCCGCGCCGCCCTGCGCGCCGTCGAGCGTGAAGTCGTGCAGGCCCCAGTCGAGGCCCTGCGGCCAGAGCGCTTCCGGAAGCATCATGGCGCGCACGCTTTCGATCGGCGGGATGGCGGGAGCGCCGATTTCAGAGTGCAGCTTGGGGTCGGCGAGCCGGAAGTACTCCGGCGCGGTGAGCGCGCGGTAGGGCCCATGGCCGCTCACAGGGCCGTCGGCGGAGCTGCCGATGTAGTGGATACCCGGATGCAGTTCGGCCAAGAGCGCCCGCAGGCCTCGCTCCAATGGCGGGGGCGGAAACCACTCATTGCGCCCGCAGTAGAGCCCAACGGACGCGTGCCGGCGGATGCGGCCGATGACGTCGCGCGCGTTGGCGAGAAACATGGCATTGTCATCTGGAATGGGCCCATCCCAGGGGTTCGCGAGCCAGAAATCCTGCCAGACCACGATGCCGTAGCGGTCGCAGGCGTTGTAAAAGGCATCGTCGCCGATCTGCCCGACCCAGTTGCGGATCATGGTGAAGTGCATGTCGCGGTGGTAGCGCACGGCCGCGTCGTATTCGCGGGCACGGTAACGCAGCATGGATTCACCAAAGCCCCAGTTGCCGCCACGGGCGATGAAGCGGCGGCCGTTGATGAAGAGCCGCAGCGCACCGCCGTCCTCGCTGGCGGTCATCTGCCGGATACCGGCCTTGAAGGCGAGGCGGTCGAGAGCAACGCCGCGCTTGCCCTCAAGGGTGAGGTCTACGTCGTACAAGTGCGGTTCGCCGTACCCTGCGGGCCACCAAAGCTCGGGGTTCGCGAGGCGCAGTGCGGGGTGGGTGGCGGGCGAGAGTTTGATCGTTTGCCGCTCTTCCGCTGCGAGGGCAACACGCTGCTCAAAGGCGATAGTGCCGAAGCGCCCACGCAGCACGCCGCGAAACGGCTTAGCGGCATGATTAACGGCGATCACCTCGAGGCTGATGTCGGCGTAGCTCGTATCAGGTAAGGGCAGCTTGGAGGTGACGAGCGGATCGGCAAGCGTTACCGTGCCGGTGGTTGTGAGAGAAACGCCGGCCCAGATACCCGTATTGCGGCCGCGGATGGTCGGAATCCAGTCCCAGCCGACCGAGGCGTGGTAAGTCGGATTATCGGCGCCGAGGCCGCCGCCGTTCTTGCTCGCGACCTCCAACGTCTTCTGCTTGCAGCTGCCCGGCGTCCTATTTTTCAGGATGCGAATGGCGAGCGCGTTGGGCTGGCCTGCATGCACGTGCGCGGTGATATCGAAGCGCCCGCGCTGGAAGCCGCCGTCGATGCGGCCGAGAAGCGTGCCGTTCAGGTAAACCTCGGCCTTCCAGTTGATGCCGTCGAGCTGAAGCCATTGGATCTGGCCCGGCTTGATCGGAAGCGTCGTGAACTCGGTGCGATACCAGAAATCGGCGTAGAAAAACGAATCGGAGAGATACAGCTGATTCTGACCGAAGTTGGGGTCCGGGATCGCGCCTGCGTTCAGGTACGAGGTCAGCACCGTACCGGGAACGGTCGCGGGGAGCCAGAAAAGGTCGTGGTAGCCGGGCGTGGAAAGCGCTTCGCCGGTAAGAGTGGGGGGTTGTTGTTCAGGCGGTGAAGTTTGAGATGGTGAGGGTTGGGGGGCGGTTTCAGCGCGGAACAGGCGCCAGCGGCCGCCGCTGAGGTC
>CAXTNA010000161.1:0-5862 GCA_964245535.1 uncultured Acidobacteriaceae bacterium | reverse complement strand
AGGACTAGAAAGCCGTTTAACAATTTGACGATGGAGATGTGGTCTATGGCATGCACGGATCTGACGATGCCGGAGCGGGTGAGCAGCGTGCCGAGCACGGAAAGGAGAAAGGTGACGAAGATGAGCCACACGTTCCAGACCTTCATCATGCCGCGTTTTTCCTGCATCATGACCGAGTGGAGAAAGGCGGTGCCGGCGAGCCAAGGCATGAGGGAGGCATTTTCGACGGGGTCCCAGCCCCAATAGCCGCCCCAGCCGAGGACGGCGTAGGCCCAATGCATGCCGAGCACGATGCCGGCGGTGAGAAAGAGCCAGGTGACCATCGTCCAGCGGCGGGTGATGTGGATCCACTTTTCGCCGGGGTAGCGCATCATCAGCGCGCCGAGCGCGAAGGCGAAGGGGACCGAGAAGCCAACGTAGCCGAGGTAGAGCATCGGCGGATGGATGACCATCTCCGGGTATTGGAGCAGGGGATTGAGACCGAAGCCGTCTGCCGGGATGACGCCGCCGGCTACGAGTGCGAAGGGCGGTGCCGCGAAGACGAGCAGGAGAACGAAAAAGACCTGGATGCCTGAGAGGATAGTGGAGGCATAGGCGGAAAGGGTGATGTCGACCTTATGGCGCAGGCGCAGCACAAAGCCATAGGCGGCCAGCAGCCAGGCCCAGAGCAGCAGCGAGCCTTCCTGCCCGGACCAGAGCGCGGAGAACTTGTACATCGGGTTCAGCGCGCGGTTGGTATGGTGCAGGATGTAATCGACGGAAAAATCATTGGTGTAGGCCGCCCAGATGAGCGCGAAAGCCGCGCAGGAAAGGGCAAGGAAGCTGGCGAGCCCGGCACGGCGCGAGGTTTCGCGGAGGCGTTCGGGAGCGACCGCCAACGGCCGGGCATAGGCGATGGCCCAAAGCGCGAGGCTGCCTGAACCTAACGTATAAATACTGAGCGCGAGCGCCAGCAACAAAGAGAAGCTACCGAAAGAGGGCATGGGATGCGGCATTGCGGGGTATCCCTTCCATATCTCATTCTCGCAGAGGTCGTCTATCGATGGGACTGACGTATTACGCTAATCGCACCGCAAGACGGTATTCGGTAAGCGCCTTCTTTAAGCCTTATGGAATGGCTACGTTTGTTTGCTTGCAATGGTGCGTTGATGCTCGATAGGGTGCTGCACGGAACTGCATCTTTTGGGAGCTGGCGCGTGAGGACGAGATATTCTGGGGAAGGGATGAAAAAGCGATTTTCGCCGTTTCTGCTGCTAACATTTGCCACGGCGTTGGCCACTGCGCAGGAGCTGCCGCCCATGGCGGCCACGGCGGATCCGGCGTTTGAGATAGCCACAATCAAGCTGAGCGACCCTAACAGCGGCAGTTCGGGCTCCAAACCCGCGGCCGTCGTGTGCTTGTGTTAAACGAATCCGTGACGTCCATGCTCATGTTTGCCTATGGTGTGCAACGCAAGCAGATCGTCAGCGCGCCGGCGTGGCTGGAAACCGCTCACTTTGATGTGGCCGGCATACCCGATATAGCGGGTGAGCCGGACGTGGAACAATACCGTTCGATGATGCGCAAGCTGTTGGCGGACCGCTTCCACTGGCAGTTGCACCGTGACCAACGAGAGATGTCGATCTACGCGCTCAGAGTAGCTAAAAGCGGATCGAAGCTGACTCCCAGCGCCAGCGATCCACATGCTGGGCAGGATCAGACCGGCAATGGAGGAGCAATCAATGATTGGCGGCTGACCAACAATTCCATGCCTGAGTTCGCCAAGTTTCTGCAAGCACAGCTGGATCGGCCGGTGGTGAATGGAACTGGGATTACGGGTACGTATGATTTCCGGCTGAAATGGGCTTCGCAGCAGGCGCAGGAGGCTGACCCTGACTTGCCGCCGACCCTATTCACCGCCATTCAGGAACAGCTGGGATTGAAGCTGGAGCCCACCAGGGGCATGGCCGAGGTGTTCGTGGTAAGCCGTGTGGACCGGCCCTCAGCTAATTAGGGCAGGCAAGTAAGAGCAGAGATACGAGCAGATGAATTACACGGCACTTTTGGCGACGAGGCGGTGAACACTGGCGAGGAGATTGTCCGGCAGAAGCGGTTTCAGCCGGAAGTGAACATCCATACCCCCGTACTCGTCTTCGGCTTCGGCGAGGCCGCTGATGACGAGAACGGGCACTTCGGGGTCGAAGCTGCGCACCGCACGGACGAATTCGGCGCCGGTCATGCCCGGCATGATGTGGTCGGTGATGATGAGATCAATCGGGGCCGGGAAGTCTCCGCTGCGGTACTGTTCGAGCGCCCGCTCGGGGCTGAGCACAGCGATGACGAAAAAGCCGGCGCGCTTCAGAATGGCCTGGCGGGTGGCAGCCTGGACTGCGTTGTCGTCAATGAGAAGAAGTGTGGGTGGCATGCCGTTCGAAAGCTCTCCGAGGGAGGTTGGTCTGGTGAGTCTCTGCTAGCCAATCGATAGTCACGTGCGCAGATTGTACTTGCAAAGCTGAGATGCAGAGACAAACGGAAGTGCTGTATGTGGAGGCAGGTGCTTTGTTCCCCGAAAGTTGCAGATGCTTTGGAGTTGCAGATGCCATAGGCTGGCAGATGGCTGCGGCTTTCGGAATACAGGGGTCTCTCCACTACGCAGAAAGCGTACCTCAGCGGCTAAAGCCGAGTAGGGTTACGCCATGATGCGGCAGGGCTGAAGCCCTGCCCTACCTTTTTGTTGCATCGTGTGGCAGAGATGAAGTTTTGCCCTACCCGTTCCTTGTGTCGTGCGGCAGGGCTGAAGTCTCGGCCCTGCCCCTTTTGCCGGAGGTTGCCTGCGATAATGACGGTATGAAGCGCCGCACGATTCGCCACTACGAGTTTTTGCGGAAGATTGGCGCAGGCGGCAGCGGTGTTGTGTTTCTGGCCAACGACACGTTGTTGCAACGGCCGGTGGTGCTGAAGCTGCTGAAGCGGGGAGCGCAAACGGCCGAGCAGATGCGCGTGACGCAGTTGCGGGAGGCGCGGCTGGCGTCGGCGATCGATCACCCCAATGTTTGCGCGATTTATGAGGTCGGCGAAGAGCAGGACGAGGCGTATATCGTCATGCAGTACATTCCCGGCAAGAGCCTGGACAAGGTGATTGCGGATGGGCCGGCGAGCGTGCAGCTGGTACTTTCGAGCGGCATCCAGATTGCGGATGGGCTGCAGGCGGCGCACAATCTGGGGATTTTTCATCGCGATCTGAAGCCGGCCAATGTGATGTTGACCGATGGCGGGCTGATCAAGATTCTGGATTTCGGTTTGGCGCGGCAGTTGAAACGGGAGCAGCGGGAGTTCGATCCGTCGAGCCCCGGGCCGGCGATCTCCCCGGCACTGCCGGATGCGACGTACACGGCGCGTGGGGGGACGATCGCGTACATGGCTCCCGAGCAGTTCGTGACTGGGCAAAGCAGTGTGCGCAGTGACATTTTCGCGCTGGGATTGCTGTTGTATGAGCTTGTGAGCGGGCGGCATCCGTTTCAGCGGCCCGAGGGGCAGGAGTTGCAGAGCATTCGTGCGATTCAGTTTGCAGATCCGCCGCCATTGCGGGAGATTGTGCCGGAGATTCCGGCCGAGTTGGAAAGCGTGATCCTGCGCTGCCTGGCCAAACAGCCTTCGGAGCGGTATGCGTCGGCGGCGGAGGTGCGGGAAGGGCTGAAGACAATTTTAAAGTCGCTGCAGCTGGATTTTGCGGCGCTGCCGGGGGAGAGTGCAAGCTTTATGGCCGCGCAGCAACGGCTGGACCTCCACACCCCGGAAGAAGAAAAGCGCACCACAGGCTTGCTTTCCATGCTGGCGGAGCGGTTTCGCGATTCCACAGAGACAGAGACGGAAAAGCGCACGACGATTGTGGTGATCCCGTTTGTGAACCTGGGCAAGAACGATGGGTCGCCGTTTTATGGATCGGCGCTGGCGGATGCGCTGGGGGCGCGGTTGGCCAAGGTGGCGTCGCTGGTGGTGCGGCCGTCGAGTTCGCTGATGAATCTGGGGGCGAAGTCGCTCGATCCGCTGACGATCGGGCGCAAGCTGCTGGTGGATTTTGTGCTGGCGGGCAGCTTTTTGCGGTCGGAGAAGGGCTTCGACCTGAACTGGCAGATGTTGGATGTGAAGGGCGAAAGCGTGCGCACGGGCGGGTCGATCAGCGTGGCGACATTTGATTTGATTTCGGTGCAAACGGAGATCTGCGACGAGGTGTTTGCGGAATTGCAGGGCGCGGGAAGTTTGCAGACGAATGTGAGCGAAGGGTCGCGGCGGGCCAAGCTGGGAGACGCGGATTCCGAGGATTACCTGCGGGCGCGAGCGCTGTTGTCGTCGTTTATGGCGCGCACGGGCAGCCGTGGGGAGTTGGACCGGGCCTGCCGCTTGTTTGAGGGCGTGACGGAGCGCGATCCGGGGTATGCGCCTGGGTGGTCCGGTTTGGGGATCACGCATTTGCAGTATGCCCTGCATGGGCTGGGCGGCCAAATGCATGTGCTGGAGGCGCGGCGGGCGTTCGACAAGGCGCTGGAGCGCGATCCGGCGTCGGTCGAAGCGAATCTTTATCGGGTATACATGCTGCTTTCGCGCGGCGAGAAGGAAAGCGCGCGGCATGGGATTGAGCACCTGCTGCAGGGCGCGGCGAATGACTGGAATGTGCATCTGGTGGCCGGGCTGACGCTACGGCTGGATGGTTTATATGTGGACGCTTTGGACCAGTTCAATATGTCGTTGCGATTGAATCCGGCGAATGCGGCGCTGATTTATAACCATCGCGCGCGGGTGTACCAGTACCAGAACCAGCTGGAGATGGCGGGCGACGAGATTGAGAAGGGGCTGACGCTGGAGCCGCGGCAGCCGCTGCTACGGATATCGAGCGGCTACCAGCAGATGCGGTTGGGACAGGTGTCGAAGGCGATTGCGACGCTGGAAAGCGTGACGCATGATGATGCGTCGCTGCGGATTGTGTACCCGACCATTGCGATGTGCTATGTGCAATTGGGAGATCGCAAGCGGGCGGCGGAGTTCATTCGAGAGGACGTGCTAACGGCGGCGGAGGCGGACAGCGAAATGGCGTACCGGCTGGCGACGTATTTTGCGGTCGAGGGCGATGCGAGTGAGGCGCTGCATTGGCTGCGGCGGGCGATCTATCTGGGCAATGAGAACTATCCGTGGTTCAGCATCAATCCGGCTTGGCGCGGGATGGCGGAGAACCATGATTTTCATCGGGCGCTTGAGGATTTGAAGAAGAGTTATCGGCGAAACCAGAAGAACTGGAAGCGGTTGCTGGCGCAGGTGATGCGTTAGAGGAGTCGGTTCAACCACAAACTGCAGGTCTCTCCACTTCGCAGACGATGAGACTGTCTGCTTCGGTCGAGATGACACTCTTTCGTGATGGAATTTGCTAACGGCAGCAGGGTCGTGCAATGCAGCAGGAAGCTCAACACCCGATGAGCGCGCAGTTAGAGAGGGCCCTTCGCGTCAATGCTCTGCTGGCAGGCTTAGTGATTCTGGGATGGCTCGTCTTTGGCCGGGAAATGGCTTGGCATCACTTCGTTTGCCATTGGCCGGTTGCGTTGACCATGGTGCTGGGCTCGACGGTGGGCGGGGGCACGAGTGAGGGCGGCGCGGCCGTTGCTTTTCCGATTTTTACCAAGGTGCTGCACATTTCGCCGGCGGACGCACGTTTGTTTTCTTTCGCGATTCAAACGGTCGGGATGGGCTCGGCTTCCATCAGCATCTTGTATCAACGGTTGCCGATCGAGAAGCGGGTGCTGCCGTGGGCCGGCGGGGCAGGGGTTCTCGGCATGATTCTGAGCACCTATCTGCTGCTGCCCCATGTGCCACCGGTGGCGGTGCGGGTGGCGT
>CAXTNA010000160.1:0-5874 GCA_964245535.1 uncultured Acidobacteriaceae bacterium | reverse complement strand
GGGGTGTTTCCGCGCAACCAGGGCGTGATGCCGTGGACGTTTTATCTCGACACCAACATTCAGCGCGCGTGGACCCTGACGCATAATCCGAAGGCCGATCATCAGCAGATTGTGACGGTGAACATTCGTTCGTCGAATCTGCTGAACCATACGAACGTGACGCAGGTGGGTGGGGTGTTTGCGTCGCCGCTGTTTGATGTGCCGTATGCGGCAGATAATGGACGGCGTGTGGAGGCAGGGGTGCGGTATGCGTTTTGAGGTGTGCAGATTGATTGACATGCGCCCTCAACGCACCCGAACATGATGATGGAGGTTTTGCTGTGCACATTTCCCTGACGCCGGAACTGAACGCTTTTGTTGAGGGCAAAGTCGCTGCTGGACGGTATGCTTCGGTAAGCGAGGTGTTGGGTGAGGCGCTGCGCTTATTAAAAGAACACGAGGAAGAGCGTGCGGGTGAGCTCACCAAATTCCACCAAGAGATGCAACGGCGGCTGGCGTCGCTGGACCGTGGGGAAGGCTTCAGTCCCGAAGAAGTAAGAGCTCATTTTCGAGAGAAGGCAGCCATGCATCAGCAACACCCGGCATGAGCTACAAGATCGCGCCAGAAGCGATACGAGACCTTGATGGAATCTGGGACTACATCGCCAAGGATAATGTTGGAGCGGCCGAACGCTGGATTGACCGGCTCATGGCAGCGATGGATTTGTTAGCAGACAATCCAGGTCTTGGTCATGTGCGAAGTGATGTGGAGATGCCGTCTCTGCTCTTCTGGCCAATGGAAAAGTACGTGATCGCCTACAGAGTCATACGGGAGCAGATCGAGGTCGTTGCCGTGACACAAGGCTCACGAAATGTGCCAAGCCTGCTCCGCGAGCGTGAGCTATAGTTTCAACTCCTGCCCTGCTACGCTTGAAGCTCTATGAGTGCTGAACTTCCAAAGGCGTATGACCCCGCGGCGATCGAAGAAAAGTGGGCAAAGTACTGGATTGACGAGCGGGTGTTTGCGGCGGAGACACCTGAGCATGCGGACCCTGCGCGGAAGCGCTTTGCCCAGCTGTTGCCGCCACCCAATGTGACGGGGCGGCTGCATATGGGCCACATGCTCAACCAGACGGAGATGGATATTCTGACGCGCTGGCATCGCATGCTGGGCGAGCGCAGCGTGTGGGTGCCGGGGACTGATCATGCCGGTATTGCGACGCAGATGATGGTGGAGCGCCAGCTTGCGGCGGAGGGTGGGCCGACGCGGCAGGAGATGGGGCGCGAAGCGTTCACCGAGCGCGTGTGGTGCTGGAAGGACCAGTATGGCGGCGCGATCACGGAACAGATGCGGCGCCTGGGCGCATCGGTCGATTGGTCGCGCGAGTACTTCACGATGGACGACGGGCTGAGCCGCGCGGTGCGCGAGGCATTTGTGCGGCTGTGGGAGCAGGGGCTGATTTATCGCGGGGCGTACATCGTCAACTGGGATCCGCAGCTGCAGACGGCGGTCAGCGACCTTGAGGTGGAGAACGAGGAACGCGCGGGCAAGCTGTATCACGTGCGCTACGCCTTGGCTGATGGAACGGGATCCCTCGTGATTGCGACGACCCGCCCGGAGACGATGCTTGGCGACGTGGCCGTGGCTGTGAACCCTGATGATGAACGGTATCGGGCGATGGTGGGCAAGCTGCTGGTGCTGCCGCTGGTGGGCCGCAAGATTCCCGTGATTGCGGACAGCTGGGCGAATCCGGAGTTCGGCACGGGCGCGGTGAAGGTGACGCCCGCGCACGATCCAAATGACTTCGCGATCGGCCAGCGCCATGGGCTGCCGCAGCCGAACATCATGGATGAGCGCGGGCGCATCCGGCTGGAGGGTTCGCCCTATGACGGGATGGATCGGTTTGCGGCGCGGGAACGCATCGTGATGGATCTTGAAGCTGCGGGCGCGCTGGTGGCCGTGGAGGACCATGCAATGGTCATCCCCGTGAGTCAACGGACAGGCGCGGTGATTGAGCCGCGGTTGTCGATGCAGTGGTTCGTTGCGGTGAACAAGCAGCCGATGGTGGGCGGCGAGGCTGCCGGGGAATCGATTGCGGCCAAAGCCATAGCGGCCGTGCGCGAGGGGCACATCGGATTTACGCCCGACAACTACGCGAAGATCTACTTCGAATGGATGAACAACCTGCATGACTGGTGCATTTCGCGGCAGTTGTGGTGGGGACATCGCATGCCGGCCTGGCACTGCGCGGCGTGTTCGCAGATTACGGTGGCGCTTGAAGACGCGACTGCTTGCCGGCACTGCGGCAGTGTGGACATCATGCAAGAAACCGATGTGCTGGACACCTGGTTTTCCTCGGCGTTGCTGCCTTTCAGCGTCTTTGGGTGGGACGGCACCGGCACGCTTACGCCCGATCTTGCCGCGTTGTACCCGACCGATTTGCTGGTGACGGGTTTCGACATTCTGTTTTTTTGGGTGGCGCGCATGATCATGCTTAGCTGCCATCTGATAGCCGACGTGCCCATGCCCGATGGGTCGCCACGTGCGCTCAAGGAGTCGGTGCCTTTCCGCGAGGTGTACATCCACGGGCTGATTCGTGCCGCGGACCGGCAGAAGATGTCGAAGACGAAGGGCAATGTGATTGATCCGATCTCGATGATTTCGCAGTATGGGACGGATGCGGTGCGGTTCACGTTGGCGTCGCAGGCTTCGCCGGGGGCGGACATTGCGTTTTCGGAAGGGCGTACCGAGGGCTATCGGGCGTTTGCGAACAAGATTTGGAATGCGGCGCGGTTTTTGGCGATGAATGTGGAGCGTGGGCGTGAGGCGGGATATCGCGTGGCGCTGCACTCGCCTCGGGCAGGAACCCAGGTCTCAGAAGCGAGACCTGGGGCACCCGATTCTGAAATTCGCTCTGAGCACAGCCGTATCGGAGGGGATCTTCGCGCGCCCGATGCGCCAGCGCTGCCTGAGGAGACGCCGCTTGAAACGCGGTGGATTTTTGCAAGGCTCGATGCGGTTGCAGGTGCGGTGCAGAAATCTCTTGCGGACTATCGTTTCGACGAAGCGGCCAATGCGGTGTACCAGTTTTTCTGGGGCGAGTTTTGCGACTGGTACGTGGAGCTTGCCAAGTTGCGTTTGCAGTTTGAAGGCGAGCGCAATGAGGCCACGGCACTGACATTGGGTGCGCTGGTGTCTGTGTTTGAGGCGGCGCTGCGGCTGCTTTCGCCTTTCATGCCGTTTCTTACGGAAGAACTGTGGCATGCGCTGCACGCGCAGCTGGGCATCGAGGCGCCGGCGAAGTCCGTTGCGCTGACGCGGTATCCGCAAGCGGGAGACTTCGCTGCGGATGCGGGCAGTGTGGACGCGATGAACGTGCTGCAGGAGCTTGTGGTGATGGTGCGCGGGCTGCGCAAGGAGTTAGGTGTGCCGGAGAAGGAGCCGGCGGCGATCCAGGTGCATGCGTCCAACCGTGTGGCGGCGCTGGTCGATGGACATGCGGATTTATTGGCGCGTTTAGCTCGTGTGAGTGCGGTGGAGTTGCTAAGCGAAGCGCCGCGGGGGAACGGCGCGCGCGCTACGGCTGCGTTTGAGGTGGCTGTGGTGTATGAGCGGCAGATCGATGTCGCGGCGGAACGTGAGCGGCTTACCAAGGAGCTTGCGAAGCTCGAGAAGGGCCTGATGGCGGCGGAGAAGCAGTTGGGGAGTGAGAGTTTTCTGGCGAAGGCTCCCCCTCATATTGTGGATGGGCTGAAGAAGCAGGCGGGGGAAACGCGGGGCTTGAAGGAAAAGGCTGAGGCGGCGTTGGAAGCGCTGCCGGTGGTGTAGACGTTTCCGTAGCGTTTTCCCGATCGGTATAGACCCGTTTACCTCAAGGTGTAGTCGAAGCGACAATACGGGGGTCCTTCGCTTCCACCCCAACGAGCAAAGAACGCTCGCTGGGGACCCCGGCTGCGCTCAGGGTGACAGCGAAAAACAAACAATCGCAGTCACACCTGCAGGTAAACGAGTCTAGCCCTGAGCTTTGCGTCGGGCTTTCAGCCCTCTGTGATCTTTCTCGCCTTCTACCTGGGGCTTCGCCCCAGGCTATGATGTGCCGGGCTTTCAGCCCGGAAGGCGAAAGCTACACCGGAAGGAGAGGAGCTGACAGTATTTCAGGTGTCAATTGAGCGTCGTTTGCTTTGCAAACGACACCCCACCCTTTCACGGTGGTGCTGTGAAAGGATGGGGCACCCATCTTCTCGTGCTTCGGCGTCTTACCGCGTGAGGAGATACACGATGGCAGTTCAGAAGACACCGCATACGAGCACGGAACAGGATGTGAACTCGGCTGACATGGATTTGGAGCCGAATATGAACCCGCAGGACTCTTACCGTGCCGATCCCGAGCTTTATAACAACGCTGACGGCGCGCAGACTGCCGGTAACCGTTCTTTTCATTCCACAGCGGGATCGGACAACCAGCCGAAGTCGATTGATGAAGGCACAGGCTTAACCGAGTCGCGGCATGCGCAGGTGCCTACCGGCGATGCGCAGGGCATCACCAACAGTCCGGGTAGCCGCGAGCGGGAAACACAAGAGAAGGTGCTTGGGAAGTAAATTTTAGACCGATGGGGATCTGTGGGGCGGTAATCCTTGTGAATTGTGAGGCGCGCCGACGCACAGATTCCCTTCGGGAATGACAACAAAAGAAACAGAAAAGGGGATCTGCGCCTTGCAGATCCCCTTCTTATTTGGCGGAGGTTACTCGCCGCGAGTGCCGGAGTTGCCGCGCATCCCCGCACCCATGCCGCGATTGTTGGCTGCGCCGCGATTTAAGCGCCGGCTTGTTTCTTCCTTGGCAAGGATGCCGCGCTCGTCGCCGACCGGTTTGGTGTGCGGCGCGGGGCCGGTTTCGTGTGCAGCAGGCGAGTGTGCATGGGCACCGCCCGGAACTGCATTTTCCTGCCCGATGCTGTGGGCATCGTTCTCTTTCATGGCTTCCTGTGAGGCTTTGCTAGTGTGCGAATGCTCAGTCGACATGCCTACTCCTTTACCTTTTCCGCATTGTCGGCGGTCCGGTTTTGTGTTCCGTTTGTGTGATCGATGGCGGTGTTGACGGGTTCATCGCCGAAGTCGCGCGCGCCGTATTCGTAGTCGACGCCGCCGTCGGTGTCCTGCGCGGCCTCCGGCTGTTTGGTGCGCTCTTCGACATCGAGGCCCCATCCCTGCTCATGGGCGTATTCCCCTGCCAGCCCGCGGCTGTGTTCGCCGAAACCGCGAGGCTCCGGAGGGTGTTGCTTTTGTGTGTCGTCTGCGGCCATGGGACGATCCTCTCAGCGTAGGATGCAGCTTGCAAGAATGCGGAAAGCGGAAGCTACCCCCTGAAGAAGAAAAGCTCTAACCCTAGACCTTTGCAGCTTGCGGTGGCTCCGGCGACAGCGCTTCCTGCTCAACGGCGATGGCGACATTTTCGTGTTTGATCTCGAGCCGAAGGCGGTTGTAAAGGCTCATATAGAAGTTGGCGATCCACACCGAGGCGAACCAGGCGACCAGATAGCCGCGCCACCCGGTGTAAAGCATCTGGAATTGGAATAGCAGCAGCGCCAACCCGCAAACATAGTGTGAAAAGCAGTATTCGCAGGTGAAAAGGTAGAAGACCTTTCGCACGGGGAGCCGGCGGGCTCGCAGGCTTTGCTGTTTGCAATAGTCGCGCGGTTCGCGAAAAACCTCCTCGTGCGTGACGGTCCACGAGGCACAGGCGATGGGCAGCGCGAGCAGGAGCAGCATGCCGGCCTGGTGCGTGAGCGGGATAGGAAGCGGCACGGGCATGGGGTTTCTCTTAGAGTGGGCAAACTTCGGCTCAGTATTGGATGCGGCACAGGCCAGGAGGGCGCGATAGCATGAGCCAGATG
>CAXTNA010000159.1:5124-5878 GCA_964245535.1 uncultured Acidobacteriaceae bacterium | reverse complement strand
CCTGATGCCGGCGGCGCGATCTCGACGGGCACGGGGCGGGCCGGTTGACCGGGCTGCCCGGTTTGGCTGGGCTGTATGGTTACCGGTTTGTCGAGAGGGTTTTGATAGGCAGGTTGGCCCGTGGTGGGATTTGCGGGTGATTGCGTTGTGGGGGTCTGCGGAGGAGCCACTGCCGGGGAGCCCACCTCGCGCGACGGCTGGGCAGGGCTCGCGGCGGGCAGCGAGGGAAGGCTTTCCGGGGTGACCTGTTCCGGCGTTGGAACCGCTGGGCTGCTTTGGTTTTGTGCGGAAAGAGGATGCGCGAAGAGGCTAAAAAGCAGAGCAGAAGTGGACACGCCGAGACGCCAAGGGGACTGCCGGAAAAACATATTCACCAGTGTAGCGGGAGGCGCTCCATTCGGCACGCAAGGAAGCAGGGCAGGTACGCTGCGGACAGAGGCATGAGCTTTCCGCCGCTCACAACAAGATTTTGCGCGCCCGCAGGTAGCGTGTCAGGCGATGAAGGGGTTTCAAATTTCTGCCTCGCGTGGACACCTCCTTGGCAGTGGGCAGCATGGCCCAAAGCAGGGCAGGACCGCCGCCGGTACGCGCACGCAGAAGGGATTCCTGCGCCACGCGATAAACCGCTACAGCATCTTCGCCATCGATAGAGAGAATGGGCAATTGCAGTCGCTGCGTCACGCGATGGACCTCGCTCCAGGTGAAACTATCCGCGACGGGGCGGGTCGTCGAGCGAAATACCCCCGTGCCGGAT
>CAXTNA010000159.1:0-5114 GCA_964245535.1 uncultured Acidobacteriaceae bacterium | reverse complement strand
TCAGAACGAGGGGCAAACGGCGTTCCTGCGCCCACATGAGCGCAGGTATCCACCCGGGAGCAGACTCGCCGGCGCGCACAAAGGCGACGACCACGCGATCCGTTTTTGCTCCTTGCAACGCTGCGGCCATTCCGGTGGCCAACAGAAGCCGCGAGGGGCTTTCGGCAAGGACCGGCAGCAACGGCGCATCCACAGGCTGGTTCGGCACCGGGGAGGGCGCAAGGGCGGTGACGGTTGTGTCGCCGTGTTCGCCGACGAGCAGATCCCCCGGTCCCAATTGCTGGGTCGTTCCCGCGAGCACGGCCTCGCGAGATGCCAGCGGAAGGAACCGACTACGGCGGCCGCGGCCCCGGGGAGCCTGGCGCAGCGCCTTTGCATCAAGTGCAGCGCAGCGCTTTGTGAGGGCGAGCAAAGCCCGCAGTTCGGCGTCGGGCAGGAGCGGGTTCTCAGGCAATCAGATAGCTCCACGCCCAGTCTGGGCGATATTGGTTCACTGCAGGGGGCGCTGACCAGCCGCTCAGGCAAAGGCCGCGTCGGGCTGCTCCGGCGAAAGCTGTAGATCGGTGAAGACCTGTTTGGCTATTTCCGGTTCGATCGCGCCCTGGCGCACAAGCTTGGAGATGGCGGCAGCTACGATCGACTCGGCATCGACTTCGAAGTGGCGACGCAGGTGTTCACGATTGTCGGAGCGCCCGAAACCGTCGGTGCCAAGCGTTACCAGGCGGCCGCCGAGCCAGGGGGAAAGACCGTCGGGAAGGGACTTCATGTAATCGCTGGCAGCGATGATGGGGCCCTGTGCCTCGCCCAAAGCTTCGAGCAGAAACGGCTTGCGCTCGGGTTCGGTAGGGTGCAGACGGTTCCACCGCTCGATCTCCAGGCAGTTGCGGCGCAGCTCGGTGTAACTGGGGGCGCTCCACACATCGGCGGCTATGCCGTATTTTTCCGCCAGAATCGTCTGCGCGCGCAAAGCTTCGTTGAGAATGGGCCCGGAGCCGAAGAGCTGCACCGTTGCCGGCTTGCTGCCGTCCGCTGCAGCCTTGAAGCGGTAAAGCCCGCGCAGGATGCCCTCGCGCACGCCTTCCGGCATCGCCGGCATCGCGTAGTCCTCGTTGTACATGGTGATGTAGAAGAAGCGATCTTCGCCGGCCTCATACATGCGGCGCAGGCCGTCCTGCAGGATGACGGCGAGCTCGAAGGCATAGGCCGGATCGTAGGTGATGCAGGTCGGGATGGTGGAGGCGAGCACGTGCGAGTGACCATCCTGGTGCTGCAAACCCTCGCCCAACATGGTGGTGCGGCCGGCCGTGCCGCCCATGAGGAAGCCTTTTCCGCGTGAATCGGCGAAGGCCCAAGCCATGTCGCCGATGCGCTGAAAGCCGAACATGGAGTAGTACATGTAGAACGGGACGGTGGGCACCTTGTAGTTTGTGTAGGCTGTGCCGGCAGCGGTAAAGCTGGCCATCGAACCGGCCTCGGTGATGCCTTCTTCCAGGATCTGGCCATCGGTTTCTTCGCGGTAGCTGAGCAGCATGTCGGCATCATGCGGGGTGTACTTCTGCCCCTCGGGCGCATAAATGCCGACCTGCTTGATGGCTGATTCGAGGCCAAAGGTGCGGCCTTCGTCGGGCACGATCGGGACGATCAGCTTGCCGATGGCGGGGTCCTTCATGAGCGCGCGCAGGATCGCGACAAAGGCCATGGTGGTGGAAACGGCACGGCCCTTGGAACCACCGAGCCATTCGTTGAAGAACTCGATTTTGGGCGCAGTGAACTTCAGCTCGGGAACCTCACGCGAGGGCATGAAGCCGCCCAGCTGCTCGCGCCGGGCGCGCATGTAGGCAATCGCCGGGTCATTTGCCTCGGGGCGGTAAAACGCCGCGTCCTGGGCCGCGCCATCGGGCAAGGGGATGTCAAAGGTGTGCACAAATTGCGTCAAGGCGTCATCGGTGAGCTTCTTTTCCTGGTGCGACGCGTTGCGGGCCTGCGTGGAGCCCAGGCCGTAGCCCTTTACGGTTTTCGCGAGGATCACCGTCGGCCCGCCCTTGTGTTCCAGGGCTCGCTTGTAAGCGTTGTAGATTTTTAGGGGATCGTGGCCGCCACGGTGCAAGCGTCCGAGCTGCTCATCGGTCTTGTCTTCTACCAGTTTCAGGAGTTCCGGATATCTGCCGAAGAACTCTTTGCGCAAGTAGGCTCCGCCTTTGGCTTTGAAGGCCTGGAAGTCACCGTCGACGCACTCCTCCATGCGCTTCAGCAGCAGACCCTGGTGGTCGCGCTCGAAGAGCTCATCCCAATCCGAACCCCAAACCACCTTGATGACATTCCAACCGGCACCGCGGAACATGCCTTCGAGCTCATCGATGATGCGCTTGTTGCCGCGAACGGGCCCGTCGAGCCGCTGCAGGTTGCAATTCACCACAAAAATTAAGTTGTCGAGCCCTTCGCGCGAAGCGAGCGAGATGGCGCCGAGCGTATCGACCTCGTCGGTTTCGCCGTCGCCCACAAAGGCCCACACCTTGCGCTCGGTATGCGGGATGAGGCTGCGGTTCTCGAGGTATTTCATGAAACGCGCCTGATAGATCGCATTCAGCGGCCCGATCCCCATGGAGACGGTGGGAAATTGCCAGAAATCCTGCATCAGCCAAGGGTGCGGGTAGCTGGAAAGGCTCGGCTCACCGCGCAGTTCATGGCGGAAGTTCTTGAGTCGAGCTTCATCGAAGCGACCTTCGAGGAAAGACCGCGCATACACGCCAGGCGACGCATGGCCTTGGAAGTAGATGAAATCGCCGGGTTGTTGCCCCTGGCCGCTCGGATAATTGGCGTGGAAGAAGTGGTTGAAGCCGACTTCCAGAAGGGTGGCGAGGGAGGAATAGGTGGAAATATGGCCGCCGATGCCCGCGTCGTACTTGTTCTGCTTGTGCACCATCGCCATCGCGTTCCAGCGGATCAGCGCCTCCACGCGCCGCTCCAGCGTGCGGTCGCCGGGGTAGGGCACCTCATCGTGCTTGGGAATGGTGTTCAGGTACGGTGTGGTCACGTCGCCGGTGGCGGGCACGCCGGCCTCGCGCGCCCGGGTGCGCAGGGCCGAAAGCACAGCCGCTCCCTGTTCCCAATCGTGCGCGACGACGGCATCAAACGCTTCGATCCACTCCGCAATCTCGGCGGTCATGTCCTGCTGTACGGCTTCATCTACCTTTAATGCCATCGTGTCCCTCGTGCGCTGCTTGACGCTTTTACGATATATGTGGCGCTGCCCTGTACGCCAGTGGGCGTCACATGACCTTCGTTTCCCGGCTGGGTTGGAGCAGAGTTACGAGAGCACTTCCGCCAAATAGTGCTTCATTAAGCCTTTAAACTGCTCGGTCACCAGGTGCTTGTCCTTTGGAACGGCTTGCTTATAGACCGAGATGAGGCCTTTGATCAACGCCACGATCACCTGCGCGCTCAAAAATGCTTGGTCCGCCGTCGTCGCCGGCGCGATTGCCTGGAGTGCTTTGGCGATGGTTAGACGGAGTGGCCGTCGGGCTGCGGCGGAGCGGGAAAAGCCGACCGGAGCTTCGATAAGGAATAGATAAGCCGGCCGTGGCTGCACAAAAGCCAGAACTCCATCTATAAATAATTCCGCGAGGGCGGGCCCGGTTTTTACAAAGGGAGCGCTCAGGAAAGCCGCCCAGTGCGCATCTGATTCCTCCGCATACTGGTTCAGAAGCGCCACCGCGATTGCCTGTTTGTCTGGAAAATAATCGTATAGAGTGCCGATAGAGGCTTTCGCCTGTTCGGCAATGGCCGTCATCGTGACCGTTTGCAAGCCGACTTCGCCGATGAGGCGCGCGGCGATTTCCAGGAACTTTGCCCGCCGCTGCGCCGCCCTTGCCTGCTGTGGCCGGCGACGCTGCGGGTTTGCAGAAGTTGAGGACACCCTCGTAGAGTACATACAGGAAGTTGAGCAAGTCCTCGACTCTTTACCCTTCGATGGCTGGGAGATTTGCATGCCGCTGCACCTCGATCCAATGAAAACCGCCATCGTGCTGATTGATCTTCAGAATGGCATTGTGGTCCTGCCGGTGCAGCCCCATGCCGCTGCCGCTGTTGTTCAAGCAGCGCGATCCCTCGCAGACGCGCTGCGTGAAAAGGGCGGAACCGTTGTGTATGTCCGCGTCGATTTAGCCAACAGGCTGCCCCTGATCGTGGATTTGTCGTACGGCGACCCAAATGCTGCACCCGCGCCGGCGAGCGCCTCCGAGTTGGTGCCCGAAGCAGGCTTTCGGGAGGGCGATCTTCTGATTACCAAACGGCATTGGGGCGCCTTCGGCCAGACTGCGCTGGAAACGATATTGCGGGAGCGCGGCGTGGACACGATCGTTCTCGGAGGGATCGCGACCAACTTTGGAGTCGAATCGACTGCACGGCAGGCTGCGTCACTCGGTTTTCATGTGGTGGTCGCGGAAGATGCCTGTTCCTCGATCGAAACGGCCGCGCACAAATTCTCCATAGAAGCCATTTTGCCGCGGATCGCACGCGTGCGAAGTTCTCAGGAAATTCTCGATGCCCTCGCCTGAAGCAGGCCTACGCGATGCTGCCGCAGCGGCGGCTTTAAACCAAGAGCATGCGACACGGGATGTCCGTCCCAATCTCGTGCTGGCCATCTGTTGCATGAGTTTGCTGCTGGTCGGCATGGACGTAACGATCGTGAACGTCGCGCTGCCGGCGATCCAGAAGGACCTCCACGCCAGCTTGTCAGAGCTGCAATGGATCGTGGATGCGTACACCCTGGTAGTGGCCAGTCTGCTGATGTTTTCGGGCGCCATCTCGGACCGTTATGGACGGCGGCGGGTCTTCCAGATCGGTCTGGTTCTGTTTCTCGCCGGGTCCCTGTTGTGCAGTCTCGCGCACTCGATCGGCGGCCTGATCTCCTTTCGTGCGCTGCAGGGACTTGGCGCCTCGATGCTCAATCCGGTGGCGTTGTCCATCATCGCGAACGTCTTCCCGTCACCGAAGGATCGTGCACGGGCGGTCGGCGTGTGGATCTCGGTGGAGGGCGTGACAATGAACATTAGACCGCAGTTGGGCGGTATTTTGACCCAAACCGTCGGCTGGCGGTCTGTATTTTGGATCAA
>CAXTNA010000158.1:0-6021 GCA_964245535.1 uncultured Acidobacteriaceae bacterium | reverse complement strand
GCCGACGCCGGCCTTTTCAGGGCCGCGCTCTACCACTGAGCTATCTGGCCTTCCGCGAAGGAAGAGGCTTCACGCATGCGTGAAGCCGCGTTTCGAATTCACCTGCCTGCGGGGGAAGGAGAGAGGCGCACTGCTTGATTGCAGAGCCTTCGAGAACGACTGGGTCAGTATAGCAATAGATTGTGCCGGCTCGCCAGATTGTGCCAGCTTGCCAGCTCCCAAGTCACGTCCTTGCCTGGCGCTTTCCGCGACACAACTGCGTCCGCGGCGTGGCTCTGATAAGGTTCCCGCATGCCCGTTCTTTCCGGCCGTTCCCGGACCCGCATCGCTGTTATTGCCTTATCGCTGCTGGTTTCCCGTCTCGCGGCGCAGGTCGTCGTAGGCGGCAAAGAACCCCCATCCCAGCCCACCACGCTCACCCCCGGTGAACTTCGAGCTACCCGCGCTTTCAATGCTGCCAAGGCGCTCGGATCGCCGGAACTGTATGCATTTCTCAAGCCGATGCCGAAGGGCGGTGACCTCCACATGCACCTTTCCGGCGCTGTTTATGCGGAAACGCTAATTCAGGAGGCTGCCGAAGAGGGCCTCTGCGTGGCACCGGTCGATCGTGGGGCACCTGCCGTGGCTGAAGGCCAGAATGCCCTGCACCTCGTCCGTCCGCAGAGCGGCGAATCAGGCCATTGCGCGCCCAGCGAAGTCGCTGCTGCTGAAGCTCTCAGGCGGCAGCCGCTTTATGACGACCTGATCGACAGCTTTTCCATGCGCACCTTTGTGCCGGCCGAGGGCATCAGCGGCCACGACCAGTTCTTCGCTACCTTTGATCGTTATGGTGGGCTGAAGAACTACGCCGGTGCCTGGCTCGACGAGGTCGCCACGCGTGCCGCCGCGCAGAATGAGCAATACCTGGAGGTCATGCAAACGCCGACGTTCACGCATGCCGCTATGCTCGGCTACAAGCTCGGTTGGCCGGCAGGCGTGGATGATTCGAGGTACAAAACAATCCTCGCCAAACTACGTGAAGATCTGCTTGCGGCAGGCATAAGGGAGGAGGTCGCAGTGGACCGCCGAGAGTTTGCCGACGCTGAAACGAAACGGCTTCACATGGAAGGCAGCGCAGGGGATTCCGCAATCGGTGCCCGAGAAAATACCTTCAACAGGATCACCGGCGCGGCCTGCCCCGCAGGTTCACCCTGCAGCGTCCAGATCCGCTTCCTCTATCAGGTCCTGCGCGGCTTTCCACCGCAACAGGTCTTCGCCCAAACCCTTCTCGGCTTCGAGGTTGCGCAAGCCGAACTCGACTCGGGCTATCCCCTTGTCGTGGGCATCAATTTCGTGATGCCCGAAGACGGCCGCATTTCCATGCAGGACTACCACCTCCAGATGCTCATGCTGGACTACCTCCATTCCGTTTATCCGAAGGTCCACATCTCGCTCCACGCCGGCGAACTCGCCTTCGGCATGGTGCCGCCCGCCGGGCTCAGCTTTCACATTCACGAAGCCGTTGAACTCGGCCATGCCGAGCGCATCGGTCACGGCATGGATCTCCTCTACGAAACCAATCCCAACGCCCTCCTCCGGGAGATGGCCTCCAAGCACGTCATGGTCGAAATCAACCTCACCTCGAATGACGTGATCCTTGGCCGCACCCGCACCGATCACCCGCTGGCCGCCTACCGTGCCGCCGACGTGCCGATCGCCCTTTCGACCGACGATGAGGGCGTCAGCCGCATCGACCTCACCCATGAGTACGTCAAAGCCGCCGAAGAGCAGAACCTGAGCTACTTCGACCTGAAACGCTCCGCCCGCACCGCGCTTGAGCACAGTTTTCTGCCCGGAATCAGCCTTTGGGCTGCACCCGATGCGTTTACGAGGATAGTCTCGCCCTGTACCAACCGGGCAACTCCTGCCGTCCGACCGTCCATGCCTTGTCAGGCATTTTTGGTAGAGAATCCGCGTGCTGCCCAGCAATGGGAACTCGAGCGCCGTTTCGATGTGTTTGAAGCGGCTGCGCGCTGATGACGCAAAAACGCGATGCACGCGTCTGCAACCTCCGCAAGAGACGTTCGCGATACACTGCCCTCATACGCAACGCATGAGGATTTACGCTATGGTGAAGGCAATACTGGTCGTGCTGCAGACCTTGCTGTTTCTGCTGCTCTTCGGTGTTGGCTCCTTTCTGCCCGTTTTCAGCCCTGTCCCGACCTGGCAAGTGCAAACCGGGCCAAGCCGCTTTTTTGTGATGGACGGTCTTGTGCTGACCGCTGTGGTGTACGTAGTCATTCTTCTCGCCGAGACCGTCCGCAAGCGGTTGCGTGGCGGAGGGGGACTCACCACCCTGGCTTTCTTACTAGCGGTCGCGCTCGGCCTCGCCATGCGGTTCGGGTTCAAGAGCGCCTAAGCCCTTATCGGCAAAAGAAATTGGAACTTCATAACACAGAAGGCACACAGACTTTTCCCTTGCCGCCGGGTACCGTACCTTCATGTCGTCGCCTGACTAAAAAACGGCTTCCATCTTGTCTCTTTGGTAAACTTCTCCAGAAGACGTGAGCCAGTCACAACAAAGATGTACTCCGTCCAGGCGATCTGTTCGAGGAACCATCCCCAGCCGGCAGCGTGGGGCATCAAAGGAATGTTTTGTATGGCTGTTGCTCCCTCTCCCAAAGCTCCTCACATCGACCTTTCGCAGCGTTCCGTCGCATACTTCTCCATGGAAATCGCGCTGGCGAAAGAACTGCCGACCTATTCCGGCGGCTTAGGCATGCTCGCCGGCGACACTTTGCGCTCGGCCGCCGATACAGGTGCTCCCATGGTGGCTGTTTCGCTGGTCCACCGCCGCGGCTACTTTCGGCAGTATCTTGATGCAGTCGGACAGCAGACCGAGTCTGATGTCGTTTGGCATCCCGAAGACATGCTGCCTAAGGCGCCCGCCACGGTCACCTTGATGCTGCAGGGGCGTCAACTCATCGTGCGCGCCTGGCGCTTCGATGTTGTCGGAGTTACTGGTCATGTCCTGCCGGTATTTCTGCTCGATACCGACGTCGAAGGCAACGATCCGTGGGACCGGACCCTCACCGATCATCTCTACGGCGGCGACACCTACTACCGGCTTTGTCAGGAATCCGTGCTCGGCTTGGCAGGCATTCACCTTCTGCACGCGCTCGGTTGCCGTCCCCAGGTTCTCCACATGAATGAGGGCCACGCGGCGCTGCTGACCATTGGCCTTCTGGAGGATCGCCTTCGCGGCATTCCCTTGCACGATGCGACCGAAGCCGATGCCGCCTTCGTTGCCAACCATTGCGTTTTCACCACACATACGCCTGTGCCCGCCGGGCACGACCAGTTCGGGCTCGATCAGATGCACCGTGTGCTCGGCCATGAACGCGCCTCCGCCATCGAGCGTTTTGGCGCGCTGCACAACGGCTTGCTGAATATGACCTACCTTGCCCTGCGTTTCTCGCGCTACGTCAATGGTGTTGCCATGCAGCACGGGGCCGTTTCCCAAATCATGTTTCCGGATCATATGGTGCACTCCATCACTAACGGCGTACACGCGGGTACCTGGGTGTCGCCGGCGTTCCAGGCGCTTCTGGACGAAAAAACCCCGTCCTGGCGTCACGATAATCAGTACCTTCGCAATGTGTACGGTATTGAGCCGCAGCGGATTGAGGCAGCGCATAAGCTCGGTCAGGAGCGCCTGTTTGCCACAGTAAAGGAGCGCACAGGTGTGGAACTCGACCCCGCTGTGCTGACGCTCGGCTTCGCACGGCGAGTGGCCACCTATAAGCGCGCCACTCTCCTTTTCCAAGACCCGGAACGACTCCTGGCACTCGCAGACAAGCTCGGCGGCCTGCAGATCCTTTATGCCGGCAAAGCACATCCCGCCGACAACGCCGGCAAAGCTTTGATTCGCGAGGTTTTTGCAGCCGCCGGCCGTCTTCAACACTCAAAATTGCGCATTTTGTATCTCGAAAATTATGACTGGAATTTGGGCGAGCAGCTCACCGGGGGCGTTGATGTTTGGCTGAACACCCCCTTGCGCCCCTACGAGGCCTCCGGCACCAGCGGCATGAAGGCTGCGCTGAACGGCGTTCCTTCCCTTAGCGTGCTCGACGGTTGGTGGATTGAAGGCTGCGCTGAAAACATCACCGGTTGGGCCGTAGAAGATTTCGACGACGAGGCCCGGGAGGCTGACGCCCTTTACAGCAAGTTGGAAAATGCCGTGGGCCCGCTTTTTGCGGATGCAAAGGCATGGGCTCGTCTTCGCCAGCACTGCATTGCCATGAACGGCACCTTCTTCAACACGCATCGCATGCTGGGCCAATATATCGCAAACGCCTATTTCCCTCTCGCGAGCTCCATCGCTTCCACTGACCAGGAAATTTCGGATGAGGAAGTTTCCGAACCAGTATTCGCTTGATCGCGGCAAACTGGCACGCTTGGCAAAGACGAGCCGCACGTAAATTGCAAGCTCATCTTTTTGCCGCGAGCTAAATTGCAAGCAGGAGCTTGATTCCATACCTCTGGCTGAATCGCATATCGCGCATCCGAAACACAAAGGAACAGCATGCCTGCACCACAAATTGGTGATCCCATTGGGGATTTTACCCTTCCAGACCAGGACGGCCTTCCCGTAACGCTTTCCAATTTCTTAGGGAAACCTGTAGTTCTCTTCTTTTTTCCAAAAGCCGACACTCCCGGCTGCACAGTGGAGGCCTGTGGCTTTCGCGATCAATTTGCGGCGATTGCCAGCGCCGGTGCCGCTGTGTTCGGCATTTCGCGTGATACCGTCAAGGCTCAAAGAAAATTCAAAGATAAATTCGATCTGCCCTACACATTGCTCGCCGACAGCAATCAGGAGATCATCAAGCGCTTCGATCTTGTTAAGCAGAAAACGATGTACGGGAAGCCGGTCACCGGTGTGGAACGCACGACCTATCTCATCGGTTCCGATGGTCGCCTGTTGCATATCTTCGCGAATGTGAAACCGCAAGGACATGCTGAAGAGGTTTTAGCTCGCTTGCGCAGCGAGCATGGGGACTGAATACCCCATACTGCGGACGCGTCGTCGACGCGTCCACACAGCCCTCTCGGAAGGGCCATAAATCGCACGCAAGTTGCATTGATTCGAGCGACAAGCACGAATAGGCTCACGTTGCTGGATGAAGAATGGAAATACCATGCCGGTCAGCATCTCTGGAAAGGCCGTTTTCGGGAGCACAGTGGCTGCGGGCGTATTTGCAGCTGTTGCCGGCCTCGGCATGCGACCTGAGTCTCAACTGTTTGGCCGTACGTTGATCGCGGGCGGTGATCCGAAGGAACTTGCGCTTACCTTTGATGATGGACCCAATGAGCGATCCACTCGAGAGCTGCTCGAGGTTCTCGCTCGTTTCGAGGCTCGCGCGACCTTTTTTCTTATCGGCAAGTTCGTGCGGCAAAGACCAGACATCGTTCGCGAGTTGCAAGCGGGAGGTCATCTCATCGGCAATCACACGATGACACATCCCTTTCTCGCGAACAAATCGGAAAGTATGATTCAAGACGAGATTGAGCGCTGCAGTCGATTATTGGAGGACACCCTAGGGGAGCCGGTTCGCTTCTTTCGTGCGCCATTCGGTGCGCGTCGGCCGGCCGTTCTGCGTTGCGCGCGCGACCTTGGTCTTGAAGTCGTGCAATGGAATGTGCAAGGAAACGACTGGGAACCGATCGGTGTGGATCGCATGATGCAGCGTTTAGAACACGGTCTACGCCGTGTTGAGCGCAAAGGACGCGGGGCGAATATTCTTCTGCATGATGGCTTTGATAAGGTGATGGGGACGGATCGCTCCCACACCGTACGCGCAACGGAGTTGCTTTTGAAGAAGGCTCGCGAGGAAGGACGCAAGATCGTGACCGTTGACAGCTGGTGTGCGCGTCCCAATCCATCGACGCAGCACTCTGAGATCAGTTAATGTGCTGCACCCTAAAGCATGGTGCGCCCGAGACGATTCGAACGTCTGACCTACAGCTTCGGAGGCTGTTGCT
>CAXTNA010000157.1:0-6045 GCA_964245535.1 uncultured Acidobacteriaceae bacterium | reverse complement strand
CAGGATGACAGTGCAAAGAACGTAACGCTAGGTTGCCTATAACGAATCGACGAATCCACTTCAATGTGGAGCGGTTTCGATGGCCTTGGCCTGCGCCCAGAGCCTCTCCTTCTCCGCCAAGGGCACCTGCTCGAAACTCTCCATTCCACCCGCGCCAGTTTCCATTGCGCGGTATCGAGCGCGGAACTTGGTATTGGTGCGGCGGAGAGCGGTTTCGGGGTCGATGTGGAGATGCCGGGCGAGGTTGGCCATGTTGAAGAGGAGATCGCCAAACTCGGCTTCGGTGGCGTCCTGGTCTGCAGCGGTGATTTCGGCCTGCAATTCCGCAGTCTCTTCTTCAAGTTTGGCGAAGACGGCCTGGGCGTCGGGCCAGTCGAAGCCGGTCTTGGCGGCCCGGGAGCCGAGCTTCATGGCTTCGAGCATAGCGGGCATGGAGCGAGGGACGGTGTCGAGCAGTGAGGCCGGGACGTGGTCTGAAGTCGCGCCTGTTACCACCGTATTCTCTGCCGCGCGGCGCTCTTCCTTTTTGATCTGCTCCCAATTCCGCAGAACGGCTTCGGCATCGGGCGCGTGCACCTCGCCAAAGATGTGGGGATGACGGCGAATCAGCTTGGCACTCAGGGTTTCAGCGACGTCTTCCAGCGTGAAATACCCGGCTTCGCTCGCCATCTGCGCATAGAAGAGCACTTGTAGCAGCAGGTCGCCGAGTTCGTCGCGCAGCTCCGGCCAGGCGCGGCGCTCGATCGCGTCGAAGACCTCATAGGTTTCTTCCAGCGTGTGCCGCTTAATGCTGTCGAAGGTTTGTTCGCGGTCCCACGGGCAGCCATTCGGCCCGCGCAGGCGGGCCATGATCGCCGCGGCCCCGGCGACCGCACTCCCTGCATTGCGTTGCGTTTCATCGAGGTCTAAAGGTGTTTTCTGCGGCATGCTTCATGCTATCGCGTGGGCCCCGCCGCTCTGTGGACGCGCTGCATCGCACGCGGGCAGAAAACGTCTAATCTAAGATCAGCCGCTACTGTGCCACATGCTGAGCGACCCCTTCCCGCATGGACCTGCTGCAAAAAATTCGCACCTTGCCCACCAGCCCCGGTTGTTACCTGTACAAAAACGCCGAGGGTGAAGTGATCTACGTCGGCAAGGCAAAGAACCTACGCGCGCGGGTGCGATCGTACTTTCTGGCGGCCTCGCAGGCGCATGCAAAGACGGGCTCGCTGATGCGCGAGGCGGTCGACCTTGAATACATCACGGTCGGCAACGAGCATGAGGCGCTGGCGCTTGAAAACAATCTGATCAAGCAGCGCAAGCCGCGCTACAACATCCTGCTGCGCGATGATAAGACCTACCCTTATGTAAAGCTCACGCTGGGAGACCGGCATCCCAAGGTGTTCGTTACGCGCCGGCTGCGGAAGGATGGCGGTGCCTACTTTGGGCCCTATTTTCCAGGCAATCTTGCGCATCGCATCGTGGATGTCGTGCATCGCAGCTTTCTTATTCCCAGCTGCAAGGTGGACCTGAACCGTTACCACCCGCGGCCTTGCCTGCAATATCACATCAAGCGCTGCCTGGGGCCGTGCGCCGATGGGCTCATCCCGCAGGAGGACTACCGCGCGGTGATCAAAGACGTGCAGCTGTTTCTGGAAGGCAAGACCGGTGAACTGGAAAGCCGGTTGATGGCGCGCATGGAGGCCGCCGCCGAGAACATGCATTTCGAGCTCGCCGCGCGGCTGCGCGACCAGCTTTCCACGGTGCACCAGGCCGGCGAGCGCCAGCGCATGGACACCACCGATACGGATGATGCCGATGTCTTTGGTTTTCACTTTGAAAACGACATGCTCGCGGTGAACCTGTTCCACATGCGCGGCGGGAAGATCGTCGATCGGCGCGATATGTTCTGGGAGGATCTGCCCGAGTTCGAGGATGAGGTTTCGGCGGCGCCTGTGGAGCAAGAGGAGAATGCGAGCGATCTCGAGGCGGAACCGCGGCTTGAGCCGAATCCGCACGTGGCCGCACCGGAGATCGTTGCCGACACAGAGGCATCGGAGCAGCACTCGGTGCTGATTTCGCGCTTCGATGCCGGTGATCCGGGGCTGGATGCCGATTGCGCTTTGGAGAAAGCTGTCGCTGAGCCCGCGTCGCCAAACGCGTTGGCCAAGCCGTGTTTTTCGCCGGCAGCCTTCTTTTCCGCACTGCTGAAGCAGCTTTATCTGGACCAGAACTATGTTCCGAAGCACATTTACTTACCGGTGGACTTCCCGGATCGCGCGCTGCTAGCCGACCTTTTGCGTGAGCGTAGCGGGCACAAGATTGAAATTGCGGCGCCGCAGCGGGGCGACAAACGGTCGCTGGTCGACCTTGTCTGCCAGAACGCAAAGCAAAGCTACGACCAGCGCTTTCGCGTGCTGCAGCCGAGCGCCAAAGCGATGGCCGAAGCACTCGCCGATGCCCTGAACCTGCCAGACGCGCCCGAGCGCATCGAGTGCTTCGACATCTCGCACATCCAGGGGGCCGAAACCGTAGCCTCGATGGTCGTGTGGGAAAAAGGCGCGATGAAAAAGGCGGATTACCGCAAGTTTCAGGTAAAGACCGTGACTGGGGTTGATGACTTCGCGTCCATGGCGGAAATTGTCAGCCGCCGGTACAGCAAGTTTGCCAACGGGGCGCAACCGGTGGGCAAGGACGCTACCCTGCCCTCGCTGGTGCTGATCGACGGCGGCCTGGGCCAGTTGCACGCCGCCGCGGCCGCCCTCGAGGAGCTGGGGCTGACCAGCCAGCCCCTGGCCTCGATTGCCAAGCGCGAGGAGATTATCTACATCCACGGGCAGGAGGACGATCCGGTGGTGCTCGACCGGCGCTCGCCGGTGCTGCATGTGATTCAGAAGATCCGCGATGAAAGTCATCGCTTCGCCATCGGCTACCACCGCAAACGTCGCGAGATGCGCGACCGGGTCAGCGAGCTCGATGAGATCCCCGGCGTGGGTCCTACCACACGCCAACGTCTTCTGGCGCATTTCGGCAGCGTGCGGGCGTTGAAGCAGGCGGCCGAGACGAACCCCGATGCGCTAACGGCCGTGGTGAAGGAAACCGTCGCTCGGCGCATTCAAGAGCACTTCCGTGCCCCGGAACCGAAGACAGTCTCTCCCGAGCCGGCGTTGCGCGTTCTGCATAGCTGAGGCAGCTAGCCATCGTTACCAAAGTGTGATTTGCAGCGATGCGGAAAAGGCGTATGCTACTTTTGGCTTCCGACGGGTTCATGCCGCCGGAAGCCATCTGATCACCGTAATAGGCAGATCAGAGCTGCAATCCATCGCAAAGGTACATGGATTGCAAGGCTGAAGCGTAATCGCATACGCAACATAGCTCCACCCTCCTTTCATTGGGAGATAACGGCCCTGCCCCCGCAGGGCCGTGTTGCTTTTGGCAACTCCGGTATTGCCCCTGCCTGACCAATCGCGTATCTATGAAGCCCCGTTGAAAGCGCTCCTGCAGTCTATTGCCGCGGAAGTGCGAAGTCTCTGGACAGAAGGTGTTATAGCCAGCCATTGCGGGAAAAAAGGGATTCGACGTTGCGCCAGCATGCCGCTTGACGCTGCCGAACGGGCAACATACCCTACAAGGCATGACGGTCTCCACCGAGTACGCGCAAACGCACCTGCAGGAGCTGCTGGCCGCAACCGAACATGGGGAACGGGTCGAGATAACCCGTGAGGATGGCTACGTGGTGACCCTCATCTCGGCATCCTCCAAAATACCTGGAGCCGAGGCGATTGCCAAGGATCGAAGCGGCCTGTTTGGTGCTATGAAAGGCAAGATGTGGCTGGCTGATAATTGGGACTCCCCGGAAGAGAATGCGGCGATTGCGAAGCTTTTCAATGAAAGCGAATTGTTTCCACCCGAATCGTGAGATTACTGCTCGACACGCACGTCGTTTTGTGGTCTGTCAACAATGATGCGCGACTAAAACCTGCCTTAAGCCGCGTCATTCTCGATCCAGCAAACAGGATTTATTTTAGCTATGCCTCCATTTGGGAGGTGAGCATTAAGCTGGCTCGAGGCCGGCTTACCCTTCCGGGAAATGATGTGGACTCGCTGTTAACCCTGCTCCAGCAAACGCGTGTCGGCCTTCTGTCCATACACTTGGAGCATCTACGCGCTTCTGCACTTCTACCCTTTCACCACGGTGATCCCTTTGATCGCCTCATCGCGGCGCAAGCCATTGCCGAAGACCTTCGACTCGTAACAGAAGACCCGATGCTTCGTCTTTACAATGTGAACGTCCTTTCCCTGTAGCGCATTTTTGCGCGGAGGTTGCTTTTTGTGAGCTTTACTTGTCGTCCTCTTCGGTTCTTCTTACCGCTCTCGTTTGTGTGTCTCGCGACAGCTTCCGCACAGGTCTCTTCCAGTCCTGCCGTCAACAAAGCCGTCGATAAAGATGTCACCCGGGCTACGTTGAAGAACGGCATGCGCGTGGTGATTGTGCGTGATGCCCTGGCGCCGGTGGTTACGGTGGAAACCAATTTCATGGTCGGCGGCGATGAAACGCCGCAGGGCTTTCCCGGCATGGCGCATGCGGAAGAACACATGGCCTTTCGCGGCTGCACCGGCATGTCGGCCGACCAGACTGCGGCCATTTATGCGCAACTTGGCGGCAATAACAACGCCGACACACAGCAAAACATCACGCAGTTTTATGCCACCGTGCCCGCCGCCGACCTCGGCGTGGCGCTCGATGCGCAAGCGGCCTGCTTGCGCGGCGTCGACAACACGCAAGCCGAGTGGGACCAGGAACGCGGCGCTATCGAGCAGGAGGTGGCACGCGATCTGTCCAATCCGACCTATAAGTTCATCAACCGTTTGAATGCCGCAATGTTTGCGGGCACGCCGTATGCGCACGATCCGCTCGGTACCAAAAGCTCGTTCGATGCCACCACGGCCACCATGCTCGGGGATTTCTATAAGCAGTGGTACACGCCCGCGAATGCGATCCTGGTCGTGGCAGGCGATGTGGACCCGGGGCCGACGCTGGAGCAGATCAAACAGCAGTTCGAAGCCATCCCCAGCCATGCGCTGCCGGCCCACCCAACGGTCGATTTGCAACCGGTGAAGGCGGACACGTTCTCGCTCGATAGCAACCTGCCGTACGTTCTCGGCTTCATCGCGTATCGATTGCCCGGCACCGATTCACCCGACTATGCCGCCGCGCAGATCCTTTTCGATGTCCTCGGGTCGCAGCGTGCCGACCTGTACGCGATGGTACCCGCCGGCAAGGCCTTGGCGGCGCAGTTCGCCGTGGCTGAAAGCTATCCGAAGGCAAGCGTCGGGTTCGGTCTTGTAGCGCTGCCTGCGGGCGCGGATAGCAGCGGTGCGGTGAACGAAATGTGGCAGATCCTGACGAAGTATGCGCAGAATGGCGTGCCCGCGGAACTCGTCGAGGCGTCGAAACGCAGCGAGATCGCGCAGGCCGAGTTTCAGCGCAACTCCATTCCCGGCCTGGCGACGGTGTGGTCCGATGCGCTGGCCGCCGAAGGCCGTACCTCGCCCGAGGAAGACGTCGCTGCCATTCGCAAGGTGACGGTCGCCGATGTGAACCGCGTCGCCAAGCAGTACCTGCTCCATGTCGGCACCATTACGGCAACGCTGAAGCCCGTGCCGACCGGCCAGGCTGTGGCCTCGAACGGCTTCGGCGGCGGCGAGAAGGTCACCTCCGCGCCTACCAAACCGGTGGTTCTGCCGACCTGGGCGGCTTCGCAGCTTGATCAACTGAAACCTCCCACGGAGTTCATCACGCCCAGTGATACCACGCTCGCCAACGGCATCCGGCTCATCGTGCGCACCGACCATACCAGCCCGACGATCACGCTGGTTGGCTCCGTGAAGCACAATGCTGATCTCGAAACGCCCGCCGGCCAGGAGGGGGTTGCGGACGTGCTCGATGGGCTGTACTCCTATGGCACGCAGACGCTCGATCGCCTGGCATTTCAGAAGGCGCTCGACGATATTGCCGCCAATGAAAGCGCGGGCGACCGCTTCAGTCTCACGGTGCTGAAG
>CAXTNA010000156.1:0-6077 GCA_964245535.1 uncultured Acidobacteriaceae bacterium | reverse complement strand
GCCGCGCAGACACCTTGCTGTCGGCCAGCGCAGCGGCTTTCATCGCCTCATCATCGGCCTCCGCGGCGACCTTTACCACCACGATCAGCTTGCCGTTCGCCTGCACCGGCACCTCGATCTCATTCTCCTTTGCGAGCGCGGGATCGACTACCGGAAAGGGTTGACGCAGCAGCGCACCCGTGCCGCCGGACCCATCTCCCATCTGCTCCCAAAGTTCCGCCGCGAGAAACGGGACAAACGGCGCCAAGGTCAGCGTCAGGGAGCGAAACACTTCGGCGACGGTGCTGGCGGGCACCTCGCCTGCATCCAGCTTGCCTTCGGCGGACGAGATCTCATTAACCAAGATCATCACCGCGCTGATCGACGTGTTGAAGTGCCAGCGACCGGAAAAGTCCTCCGTAATCTTTCCAATCGTCTGGTGCAACGTGCGCAGCAGGGCCACACCGGTAGCTGTTTGCGCAGGTTTCAAGTCGCTCGCTATCTTGCCTTGATGCACAGAGCGCACCAGCGGAGCATACTTCGTTGCGAGCCGGTACACACGCGCCAAAAACCGGCTCACGCCGGCCACCCCATCCTCCTGCCACTCGAGCTCGCGGTCCGGTGAGGTCGCAAACAGCGCATACATTCGCGTCGCATCCGCGCCATACTTGCCGATCATCTCGTCCGGGCTCACGACATTGCCCTTCGACTTCGACATCTTCGCGCCGTCTTTGATCACCATGCCCTGCGTGAACAGCCGCTCGGCGGGTTCGCTGTTAGCAATCAAAGGCTTACCGTCAATCTCGATATCGCGCATCACCTTTGTCCAGAAACGCGAATAAATCAGGTGCAAAATGGCATGTTCCACGCCGCCGATGTATTGATCGATCGGAAACCAGTAATTTGCCTTGGCCGAATCTAACGGTGCGGCGCTGTTATGCGCATCCGTATAGCGATAGAAATACCAGCTTGAATCCACAAAGGTATCCATTGTGTCGGTCTCGCGCCGCGCCGGGCCACCGCATACAGGGCAAGCGGTCTCCACAAACGCGGGCAGCTTCGCCAGCGGCGATCCGCCCTCCTGCGTGATGGTGATGTCTTCCGGCAGCAAAACCGGCAAAGCGGTTTCAGGCAGCGGAACCACACCCCCAGGCGCGAGCCCGGCGTGGCCGTTGCTGCAGTACACCATGGGGATCGGCGTTCCCCAATAGCGCTGGCGGCTGACACCCCAATCCTTCAAACGGTAGGTCGTGGTGCGCTTGCCGAAGCCCTGCTGTTCGGCGTAGTGCCCCATCCGCTCCTGCGCTTCCAGACAGGCCTCACCGGTCCACTCGCCGGAGTCGATCAGCACGGCCTCTTCCTCGCCGAGGTACGGCAAAAGGAGGTCACCGCTGTCGTCCGCAGCCCCTCCCGAGACCGCCGGCGCCACTACGCGTTTAATGGGCAAGCCATACTTGGTGGCAAACTCAAAGTCACGCGCATCGTGCGCGGGCACGCTCATAATGGCGCCCGTGCCGTAGTCGGCCAGGATGTAATTGGCCACCCAGATCGGCATTGCTTCGCCGTTGAATGGATGCACCGCATGGTGCCCGGTAAACACACCATGCTTTTCAATAGCGCCCATCCCGCTGCCTGCTTCGCCAGCCTCTTTCACTGCATGCTGCTGCGCGATCATTGCGTCTACCTCGCGCGCGAGTGCAGCGTCGTGCGCGGCCCACTGCTTGACCAACGGATGTTCGGGTGCGAGCTGCAAGCTGGTAGCGCCGAAGATGGTGTCCACCCGCGTGGTGAAGACGGTAATGCCGGCAGCATCCGTGTCCACGGGCGAAACAGCGGATCCCTCCACTGCGCTGCGGGATGACAAAGGGAAAGGATCGCTGAGACTACCTATGCCGCTGCGAGCCAGCAAATCCGCAGCGATAGGACCCTGATTCCCTACTCCCTGTTCCCTGTGCCCTGTGCCCTGCGCCCTGTCCCCTGTGCCCTGCGCCCTGTCCCCTGTGCGCTGCGCCCTGTCCCCTGTGCCCTGCACCCGGAACGTCACTTCCGTGCCTTCGCTGCGGCCAATCCAGTTGCGCTGCATGGTGCGCACCTTCTCAGGCCAGCCGGGCATGGCGTCTAAGCCGTTCAGCAGTTCATCACCATACGCCGTGATGCGCAAAAACCACTGCACCATCTCGCGCTGCTCCACCGGCGTGCCCTCATGCCGCCAGCAGCATCCACCCACCACCTGCTCATTGGCCAGCACCGTCGCGCAGCGCGGACACCAGTTCAGCTTCGAGACCTTGCGATACGCGAGCCCGTGCTCGTACATCTTCAAAAAAAACCACTGATTCCAGCGGTAGTACTCCGGCAGGCACGTGGCGATCTCCGTTTGCGCCCAGTCGTAACTCAAGCCTAAACGCCGCATCTGCACCTTCATCTGCTCGATATTGCGCAGCGTCCAGGCCCGTGGCGGCATGTTGTTTTTCAGCGCCGCATTTTCCGCCGGCAGCCCAAAAGCATCCCATCCCATGGGGTGCAACACGTTGTAACCGCGCATCCACATGTAGCGCGCCAGCGCATCACCAATCGCATAATTGCGCACATGGCCCATGTGCAGCTGCCCACTGGGGTAGGGCAGCATCTCGAGGCAATAAAACTTGGGCTTGCCGCCGGTGTGATCTTCCGCGCGATAAAGCGCAGGGTCGGCGTCCCATTGCGCTTGCCACTTCGGTTCGATCTCTTCCGGGGCGTAGCGTCCCTGTTCCGGCGGTGTTGTGTTCGTTTCCTGCATATCGTCTTTATTGTAATGAAGCGGCGAAGGGCGCCGCTGTTGGGGCGACAACCCGATTGCGTGCAATTGCCTCTCATGCATAGGCAGCTTTGAATAAAAACAGGCGCCGTTCGCTCGTGCCGACAGCCGAAACATACGCACTCACAACCCCAAGACTTTCTTAAGGAACTTTCTCCCATGTATTACACCGATAAAAAACTTCAATGGAATGTCCGCGTCGACAAGCCCAATCCCATCTTCGCCCGCATGCTGCAACAGGCCATTGGTGGCGTGGAAGGTGAAATCCGTGTGTGCATGCAGTATTTCTTCCAGGCATGGGGCTCACGGGGCCCGGCCAAGTATCGCGACATGCTGCTCAACACCGCGACAGAAGAGATCGCGCATATCGAATTCCTCGCAACCGCCGTGGCGATGAATTTGGAAAAGGCGCCCGTTTCGCTGCAGGAAGAGATCTCCAAAGACCCCATCGGCGGCTCCGTCCTCAACGGTATGGACATGCGCCACATCCTTTCGACCGGCCTTTCGGCTTATCCCGGCAACTCCAATGGCGTGCCGTTTGATATGTCGCACATCTATGCCAGCGGCAACCTTGCCGGCGACATGTATTGCAATGTTGCCGCGGAAGCCACCGGCCGCACCTTGGCCGCGCGGCTCTACCATGCCACAGATGATAACGGCATGAAGGAGATGCTCGCCTTCAACATCGCCCGTGACACCATGCACCAGGAGCAATGGCTTGCGGTGCTCGAAGAGCTTGGCCCCTCGCACCTGCCTGTTCCGAACTCCTTTCCGCAATCGATGGAAAACAAGGATTTCAACTATAGCTTCCTCATCACAACGATGGGGGGTGTGGGCAATCAGGAAAATCAGCCTTGGACCAGCGGTCCTGCTCCCGACGGCAAAGGTCAGTTTAACGTCAAGATGGCCGCTCCGCTCGGTGAAGAGCCCAACCTTGGTTTCGGTCGCCCGGATACCTTTGGTGAAAAGGAACAATCCATGGGCACGCCTTCGGGCATGCTAAACAAAGTCAAGGACAGCTTGAGCAGTCTTGTTACGAAGTAGTGCTTCCAACGGTACAAAGGCCGCTGCGTACAAGCAGCGGCCTTTGTATTTCCGCCCATCCATGCTCTATCGCTTCAACGAGCCAGCATGGCCACATCGCCCGCTGCGGCACGCATGCACAACCGATAGATCCCGTCCTGCGTGCTGCCGCAAGACCACCCCGCCCCTAAAAACGCGGCAACGGTGCGTCCACCATGTTCCAGATTCGGGCTGAACAATGCCACGCCTGAATGGTCCAGCACAGCACTGCGCACCAGGGGAGATTTGTCCAGTGCCCCCACCAGCAGGTACGGCGAGTTCGCCAACAACGGCGGCAGATTGGCGCCTGGCAGTGCCGCCGTCGGCGCGAGCGGAATGATCGGCGAATCGAGCCAAGGGGCATTTACCAGGATGCCGTCATTGGTGCGCAGCAGCGCCACCGTCTCCCAATAAAACGGATCCCACGGCGGCCCGGCCCAGGTGTACACCCGCGGCTTCCCACCGTCGAGCACCATGGAAAGCCGTCCCTGCAGCGGTAGCTTCGTATGCGCCAACTCGGCATCGCGCTCCGCAAAAGGACGCAGCGTGCGGTCGGCCGCATGCAGGATAAGTACCGTGGCGCACACCGCAAAGGCACCGGCTGCAGTGTCGGCCCATCGGCTTTGGCTGCTCGGAAACACTCGCGCCAGTGCCGGAGGAACGCTCTCCCCTTTCGGCTCCCATGCGCAGGCAGCCAGCAACACCATCAGCCACAGCAGAATGGTCAACCGCTCGGTGAAGTAATAGGCCCCGCTGAGGTCTGAAGGAAAAATTGGGAACAGCACGAACAAACAGGCGCAGAAGGCAAGCATGCTGTCCCCGGGGGTCCAGCGTCCGGCAATCCGGCTACGCCGAAACTGCAAGACGGCCAGCAGCAGAGCGGTCCCTGCAATCAACAAGAGACAGCCGCGATATACCTGAATCTCCCACCAGCGCCCATACAGCAGCTCCAAATTTTTGACGATGGCGATGTCCTTCAACCGGCGCACGATCTGTTCCTGCAACGTAGCGTGAATCGCCGTTCGTTGCGCCAAAGGATGCGCCACCGTGAAGGCCTTCACGTACAGCAGGCAAAGCGAACCGCCGGCCAATGTCAGCAGCCCGTATACGCCGCCGCGCCGCTCCACCGGTCCCCAGGCGCCTTTGGCGGCTGCGTAGCGGCAAAGCAGATCGACACTGCCGAAGCTGAGCACCAGCAGCAAGGGCACCGGGTGCGACAACGTAATCCACAACATCAGCGCCACAAACGCGAGCCGTTTACCAAGCGCCGGGGCATTGCCCAACCGTAGCCAAAGCCCGATCCCCCACAGCGAAAAGGAAAAAGAAAGGAAAAAGTTCGTAAAGCCCATACCCAAGGCCCAATTAAGCAGCAGCACCGAAGCCAGCAAGGTCATCCTGTCCGCGTTTGGGCCAATGGCCTTGGCCGCATAGCGGAATCCGAAGACAAAGGAAACCAGGTACACACACACCACCACACGATCCGCCGTCAGCAGCGACATCACACGCGAAAGCAAAAGCAAAGCGTAGTAGTACACCGCATACGGGGGCAGCAGGTGCTTGATAAAAAAATAGGGCCGGTACGCGGAGGGTTCGCCGGAAAACAACACTGCCAGCACACGCGTGTAATACAGGTGCACCGGGCCATCCTGTGAGGGCCACGCCGGCAACGAAAGCACCCAAAGCACATAGGCACCGAGCACCCCCACGGCAAGCAGCGGAAGGGGGCGGCGCAATACATTGATCGTGCAACGTAAAAACATGCTTTACCTGGAATGGCCCTGCGTGGGTGCGTTCCGTGACGCCGGGGAGCCAATCGTCAAATCGTAAAGATCGGAGTGGAATGCTGACTAGCGGGTGTGCTCAATGCGCGGTGCCGTAAACCTGGCGCCTGCGAACCCATCCTACTTAGATGCATGGAACCGGCCTGCCGTTTACAACCAGTCTGCACAAACCCGTTTCACAAGCCTTGTAGACGAATTTATTGGGAGTCCTTACGATTTGCTCCTTCCAGACCGACTTCCAGACCGCTTTTCACAGATCGTCTGCAGATCCGGTACCATCCCTCTGTCCTACAGCGCCAGCGCGTACCCTCGACCGGAACGGCCTGCAGCAGCGGTTCGGTCTCATGCTGGGGGAGGCGGCCATAGGCATTCACCGCAAAAAAATCGACCGACGTTAATGTCCGCTGCAGTGCTTCCGGCGACCGCAGCAGCGCCGCCTGCACATGCGTCGGCAGCGGCTC
>CAXTNA010000155.1:0-6164 GCA_964245535.1 uncultured Acidobacteriaceae bacterium | reverse complement strand
GCTCTCCATTCCGGCGGCCCCCCGATCGATCATCCACCGCACCACGCCGCCGCAGAAGATTGCCAAGGTCGTGCCGATCGAAAGGTAAGCCCCCACCGCAAAGGTCAGCGAGCGAATCCCCAGCAGTTCAATGCCGATCACCAGCGCCACACCCAGCAGCACCAGGCTCCAAGGCAGCTTGCGACTGAGAATGCCATTGATCACGGTCGCCATCAATCGCCCCTGCGGCGCCGCCGCGCTTTCGCTGCCAATGCCCTGCACCCACTGGATCTCAATGCGCCCGGTCCCTGGATCATAAAGATACTTACCATCCTCAAGCTCCGAAGAGCCGATCGCATTCAGCAGCACGTACCGCCGGGCATCCGGCACCACCTGCCGCGCCGCGCCTGACTCGGTTTTGCGCAGCAGGTGTGGTGTGATCGTCAGGCTGTCCCGCGGAAATGCGCCCTGGTTTTGCACCCCATCCGGCAACGCCCCCAGCGAGACCACCCGCGGCGTCTGCAGCCGCTGAAAGCTTTCAAACCCCTTATTCATCGCGCTCAACGTCGGCCCGATCGCGAACACACTCACGATTACCCCAACCATCACCGCCACCTGCTGCTTCCAGGGCGTCGCGCCGATCAGGTACCCGGTCTTCAAGTCCTGTGACGTGTCGCCTGCGTTCGAGGCCGCAACACAAACGGTGCCGCCGATCGTGATGGCCAGCGCCCCAAAGGCAGGTGCCGTCCACCCCTTCACCAGAAAAATCGCCGCCGTGGCCATCAAGGTGGCAATCGTCATACCGCTAACCGGACTGGCACTCGATCCCACGATGCCCACGATGCGTGCGCTGACGGTCACAAACAGAAAACCGAATACCACCACCAGCAACGCCGCGGCCAGGTTCGCCAACCAGCCCACCTGCGCGCCCGGCACCGGTTTGAATTCGAGGAAAAGAAACATCAAAGCGACGAGCAACACACTGCCGCCCGCAACAACACTCATCGGCAAATCGTGCTCCGTGCGCGACCGCTGCGGTCCCCTATTGATTTCGCGCAACGTCGCGCCAACGGCGACGGCCGGAAGAATCGCCACACTCAGGCTCGGTTCGTCGAGAGGCTCAGGGGCAGGCACCGGCATCTGGATTTTCGGCGCCCCCACGCGATTCTTGCGCATCTCGCCAAAGCCTGCCGTCAGCGCACTGAAGATGGTCGGTGCGGTACGCAGCAGCGTGATCAGGCCGCTGGCAGCAACTGCCCCCGCGCCCATCGGCCGCACATAGGTCTTCCACAGATCGCTCGGACTCATCTCGTGAATGGGCACGGTGCCCGGATATAGCGGGCCGGGCAGATGCTTACCAAAGAACATGATGGCCGGCATCAGCACGAGCCACGAAAACACGCCGCCCGCAAGCATGATGGCCGACACGCGAATACCGATGATGTAACCGACGCCGAGGTACTCCGGTGTGACATCGGCGCGGATCGCAGCTCCGCGCAGGATTCCTTGCCCGCGCGGATCGAAGTTCGGCTCCCAATTGGGCGTCGGCGGGAATAGCCCGAGCAGATTGTCATTTTGGAAGAGCGTGTATAGGCCGCCAAGCCCCAACCCGAGAAATACCCGGCTAGCGAACGACCCACCGCGCTCTCCAGCCTGCAGCACATCCGCGCAGGCTGTGCCTTCGGGGTAGGTCAGCGTTCCATGCTCTTCGACGATCAACTGCCGTCGCAGGGGAATCATGAACAGCACGCCCAGCCAGCCGCCAAAGAGCGCCAGTGCGAAGATGCGGAAGCTTTGCAGATCGAAGCCAAGAAAGATCAACGCCGGTAATGTAAAGATCACGCCGGAAGCAATCGACTGGCCGGCGTTGCCAGTCGTCTGCACGACGTTGTTTTCCAAAATTGACGAGCGGCCGAACGCTCGCAGGATCGAGATCGACAGCACAGAAATCGGAATGCTCGCGGCAACGGTCAGCCCGGCGCGCAGACCGACATACACAGTGACTGCCCCGAAGATGATGCCGAACGCACTGCCCAGCAACAGCGCGCGCGGGGACAGCTCCTTTCGGCTCTCGTGTGCGGGCACAAAGGGACGAAAGGTTGAGGGTGCAGCCATGGGCAGCAGGTCTCCTTGCACTGAAGGCATGTTACCAAGCGTTGCTCCGGAGTGTACCCGCTTTGCCGCACCGGATGTTTTGCGCGGCCGGCACTTCAGGCAAGCTCAACCGGCGATGCGCATCACACGCCCATGCCGGCTGACAATCGCCAGCCGCTCGGAAGCCAGGATGCGCCGCGTTTGTGCGCGTGCGTGACTCGACCAGGGCCCGCTTGCATCGAGCCGCGCATAAGTCATCCAGTGACGCAAGGCCTTGCGGGTCTCCCCTTGACGCTCATAGGCCAGTGCCAGGTTATAGTGGGCATCCGCATAGTCAGGCACCAGCGCCAGGGCACGCAGGTAGGCCTCGATGGCCTCGCCTAGACGCATCTGCTCATCGAGCACGTTGCCCAGGTCAAAGAAGGCAAGGGCATATTCAGGGTCTGCTTCCGTTGCTCGGCGATATAGCTTTTCCGCACGGGTGTATTCCCGCTCGTTGTAGCAGATGGTGCCAAGATTGATGGCGCTGGCGGCATGCAGCGGCGCCAGTTGCAGCAGGCCTTCATACAGAACCTTCGCTTCAGCGAGCGTTTCCGGGCGCTCTTCCAGCCGCACCGCGCGCTGAAATAATTCCTGCAGTTCAAAGGCAGTGATGGCCGGCAGCGAGGCAAACCGCTGTACAACGTCCGCCCGATTGCCGCAAAGATCGAAGTCGAAGGCAAGCTGCGAGGTCAGCGGATCGACCAGCGCGCCGTCCTGCCGAAATGTTAATCGGGGCCCATGCGGCGAAAGTACAGCACCCGCGAGTGGATTCGGCATACCCGCTACACGCTGCATCGCTTCCACCGAGCGCCGGATGCTTTTGGCGGAAATCCGGGTGGACGCCAACTCACGCAGTTTGCGCAACTGCGATACCTGGTCGAAGGCGTAGACTTCTGCAGGCGCAATTAATCCAGCGCGCTCCCAGATCTCCAGTTGCCGCGCGGGCAGACGCAGCATGCGAAGAACGTCCTTCCGTTCGTATTGGCTCACAACGTACCCCTCTGTGTGCGCTTCCGGTACGGCAGTTGCCTCCGTCCTTTTTTTCGAGTATGCGCGGGAAGCTCCGTCCCAGCAAGCATTTGCACGCTGTTCCGAGAGAAAGACGTGGATATCTGGAACCAAATCCGGCACGGTACGGGATTAGCGAACCGGCAATAGCAGAGCCCACTTGCAATCAGCTGCTTGCCTCAGATTGCTACAAAAGCGTGTGCCGCATCACCCGTCCGGCGTCCCCCATCTATAACGTGACCGGCGAGCGGTTACTGTTGTCCGGCGCGCGGGGCGAAAGTGGGAGGGCAAGACCCATCCGCGCTTCGTATTCTGCCTACGAGAGAGCTCGTTTGACAGGCATGGAACAACCCCGGTTAGAGGCGATTGAACGGTACGGCATTGGCGCGTTGCCGCATGATCCGGCGCTCGATGACATCGCACGTTTGGCTGCGCAGGTGTGCGGCACCGAAGCGGGGCTCGTCAGCATCGTGGAAGAACATGCCGTGACGTTGCTGGGCAGCTTCGGCTTGGAACACGAGGTCGTGCATGGCCCCACGCCGCGCAATCAGTTGCCATGCGAGACCACCATCGAAGCCGATGGTGTGTACCAGATTCCGGACGCCCAACTTTACGGCCTCTACGCGCCGGCGGGTATCCCTGTCGGCAATCGCCGCTTTCGCTTCTATGCCGGTGCACCGGTGCAAACACCGAACGGAGTAGCCATCGGCTGTGTTTGTGTGCTCGACGCCACGGCGCGCAAGCTAAGTGCCGCGCAGATCGATACGTTGGAGTCGCTAAGCCACATGGTCACCACGCGCTTGGAGTTGGCGATGCACACCCGCGAGATGGGACGTGCCGCGCGTGCGCGGCAACGCGTGGAAACCGCACTCACCATTGAAAAAAACTTTGTTGCAACCGTGCTCGACACGGTGGGAGCGCTGGTGGTTGTCTTTGATAGCGCAGGGCGCATTGTTCGGTTTAACCGCGCCTGCGAACTGCTTTCCGGCTATCGCTCCCCGGAGCTCGTCGGCCACTATGCTTGGGAACGCTTGATTCCGGAGGAAGACATCGCCGGTTATGTGGAAGGGTTTGAGCGTATCCGCGGCGGCGGCTTTCCTACCGCGTTTGAAAACAATTGGCTGGCGGCCGACGGCACACGGCGGCGCATCGCGTGGTCGGCCACAGCGTTGCTGGACCCGCAAGCGCAAGTCGCTTTCATCATCGCCACCGGCATCGACGTCACCGAGCAGCGTGTCGCGGAACAGGCCATTCGTGAAAGCGAAGCGCGGTATCGGCAGATCGTTGAAGGTTCTTTGGGACTGGTCTGCACGCACGCCCTCGATGGAACACTGCTCTCGATCAACGAGCACGGAGCCCGCAGCTTTGGCCGTGCTGTACAAGAGGTTGTCGGGCACAACCTGACCGAGTTCATCCTGCCGGAACGGCAACAATGGATTGAGCCCTATTTCGACGCTCTGCTCGCGCAGGGTGAAGCGCAAGGCCTCATGTACCTGCCACACCGCAATGGGCAGGAGCGTGTGCTTGCGTACCGCAATCGGCTGATCGAAGCAACGGATGGACCGCGCTACGTGCTCGCCTTTGCGGTCGACATCACCGAACAGGTACGGGCCGAAGATCAGCTGCGCACTTTGATCCGGCAGTCGAACTCAGTGCTTGAGTCGATCGGCGACGGCATCTATGGGATCGATCTCGAAGGGCGCGTGACGGTGGTCAATCCCGCAGCGGCGCAGATGCTCGGTTACCACCCAGAAGAGCTGTTGGGCCGCAACATGCACGAGCTTGTGCACCACTCTTTTGCCGACGGCACACCCTACCCCGAAAGCAGCTGTCCTATTCGGGGCAGCGTGCAAAATGGGACCTCGATCCGTGTAGCGCATGAGGTGTTCTGGCGCAAGGATGGCAGTTCTTTTCCGGTCGAGTATGTTGCCCGTCCGCAGATCGAAGCGGCCCGGGATATTCCTGGTGTAGCTCCAAACATGCGTGCTGCTGGGGGAGGCGAACGCGCGGTTGGGGTCGTGGTCGCGTTCACCGACATCAGCGAGCGTAACGCGCTCGACCGCATGAAGGACGAGTTCATCTCCACGGTTTCGCACGAGCTGCGCACGCCCTTAACGAGCCTGCGTGCGGCCCTGGGGCTGGTTGCGGGCGGCGCCTTGGATACCCGCCCGGAAAAGGCGCAGCAGATGATGGAGATCGCTGTCGACAACACGGAGCGCCTTGTGCGGTTGGTCAATGACATCCTGGACCTGGAACGCATTGGCTCGGGCCGGGCGGAGCTGCACCGTGCCCACTGCTCTGTCGAGGAATTGTTTCAACGCACGGTGTCGCTGCTGGGGCATGCGGCTGCGCGCGCAAACATCCGGCTGCGCGCGGAGCCGAATGGCGTTACGGTTTGGGCCGACCCGGACCGCATCTTGCAGACACTCACCAATCTGGTCTCGAATGCCATCAAGTTCTCCGCACATGAGGTGGGGCGTTCCGTCGAGATCCGGCTTTCCGCTAAGCCCTTCGCTACCGGAACCGCTCTCCTCGAAGTCGAAGATCAGGGTCGCGGCATTCCGCCTGACAAGCTGCAGACCATCTTCGAGCGATTTCGCCAGGTGGACGCCACCGATGCTCGTACGATGGGCGGTACGGGGCTGGGTTTGGCCATCTGCAACAGCATCGTGGCACAGCATGGCGGCCGCATCTGGGCCACGAGTACGGTTGGTGAAGGCTCCATCCTCCACTTTACGCTGCCAATCGAACCTTCACAGCATTTGCCTTGAAGCAATTTGGGAGCGTTCGTACGCGTGCGCCGTATGAGCACGCAGGGCTAGACACGTACCCTCGAACGCGCATCTTATCGGGGAGCGCCGAACATATGTGGTTCGCCAAGGAGATGGTATGAGACTGAACGGAAACTTGCGCACAGCTTTGTGGGGAACGGCTTTTGCCTTGGCGCTTGGTGCCACCCCGATGCCACAGGCGCAATCTGTGAGCACCGATTTCGACCACAATGCGCATTTTGAGAACTACCGTACCTTCTCGTTCTATAA
>CAXTNA010000154.1:4846-6216 GCA_964245535.1 uncultured Acidobacteriaceae bacterium | reverse complement strand
GGGTGCGCAGCCAAAGGTGGCGATGCTCCATGAGGAAGTCGACGCCGTGCTCTTTCAGGGAGATGGGGTAGGGGGTGGCGTCGGCGATGCGTTGGGTGATGCGCACGTCGTGTACGTCGAGTTCGCCGCCGGAGGGGGCGCGGCTGTCTGCACGGACGGTGCCGGTGACGAGGAGGGAGGATTCGAGCGTGAGGTTTTTGAGAGTGTCGAAGACCTCGGGGGCGACCTGCGCCTTGGGCACGATGCCCTGGACGGTACCGGTGCCGTCGCGGAAGGTGGGAAAGAGCAGCTTGCCGGAGCTGCGGAGGTTGTAGAGCCAGCCGCGGAGTGTGACAGTTTCACCGACGTGTGAAGGGAGTTCGGCGATGGTGCTGAGAATCGGGGAAGGGGCAAGGGCGACTGGGATGTTGGGGGTGGCACTCATGTCGAGTTGATTGTAGTCGCGTGCGGACATGGGTAGCAGAGGAGGGCAGGCAGATTGGACTGGATCCCAATCATACGAATGGCCTGATTGGGAGTGGGACCAAAGGATCAGCGTTGGCTCAGCGCTTCCTGCAGGTCGGCGGAGGCAGGCATCGTGGAGGGGTGGATTTCGGTAGTGAGTGTGTTGAAGAGCAGGAGATTTTCGCCGCGTAGCACGACGTCGAAATCATGCTCGCCGAGGCGTTTGAAGAGGTTTTTACTGGTGCCCTGGCCTGGAAGGAGCCAGTCGTGCAGTTCGATGACTACGGCGGCGGCGGCGCCGAGCCAAGGCGCGGGTTGGCGAAAAACTTCCAGCTCGGCACCTTCGACATCGATTTTGACGAGCAGCAGCCGGTTATTTTCCTCACGTGCGAGGACCTCGTCCACGGTGTACGCCCGCAGCGCTGTAGAGGTTGCCGGCGGTGTAGCGACGACTTCTTGGAGGCGGAAGGAGGCGCTGCCAGAATCTGGGTTAAGGACCTCGAGATGGCAGGACCGGCTCCAGATGCCGCCGTGCAGGGGCGTGATGTTTGGGAAGGCGCGGGCGTTTTCCGTGAGGAGGCGGAAGTTGGCGGGGTCCGGTTCAATGCTGTACACCGTGGCTTCGGGAAAACGAGAGGCAAACCACACTGCGGAAAGGCCGACGTGGCCACCGCAATCAACAATGACGGGCTTGTGGCCGTCTGCCTGGATGTTCCGGTACGCTTCGGAAACCTGGCGGGCTTGCGGCAGCGAGCTAAAGTCGTTTTCCTGCATGACCATGATCTGCCAGAAAATGGGCAAATCGCGCGGGCGCAGGTGGAGCGGACCGGGGATGCCTGGAACCTGGAGTTTCAGTTCCTTGGTGTGGGTCATGCTTTGCCAAAGCAGACTGCACCAGAGGCGCAGACCACCGCCCCAACCAAAGA
>CAXTNA010000154.1:0-4836 GCA_964245535.1 uncultured Acidobacteriaceae bacterium | reverse complement strand
CGGGATGGGGGCATGGGGCAAGTATGCTCTGCGGCGGCGCGTCCTCGCAATAAAATTGCGGCCGTTTTGCACATGAATGCGAGGCACAGTTCTGAATTGGGAATCTGCTGATGGAATCTTCCGGTAGACGGAGTCGACGCGTAAAGAGGGGTGAGGTGAGTACTGAGGAATGAGGGGTGAGGAGTGAGGAGTGAGGCGAATAAGAGGGGTGAGGAAATGAGGGGGTGAGGTGCGAGGGATCGCGAGGGATGTAGAGGGGGTAAGACGCTGTATTAAGGGTAAGACGCTGTAGTACCAGGAGGCAAGCGGAGGTTAGCGGGGCAGGAACTCGCATCTCATGGCAGGTACTTCGTTCCTAGAGGTGGCCAGGTTGAAAGATGGAAGCCGTGGTTTGTGGGCGGACTGGCGTTCGATGGATCTCGTGATTGCTCCACTATGCGAGGCGGCGCTGCTGATGGTTGCGGGCATGGCCGCATGGGTTAGCCATCGTCCGCTGCTGTTTGCGAGTCTTGGGCCGACGATTTACGAATTGGTGGAGCAGCCGCACCGGGAGAGCGCCCGACCGTACAACTTGATTGTGGGGCATCTGGTTGGAGTGCTGGCCGGCTTTGCGGGGTTAGCGTTGAGCCATGCGTGGACGTGGCCGGCGGTGACGGGCATTACCGATGTGGCGTTGGCTCGGGTTTTAGCGGCGGGGGTCGCCGGATTGCTGACGGTTTTCGGAACGACGATCCTGCAAGCAACACAACCGGCGGCTATTTCGACATCGCTGGTGATCGCGTTGGGATCAATGCAGCAATGGCAAGATGGTCCGATCATTATGGTGTCTATTTTGCTGATGACGGCGTTGGGCGAGCCCGTGCGACGTTGGCGAGACCGGCGTGGTTCTGGTGCCTTACCGATATAAGCCGTTCGGTGAACACGAAATCGGCTTCCCTAAGATTTTGGGCAACGTGGACTTTTCTCTCGCTTATAGTTTGAGCATGGCAACTGGTTCTCCGCAGTTTCTCTACATGCTCGACGAAGATCTGTACCGGCTGGGCAATGGAAGTGATTCCAAGCTTGCCTATGTCCGCTCCCGGGACCTCGATGTTTACCAGCACAACGATACCTCCATGGTCCGTGCTAATGGCAAAGGGGTCTCGCTTATCACGGAAAAGCGTCTCTCGAAGCTGCCTCAAGGGTCCGGTTGGGCTTGGAAGCTGCCAGCGAATGTTCCCATGCCCCATGGATTGGTTCTCTATCCTGACTTACGCGACATAGCCCCTGGGGAAAGGCCGGAGCACTATTTTTTGTGCCCCGCACCCGACATGCCCAACGATGCACTACCCGGTACGACAACGGCGACCTATGAGTTTGACGCGTGGCGTGCACAGTACATGCTCGAGGCATTGAACACACTTGAAGAGAAATGGACGGCTATTGTCCAAAATACCGAAGATGAAGATGTGCAGGCAGATCATGGCAACGACATTGCACAGATACAAATTCTGAAAGAAGGGTTCGAGCGTGTCGCCCTCCAAGCTTTTGGTCCACACGTGAAGGAGTTTTCTCGCGAGCCTTTGTAACGGCCTTAGATTTTGAACGTGACGTCCCTTCCGGGGGCCAACACTTGCGGCAAAAGCAGCGGGCAATTGTTTGTGGGGATTGTGCCAAAACGGCCCTTGGAAGCATCATAGGAGGACGGTGCTTTGTGCCTGCGGGTCAGCGCCGGGAGACCCCCTATGAGCGACAACGGATTTCAGAATGGCAACGGCCAGAACGGCAATCAGACCAACGGCCACGCAAACAGCAATGGGAACGGTAATGGCGCCGGCAGCCAGGCGACCAGCCAGGCTAGCGGTCAAACGCTGACCACGCGGCAGGGGCATCCTGTCTATGACAACCAGAACCTGCGGACAGTGGGCAATCGTGGCCCGGCGGTTTTGGAGAATTACCAGTTTCTTGAAAAAATTACGCACTTTGACCGCGAGCGCATTCCCGAGCGCGTGGTGCATGCGCGCGGCGCCGCGGCGCACGGCTACTTTGAGGCTACCGGCAAGGTGGGCGATGAGCCGATCGCCAAGTACACCCGCGCCAAGCTGTTCAATACGGCCGGCAAACAGACCCCAATCTTCACGCGTTTTTCGACCGTGGTGCACGGTGGGCACTCGCCGGAAACACTGCGCGACCCACGCGGCTTTGCGGTGAAGTTTTATACCGAGGACGGCAATTGGGATTTGGTTGGCAATAATTTGAAGGTGTTTTTCATTCGCGATGCGACCAAGTTCCCGGATATGGTGCATGCGTTTAAGCCGGACCCACTGACCAATCGGCAGAGCGATGCACGCTTTCAGGATTTTTTGGCATGCACGCCTGAATCGACGAACATGTTTACGTTTCTGTTCTCGCCCTGGGGTATTCCGGCGGCGTACCGCTTCATGCAGGGCTCGGGCGTGAACACCTATAAGTGGGTGAATGCCGAGGGCAATGCGGTGCTGGTGAAGTACCACTTCGAGCCGAAGCAGGGCATCAAAAATCTGCTGCAGGAAGAGGCGAACGCCATCCAGGCGACGAACTTCAATCATGCGACGCAGGATCTGCATGATGCGATCGAGCGTGGCGAGTTTCCCGAGTGGGATATGTTTGTGCAAATCCTGAGCGACGATGAGCATCCGGAGCTGGATTTCGACCCGCTGGATGCGACCAAGCTTTGGCCGAAGGCGCAGTTCCCTTTTCTGCATGTCGGCAAGATCGTGCTAAACCGGAACCCGGATAACTACTTCGCCGAGACGGAGCAGGTGGCGTTTGGCACGGGCGTACTGGTGGATGGCCTGGAGTTTTCGGACGATAAATTGTTAGTCGGCCGCACGTTCAGCTACTCGGACACGCAGCGGTATCGTGTGGGCACGAATTATTTACAGTTGCCGATTAATGCTCCCAAAGCGAAGGTGGCCACGAACCAGCGTGATGGGCAGATGACCTATGTTGTCGATGCCGCACCGGGGCAAAACTTGCATGTGAACTATGAGCCTTCGTTGATGAACGGCATCCAGGAGGCCGCACCGGCGCCGAAACCGTACACGCCGCTGTATGAGGGTCGTCTGGTGCGTCAGAAGATCGACCGCGAGAACAACTTTAAACAGGCGGGCGACACGTGGCGCAACGACTTTGACGAGGCCTACCGTGCAGAGTTGATCAATAACCTTTCCGGCGCGCTCGCGAATGCGATCCCGGTCGTGCAAGAGAAGATTGTGAGCTATTGCACGCAGGCGGATGCGGAGTACGGACGTCGTTTGCGGGAGGCTTTAGGCAAGAATCTGGGTGTGAACTCGGGCGCTCAGGAAGAGAAGCAGACCAAGGCCGTTGAAGAAGCAGAAGAGATGGCCGTGGCGGGTAGCGCGTACTAGTTTTCTAATACTAAGCAAAAAGGCCAACCTTCAGAAGGTTGGCCTTTTGCATGCCCGGGAGCGCTTAAAGCAAATGCTACGCGAGCTTTCCGATGAAGAAATCGTGCACGTGAAGAAGGAGGATCTAGCCTGTTGCGCTTGGCTGGGGGATAGAGCGGGCTTTCAGCCCTAAACACGGATGGACATGCGGACCTGGGCCTTGCGGCCCAGGCTGGTATAGAACACGCCTTTGGCGCTATTCGTGGCAAGGCAGTCTGCCGTGCCATAGGTGAGTGCCGTGCCGTGAGTTACCCTGCAATGTCACGAAGACATTCCACGTCACTGAATCCGGCAAGTCACAAGGGCACATCTGACCAGGTACAAGTCGAGCTGCCGTGCTGTAATTGAACGCTGTGCGACCCGCCGTGCCACCTGACAAGGGTTTGACGCTGCGGAGCTTTGTTTTACGAACGCAGTGTCTTCAGATCTAAGACAAAGCGGTACTTAACATCAGCCTTCACCACACGGTCCCAGGCTTCTTCGATCTTATCGAAGCTGGTCATCTCGATGTCGGAGACGATGCCGTGCTCTCCGCAAAAGTCGAGCATCTCCTGCGTTTCCGCGATCCCGCCAATCATGGAGCCGGTGAAGTGGCGGCGCGCGAGTACGGAAAAGGCGGCGATTTGCATAGGCTTTTCTGGTATGCCCACGGTGCAAAGCACACCATCCCGCTTGAGCAAGGCGAGGTAGGGCGCGAGGTCGTGCTCGGCCGAGACGCAATCGAGGATGAAATCGAAGGTGCCCGTATGCGGTGCGTGCCAGTTGGGTTCTTTGGTGAGGATAACGTCATCGGCGCCCAGACGCTTAGCGTCCTCGATTTTATTGGGTGAGGTGGTGAAGAGCACCGTTTTGGCGCCAAAAGCGTGCGAAAACTTCAAGCCCATGTGGCCGAGGCCGCCGAGACCGACGATGCCCACTGTTTTGCCCGGGCCCGCTTGCCAGTGCTTCAAGGGGCTGTAGGTCGTGATGCCGGCGCAGAGCAGCGGAGCCGTAGCTGCAGGATCGAGCGATGGAGGGACTTTGAGGGCAAAGTCTTCGATCACCGTGAGGTGATCGCCATAGCCGCCGTAGGTTGGGTTTCCTTGCTTGTCCTTGCTGTTGTAGGTGAAGACGGTGGCATGGCGATCGCAGTATTGCTCCTCGCCATCCTTGCAGCTGGCGCACTCGCCGCAGCTATCGACCATGCAGCCGACCGCCGCGAGATCACCGACTTTGAACTTCGTGACGTCACTGCCGATAGCAGCCACTTTGCCGACAATTTCATGGCCGGGCACCATGGGGTAGGTGGCATTGCCCCATTCATTGCGGGCCTGGTGGATGTCGGAGTGGCAGATGCCGCAGAACTGGATGTCGAGGACGATGTCCTTGGGGCCTGGATCGCGATGCTCGTAGTCGAACGGTGCGGGAG